>DASVLX010000253.1:0-13910 GCA_036384655.1 Pseudonocardiaceae bacterium
GCGCTCGGCGCCGAGCTGGCGTGCAGCCGGCCGGTGGCCGAGGGGCTCGGCTGGCTACCCACCGAGCGGTACGTCGGGGTGTCCGGCGCCACCATCCGCCCCGACCTCTATCTGGCCGTCGGCATCTCGGGCCAGGTGCAGCACATGGCCGGCGTCAACCACGCCAAGGTGATCGTCGCGATCAACCGGGACAAGAACGCCCCGGTGTTCGCTCAGGCGGACCTGGGAGTGGTCGCCGACCTCTACGACGTGCTGCCCGCGCTCACGAAAGCCCTCTCACACTAGGTGGTCTGGTCGGATCGTGAACGACATCGCCAGCGGGCAGAGCGTGGGATCGTTGTGGGCCAGCGCGGTGCGCGCCTGGCCGGACCGGCCGTTCCTGGTCTGGCTCGACGCCGACGGGTCGCGGCAGGAGTTCTCGTACCGCGAGTTCGACTGCCGGATCAACCGGGCCGCGAACGCCCTCGCCGAGATGGGCGTGGGCGCTCGCGACCTGGTCGTCCTGCAACTGCGGAACAGCCCGGACTTCGTGACCTGCTTCTTCGCCCTCGCGAAGCTCGGCGCTGTCGCGGTGCCGATCGCGGTGTGCGCGAGCCCGGCCGAGGTCGCGCGGATGGCGGCGGCCTGCTCGCCGGCCTGGACGATCGCGGACACGAGCCGCGTCGACGCGCACCGGGCACTGCACCGCGGCGGCGGGGCCGACGGCCGTCCGCACCTCGTCGAGGTCGGCGGCACCGGCTCCCACGCGGACACACTCGACTTCGCCGCCGCCTGCCGACAGGCGTCGCCGCTGCCTCCCGGCGGCGAACCGGTCGGCTCGGACGCGCTCGCGGAGCTGCTGCACACCTCGGGCACGACCGCGGACCCGAAGGGCGTCATGGTCACCCAGGCGAACCTGGTGTTCTCGGGCCACTACGGCGTGTGGGAGATGGGCCTGCGGCCGGACGACAGGCTGTTCACGCCAATGCCGGCCTGGCACTCGAACTTCCAGCTGGCCGCGCTGATGCCGGTGCTGGTCGCCGGCGCGTGCCTGATCCTGGCCGAGGGCTACTCCGCCCACCGGTTCTGGGCGCAGGTGCGCGACAGCGACGCCACCCTGATCCAGATCATCTCGATGATCGTCCGGACCCTGCTGTTGCAGCCGCCGAACCCGCTCGATTCCGCGAACCGGGTGCGGGACGCCCTGTTCTTCATGGGGCTGAGCGACGCGGAGAAGGACGCCTTCGAGCAGCGGTTCGGAGTCAGGCTGCTCAACACCTACGGGTCGACGGAATCGATCGGCTGGGCGCTGACCGACCCACCCGTCGGTGAACGCCGATGGCCGTCCGTGGGGCGCCCCGGCCTCGGATACGAGGTGGGCGTCTTCGGCACCGACGGCCACGAGCTGGCCGCGGGGAAGGTCGGCGAGCTCCGGATCAAGGGCACGCCGGGGAGTTCGTTGATGGCCGGCTACTACCGCGACGCGGCGGAGACCGAACGCGTCCTGTTGCCCGGCGGGTGGCTGCGCACCGACGATTTCGGCTATCGCGACCCCGACGGATGGTTCTATTACGTCGGCCGCGATCACGACGTGATCAAGCGATCCGGCGAGAACATCTCGGCGGCTGAGCTCGAGCAGGTGCTCACCGCCCATCCCGAGATCGCCGAGGCCGCCGTGATCGGCGTACCCGATCCGATCCGCGACGAGGCCGTGAAGGCCTTCGTCCGCCTCGTGCCCGGGTCCGGTCTCAGCGTCCAGGACGTCATCGACTACTGCCGCCGCGAGCTCATCGACTTCAAGGTGCCCAGCGAGGTCGAGTTCGTCGACGACTTCCCGAGGACCCAGAGCATGAAGATCGAGAAGCGGCTGCTGCGCCGGCCGGTGCCGGCCATGCGGCCGCCCACAGAAGTGGAGAAGTAATGGCACCGATCAATCGGATCAAGACCGAGATGGTGGGCCAGAGCTTTGGCCCGTTCGTCCGTGACTACACCTTCCGCGACCTGGAGCTGTTCGCCCTCGGCTGCGGCGCCGGCATCGACGGCAAGGAGGATCTGCAGTACGTCAACGAGCACGATGTTCGCGCACCACGTGTGTCGGTGCTGCCGATGTTCGGCGCCATGCTGATCGTCGACTCCGAGGTGACGCGGACCATCGACTACGGCTACAACTACGCCGGCTCGCTGCACTGGGGCTTCGATCTGCGCATTCACCAGCCGATTACGAAGATGGCCGACCACCTGGAGACCAGGGTGCGGCTCGCCGGTCTCTACGACCGGGGCGAGGGCAAGGGCCTGCTGGCCCAGCACGTCGGCGACACCTACGACTCGGACGGCAACCTGCTGCTCACCAACGAGAGCTGGGACTGCCTGATCTACGACGGCGGGTGGGGCGGCCCGGCGGCACCGAAGGACATCGTCGACATGCCGGACCGCGCCCCGGACCGGGAGGTCGTCGAGACGATCCCGGAGAACCAGGCGTTGATCTACCGGCTGTCGGGCGACTTCCACCCGCAGCACATCGACTGGGACTACGCCGCGCAGAACGGCGAACCGCGCCCGATCCTGCACGCGATCAGCTACGCGGGAGTGGTGATGCGCCATGCGATCGCGACGTTCCTGCCGGGGCAGCCGGAACGGCTCACGCGGTTCAAGACCCGGATCACGTCGCCCGTGCTGCCCGGGTCGACCCTGACCACCCAGCTGTGGCAGGTGGGGGAGCACGAGCTGCGCTTCCGCCTCGTCGACACGAACGACCCGACGGCGAAGCCACATCTGAACTGGGGCATCATCGAGTGGACGTAGTACCGGTGGGCGTCGCGCCGACGCGGCGCACGATCGACGACGTCGAGATGAGCCCGTTCCTGAAGAAGGTCGTGCTCTTCTCCAGCGGCGGCTCGTTCCTCGACGGCTACGCCCTGTCGATCATCGGTGTCGCGCTCGTCCAGCTCGGCCCGGCGCTCGGGCTGACGGAAACGGACCAGGCGCTCGTCGGCGCGGCGTCCCTGGCGGGCATCTTCGTCGGCTCGATCCTCGCCGGCCGGCTGACGGACGGCCTCGGGCGCCGCAAGATGTTCATCTTCGACGTCATCGCGATCGGCGTGGCCTCGCTCGCCAGCGTCGTCGTCGCGAACGCCTGGCAGCTCATCGCGCTGCGCCTGCTGCTGGGCTTCTTCGTCGGCGCGGACTATCCGATCGCGACGTCGCTGATCACGGAGTTCGTGCCCAGGCGCGCTCGCGCCACGGGAATGGGCGTGGTGTCGATCGCGTGGTACGTCGGAGCGACCGTGGCGGCGTTCGTCGGGTTCGCGCTCGTTGACGTCGGCCAGGGCTGGCGCTGGATGCTCGGCAGCGCGGTGCTGCCCTGCGTGATCCTCCTCGTCGGTCGACGCGGCATCCCCGAGTCGCCACGGTGGCTCGCCCGGCGGGGGCACATCGACGCCGCGCGAGCCACCGTGCGCCGCGTCTACGGCGAGGACGTCGGGCTCGACGACGAGGAGCCGGTGAAGACCCGTTTCGCGGCGGTGTTCCGGGCCGGCTACTCCCGCCGGGTGCTGTACGTCGGGGTGCTGATCCTGTGCCAGGTGGTGCCGATGTACGCGATGTACACCTTCGGCCCGCAGATCCTCGCCGCCTTCGGTCTGCACTCGGACCGCATGTCGATCCTCGGCGAAGCGCTCATCAGCGTGTTCTTCATCATCGGGAGCATCCCGGCGATGTTCTGGCTGAACTCGCTCGGGCGCCGGCCGCTGCTCATCGGCAGCCTCGCGCTCATGGCGGTCGGCCTGCTGGTGCCGGGCGTGGCACCCGAGGCGCCGGCGGCGCTCATCGTCGTGGCCTTCGGCATATACGCGTTCTTCTCCGGCGGGCCGGGCATCCTACAGTGGCTCTACCCGAACGAGCTGTTCCCGACCGAGGTGCGCGCCACCGCGGTCGGCGTGGCGATCGCGATCAGCCGGATCGGCGTCGTGATCTCCACCTATGGGCTGCCGTTGTTCCTGGCAGCCTTCGGGGTCGGCCCGACAATGCTCGTCGGCGCCGGTCTCCTCGTCGTCGCCGTGGTCTGGTCGATCGCCGACGCGCCCGAGACTCGGCACCTGACCCTGACCGAGGCCAGTGCCCTTACCCCCAAAGAGAAAGGAAGGTAGCGATGGCGGACTTCGATGCGATCGTCGTCGGATCGGGCTGCGCGGGGCCCGTCGCGGCTTACGAGCTCGCGCGTGCCGGCAAGAGCGTCCTCGTCGTCGAGCGGGGAACGTTCGCGGGGGCGAAGAACGTCTCCGGCGGCCGGCTCTACACACACTCGCTGCGCGCGGTGTTCCCGGACTTCGCGTCCCAGGCGCCGCTGGAGCGCCGCGTGGTGCGCGAGCGCATCTCGCTGCTCGCACCCGACGCGAACACCACCCTCGACTTCACCGACGCGCGGCTGCGCACCGAGCACGCCGAGTCGTACACGGTGCTGCGCGCCCGGTTCGACCCGTGGCTCGCGAGCAAGGCCGAGGACGCCGGCGCCGAGTACATCACCGGCATCCCCGTCGAGACGCTGCTGCGCGACGGTGGCCGGGTCACCGGCGTGAAGGCCGGCGACGATGAGATCACCGCCGACGTGGTGATCCTCACGGACGGCGTGAACTCCCTGCTCACGGGGCAGGCCGTCGGCGCGCCCCGGCCGCGGCGCGACCAGGTGGCGGTGGGTGTCAAGGAAATCATCGAGCTACCGGAACGGACCATCAGCGACCGCCTGATGTGCGCGGACGGCGAGGGCGCCGCGTGGCTGTTCGTCGGCGACGCCACCCACGGACACGTCGGGGGTGGGTTCGTCTACACGAACCGGACATCCCTGTCGGTCGGCCTGGTCGCAACGCTCTCGGACCTGGCCACCGCGCCGACCCCGATCTACCAGATGCTCGACGACTTCAAGCGGCACCCGGCGGTCGCGCCACTGCTGGCCGGCGGCGAGGTCGTCGAGCACTCCGGGCACCTCGTCGCCGAGGGCGGCCTCGACGCGATGCCGCCGCTGGTCGGCGACGGCGTCCTGCTCGCCGGCGAGTCCGCGATGATGTGCATCAACGCCGGCTACACCGTGCGGGGCATGGACCTGGCGATCGCCGCCGGCCAGATCGCCGGTCAGCAGGCGGCGGCGGCGCTCACGGCCGGCGACACGTCGGCCGCCGGCCTGGCCCGCTACCCGGCGGCGCTGGAGCGCAGCTTCGTCATGTCGGACCTGCGCACGGTCCGCAAGTTCCCGGGCTTCATGGAGCACGCGACGCGGCTGTTCACCGACTACCCGACGATGGCGCGCGACATGCTGCGCCAGCTGTTCGTGGTGGACGGCACCCCGGTGCGGCCGCTGCGCAAGACGCTGCCGCCGATCGCGCGGCGCGTCGGGTACCTCAATCTCGCCAAGGACGCCTGGAAGGGAGCGCGCGCGCTGTGAGCCAGCTCGAGCCGATCACCGTGAACGTGGACGAGTTCATCGCCCGGAACAAGTACGAGGTAGACGAGGACAACCCGCACATCGAGCTCGTCGACCACCCCGACCGCGAGGCGTTCCTGGAGTTGGTGCGGGCCTGCCCGGCCGCGCTGTACAAGGTCGACGCGAACGGGAACCAGAGATTCGACTACGCCGGCTGCCTGGAATGCGGCACCTGCCGCATCGTGGGAGCCGACACCGTCATCGCCAAATGGCGGTACCCCGAACCCACCATGGGAGTCGAATACCGCTACGGCTGACGGCGACGTCCGGTCGCACGCCGTCCCGCCGTGCCCGTCCCGCCTCGGCTTGAACGGCCGCCTGTGCGCTGGCGGAGTCGAGCGTGTCAGGGTGCTGGGTCATGGTCCGCGGCTGAGCGTGCGGTGGCGCCACTGGAAGTTGGGCACCACCGCACGCTGGTGCGCTCAGGCGCCCGGAACGATTCGTTCGACGGCCGCGCGATAGCGTTCGAGGTAGAGCGGCCAGCCGTCGCCCGTGCCCAGACTGGTGAAGCCCTCCCAGCCGTCGCCGTGACGGTCCAGGTGCCGATGCTCCAACTCGACCCGCGTGCGGTCGGATGATTCGGGGATGAAGCGGATTTCGACTTCGCTTGTGCGCGCCGGGTCGGGCTCGATTTGCCAGCGGGGGCTGATGTCCCAGCTGATCAGCAGGCGATGCGGTGGCTCGTAGGCAAGCACTCGGGCCCAGGTGCAGGTGCTTCCGTCGGCGGCGACATCGTAAATGGTGCCGCCCGTCCGGGGTTCGAGCACGGTCCGCTCGATCGGCGCGGCGAGCAGATTGTGCTCGCGGGGCTTGATCTCATCGAACCGTTCGGTGAACACGTTGAAGGCGTGCTCGACCGGGACGTTCACGGTGATGTTGACGTGCAGACTGGTCTGCTGTTGCGGTGTCGTGCTCATGGGGATGGTGTTCCTTCCGACGTCGAGGTGTCTGCCGGGTAGGTCTGCTCGGCCAGGTTCTTGAACGTCGTCAAGGTCTGCGTCCAGTAGGACTCGAGTTCCTGCCTGAGTTGGTCCAGGCCTTCGCGCCGGGGTCGATAGAGGTTCTCGCGGCCCCGCCGACGCACGTCCACCAAGTGGGCACCCAAGAGCACCCGGAGGTGCTGAGATACCGCGGGACGGCTCACCGGCAGGTCTCTGGCGATCTCCGTCACCGAACATGGACCGAACGACACCCGCGCGAACACCTTGCGACGGGTCGGATCCGCCAGCGCATACCAAGGATCAACGTTCATCCGAGACACAAACACGTAAGCTACCACTTACGCATTGATAGTGGAAGTGTCCGGGGTAGATGTCATGGGCGAGGTGTCCTGTCATCGTGCGATGTCATGGATGTGCGGGTGGGCGATGCGTGCGTAGTCGTGGGTGTCCAGGGCGACCGATTGGTCGAGTCTGGCGGCGTTTGAAGTAGAGCCGAGGTTGGTGCAGGACCGCGGTGTCGGCGACGAGTTCAACGCTCGATCAGCTCATAGTGGGCTTCGTGCTGGTCCAGGAGCGTGATCAGGGTGTCGTAGGTGCTCGTCGAGTCGTCCGCCATGTGCGACCTCTCATTCTCGGGTTCTTCGTCGCTTGCTCAGGGGCCGACCGCTCGCGGGCGTGCTGCTCGATGGCCTCGCCCCACCAGCAACCAGCGATGACCAGGACGGCGCCGACGGCCATCCTGATGCCGAACCGTTCCCCACCGAGGGCGACTGCCGCCGCCACTGCCCACAATGGCTCCGTGCCGAGTAGCAGGCTCGCCCGGTTTGCCGAGGTCCGATGCACCGCCCAGGTCTGGGCGAGGAAGGCAAACACGCTGCAACACAGCGCGAGGAAGAGGATCGAAACCAACAGCGTCGGCCTCACGACAATGGCCGGAGTCGCGGCGAGCCGCGGCAGCGCCAGCGGCGCGGTGAGCACGGTCCCGACGACGAGCTGCACGCTCGTGAGGCGCAACGGCCGCAGCGGCACCCGGCCAGCGCTATGTGGCGGAGCGAACCGGCCGATGAGCGTCACGTGGCCGGCCCGGATCACCGCCGCCGCCAGGACCAGCAGGTCCCCGTCCCAGCCGTCCGGTCCCAACCGGATCCCGAGCATGACGGCGACCCCGACGATGCACACACCCGCCGCCGCGTAGAGCCGAGCGGGAACCCGCGTCCCGGCAACGACGCCGGCCAAGGGCGTCAGGATGATCGTCAAGCTCATCAGCACACCCGCCGCGGCGGCACTGGTGTGCGCCACCCCGTGGGTTTCCAGGTACAAGACCGCGGCCTGGGTCACGCCCAGTAGTGCGCCCACGCGCAGTTCGCGCGGCGTCAGGAGAGCCTGTCGCCGGCGCGCCGCGAGAACGGCGACGATCGCCAGGCAGGCTACGGCCGAGACGGCGTAGCGCAAGAAGACCACCGCGTCCGCTGAGACCACGGCGGTCGCGTCCTTTGCGGCCAGATAGCTCGACCCCCACGTGATCGCGACCGCGAGCAGACAGAGATCGGTCGAGCGAGCACGGAGGAACGGGGGCATGGGATCAGGATCGGCGGATCCTGGATGAAGAACAAGCTGATATGTCTTCACTGATAGTTCAGCAAAGCTAAACTCAGCGGAGTGGACGAGCGCCAGCTGGAAATCCTGCGCGAGCTGGGTGAGCAGGGCAGCGTGCAGGCCGTCGCCGATGCGCTGGCCGTCACTCCGTCCGCCGTATCGCAGCAATTGAAACTGCTGCAGCGTGAGGCACGGGTGCCGTTGACCCAACGCGTGGGCCGGGTGCTGCGATTGACGCAGGAAGGAGAACGTCTCGCGACCGCGGCCGTCGACGTCCAGACCGCCATGACCCGCGCTCGCGAGATCGCACGCGGCCTCGCGACCTCCCCATCCGGCACGGTGAGTGTCTGCGCCTTCAACAGCGCAGCGCTGGCGTTCTTCGCGCCGCTGGCCACTCGCTTCCCCGCCGGCGGCATCGACGTCACCCTCAGCGACGAAGACGTCGCCCAAGATGACTTCCCACCCCTTACCTCCCGCTACGACATCGTGATCGCACACCGCCTCCAGCACACGCCCAGATGGCCCGACCGCGTTGTCGCCGAACCGCTCCTTCAGGAGCGGCTTGACGTGGCGCTACCCGCCGACCACCCGCTCGCCAGCCGAGAATCGCTGCGGGCGAAGGACGTTGCCGAACAACCCTGGATCACCACCCACCGCGGATTCCCCGTCGGCGCCACCCTCGACGCCATCGCGACGGCAGCCGGCCACCCGATCGAGATTCGCCACCGCGTCAACGAGTTCACCATCGTCGCCGAACTGGTCCGGGCCGGCCAGGGACTGGCGTTCCTGCCACGCTGGACGCAGCCCCGACCCGATGGTGTCGTGCTTCGTCCCTTGGCCGACCTGTCCGTGTCTCGCGACCTCGACGCGCTGATCCGTCCCGAGAACGTGGCCCGTCCGGCCGTGTCACATGTCGTCGCCGGACTCAAGACGATCGCCGCCGCGCTGACACGCCAACCCGCCGCTACCCGGGGCTAGGCCCTCCCCGGGGGGAAGGTCAAGCACGGGATTGGCGGCGGCGGGTTGGCGGTGCTTCAGCCGCGTCCCATCCGCTGCTCGGCGATGCGCAGGTAGTAGTCGACCAGGGTGGTGTCGGGTTGGCCGGCGAGCAACCGTCTGGCGCGCGCCAGGTGATCGTGCGCGACCGCGGCGGCCATGACGGCGAACCGGTCGTCCCAGCGACCCGAACCTGCTCGACAGGCCGCATGTCGCCATGTTACGGACCGCCCCGAGCGGTCGCCCGCTCCACAAGCTCAGTCGGCGGCGGTGAGGTCGGTCAGGTAGGAGATGACGGCGCGCAGGTCGCGGTCGGTGCGTTCGGCGTTGAGGGCGTGGATCATCTCGATCATCGGCGTGTAGTGCGTGGCCACCTCGGCAGCCTTCTCTTCGACCGCCGCGACGGTGATCTTGCGGCGGTCGGTGGGGTCCGTGCCACGTTTGATGAAGCCGGCATGCTCAAGCCTGTCGAGCACCCGGGTGGTGGTGCTGGCGGGTAGCCCGGTGCGGGCGGTGATCTCACTGGGGGTCAGCGGCGCGTCCTGCCGGCTGATGGTGCCGAACGTCTGCAGGTCCACCACGTTCAGGCCGAGCGACCGGGCGATGCGTTCGTTGGTGAGCACCGCCTGCTCGATGAGCAGCCGCAGGAGTTCGGTGACGCGAGCGAGCGGGTCCTCGGCCGGCGGGAGCTGGCTTGACGATGCTGCCATGTCCGGTGATGATAGTACCGAATCGGGACTATTCCAATCCGGAAGTAAGCTGATGACATCGACGAACACGCGGTCTGTCGTCTCCGCTGACGGCACCAGGATCGGCTACCAGGCATACGGCAGCGGCCCGGGTGTCGTGCTCGTTCAGGGCGCGATGGCCACCGCGTACCAGTACCGCGAGCTGGCCGAGGCGCTCGCGAGCTCATTCACCGTGTACGTCCCGGACCGGCGGGGCAGGGGGCTGAGTCCGCATCCGTACCACGATGACCACACCGTCCAGACCGATGTGGACGATCTGGCCGCGATGCTCGGACAGACGGGCGCGCGGTTCGTGTACGGGCTCAGCTCCGGCGCGGACATCGTGCTGGAGGCGGCCCTGAGACTGCCGGAAATCCGGAAGGTCGCCGTCTACGAGCCGGCGATCTTCCCGAACGGTCTGTCAACCACGGCACGCCGGGCACTGGTCCGATTCGACCGGAAGATCGCTGCCGGCCGGCTGCCTGGCGCGATGGTGGCCGCCATGAAGGCGGCGGGGTTCGCGCCCGCGCTGCTCAACTATCTTCCCGACTGGCTGTTGGCACTGCCGGTCCGCCTCCTGATGAACCGGGAAGCCAAGAACGGATCGGGCGATGAGCCGACGATGGCCGAGTTGGCGTTCGCGCTGCCGTACGACTTCACCATCGTCGGCTCGATGGAGCACAGGATTCCGGCGTTCCGGGACATCAGGGTGCCGGTGCTGCTGCTCGGCGGCAGTAGGAGCGCGGCATTCCTCAAACCCGCCCTGAACGAACTGGAGAGTGTCATTCCCGGCGCGAAGCGCGTCGAGTTCGCCGGACTCGACCACGCCGGTTCGTGGAACCGTGACAGCAAACGAAATCCGCACGGCGACGCCGCGCGGGTGGCCGACGCGCTGCGCGAGTTCTTCGCGTAGCCGTGACGCGGGCATTGTCCTGTCAGCACATCTAGTCTGGACCCCATGCGTATCGACCGGCTCGATCACCTGGTGCTGACCGTGGCCGATATCGACGCCACCGTGAGCTTCTATACCCGAGTGCTGGGAATGACGCCGGTGACATTCGGCGCCGGACGCAAGGCTCTTGTCTTCGGCCAGACGAAGATCAACCTGCACCAGGCCGGTCATGAGTTCGAGCCGAAGGCGGCCCGCCCGACGCCCGGCAGCGCTGACGTGTGCCTGATCACCCATGATCCACTGGATCAGGTGATCAGGGAGCTCGCCACACAGGACGTGTCCATTGAGGATGGTCCGGTCGAACGCACCGGCGCGCTCGGTCCGATCCTCAGCGTCTACATCCGTGATCCCGACCGAAATCTAATCGAGGTCAGCACCTATCCGCAGTCCTGGCCAGCCCGGTCATGATTGCTCCATCGGGCCGCGCAGGGTGACGCTGGTGCCGTCGCCGGGCACCGACTGGATGTGCGTGCTGATCCCGTGCCGAGCCAGCGCACCCTCGACCTGCACGAGCAGCCCGAATCCCCGGCGGGTGGTGGACGGGTCGAAACCGCGCCCGTTGTCGCGGACGGCGATCTCCCACTGTCGTGCGACCGGGTCCGCGTCGGCACGCAGAACAACCCGTTGGGCGGCAGCATGCAGCCGGACGTTGGCCAGCAGCGTGGTCAGGGCGTTCCGTAGAGCCTCGGCCACATCCTGGGGCAGCAGCACCCGGGCGGCCAGGTCGGTGCTCACTTCCAGCGGCAGATCACCGAATCCCTGGGTGGCCCGACCCACCACCGCGGTCAGTGTCACCGGGCCATCGGGGTCGTCCGCCGGCTGGCCGATCACGTTCGGAGGGTTGTCGATGTCGCTCCACAGCAGCCATCGGCGTTCCATCTCGTGCAGCCGCGCGACCTCGGCGGTGGCCCGCGCGGCGGCCTGGCGGGCGTGTTCCGCGTCGGCGCCCAGCCGACGTAGATAGCCGACCAGCAGCCAGGTCAGCACCGCGAAACCGACGTAGGCGACGGTGTTGCTGATCACGGTGGTGCGCATCCGCGCCTCGACGGTGCCCGGCAGGTTCGTCGCGAGGTAGCAGCCGGCCAACACGGTGACCGCCAGCGTCGCCTGCCAGCGCCGGGTGAACACGATCGCCGCGCCCGCCGCGCTGCCCAGGGTGAGCGCGAATCCCCACGCCGTCCAGGTCCCGGTGGTGTCGGCGTGGGCGATGAAACCCGGTTGGGTCAACAGGACCAGCGCGGCCACCGCCGTGTCCAGCCACCCCAGCCGTGCGTCGCGGTAGCCGCGCGCCCGCACCGTGACCACGGCCAGCAGCGCGGTTTCCGCCAGGTAGCAGGCCAGTACCGTCAAGAACAATGACACCGAGGTGGCCTGCCGCAGCGCGGTGGGCAGGGTCACCGCCAACTGCACCAGGCCCACGGCCCGCACGCCGAGGAACACCGCCAGCGCGGCGATCTCCACGCCGGCCGGTGTGGTGGCCAACAGCCGATATCCCGGCCGCCACCGTCTCACGTGGCCGGTCAGTGCTCTCGCCTTCCTCCCGCTCATCGGCGCATTGACGCACATGATCATCGGCGGATCGGCGATGGGCGTTACGACCGGTTCGTGTGTGTATCTGGCCAACCCCACCACAACACATGTTCGATGGGCCATAGTGGTGAGGTGGGAATGCCGATGGAACGGACGAATCGCCCAATCGTGGCGCTGCGGCCACCCGTGAACCGGGTGGCACGCCGGGCGATCGGGTACTGGGTGGCGCGAGCCGGTGTCGGCTGGCTGGTGTTGATCGCGATCCAGCTGGTGGTGATGGTGCCCACCGGCGTCGGCGCACCCAACCTGGTGGCCCTGGGCGTGACGCTGCTGTTGGCCGTCGTGCACCTCGCGGTGATGCCGCTGTGGCGGTATCAGGTGCACCGCTGGGAGATCACGCCGGACGTCGTCTACACCCAGTCCGGTTGGTTCAACCAGGAGCGGCGGATCGCGCCGGTGTCGCGCATCCAGACGGTGGACACCCAGCGCGGCCCGTTGGAGCAGGTGTTCGGCCTGGCCGACATCACGGTCACCACGGCCTCGGCGAAGGGGCCGGTGCGCATCCACGGGCTGATCGCCGACGACGCCCAGAACCTGGCCGCCGCCCTGGCCGCCAACACCCAGGCGACGGTGGGGGACGCGACATGACGCAGGGCAGACCGGCTGAGATACCGGCCGTGGAGCGGATGGTCGGGCCTGCGCCCAGACCACCCGAGGAGCCCGACACCGACGGGGTGCCCTGGCGCCGGCTTTCCCCGGCGATGCTGGCGGTGCACCCGGTGATGGAGACCATCCGGTTCCTGCCGGTGTTGGTCGGTGTGTTGTTCTTGGGGGCCAACGGTTCCGGCTATCTGTGGAGCCTGATCGGCCTGGGTATCGCGATCGTGCTCGGACTCTCCCGTTGGTTCACCACCACCTACCAGGTCACGCCGACCCACCTGCGGGTGCGGCGCGGGCTGTTCCGTCGGCAGGCCATGTCGGTGCCACGCGACCGCATCCGTTCGGTCGACCTGACCGCTCATTTTCTGCAGCGGCTGCTCGGCCTGCAGCGGATGGTGATCGGCACCGGTCGTTCCGACCGGAGCGACCAGGGCATCACGCTGGACGCACTATCCCGTGAGGCGGCCGCCCAGCTGCGCGCGGAACTGTTGCACAACAAGCGTCCGGCGGCTCCGAAGGCGGCCACGGCGGCAACCACGGCCGCGACCACGGCTGCGAACACGGCAACCACGACGGCAGCGCCCAAGGCCGTGCCACCGGCCACCTACGCCACACCCGCCGAAAGCCTGATCGTCGCGTTGAACCCACGATGGGTGCGGTTCGGCCCGTTCACCCTCAGCGGCCTGGCCACCCTGGGTGTGGTCGGCGGCATCCTGTCCCAGGTGTTCAACGAGGCCGACGTCAGCCCGGATCGGTTCCCGGGACTGAGTCAGGTGCTCGGCCAGTTGTCCGCGCTGCCGCTACCCGTCGCGGTGCTGGAGGTCATCGTGACCGTCGCGGTGGTTGTGGCGGTGTTGTCCACCATCGGCTACCTGTTCGTGTTCTGGAACTTCACACTGACCCGGCAGGGCGACACCCTGCACACCCAGCGCGGCCTGATCAGCACCCGCGCGACGACCATCGAGCAGCGCCGGCTGCGCGGCGTGGAGCTGAGCGAGCCGTTGCTGCTGCGGCTGGCGCGCGGCGCCCGCTGCCTCGCGATCACCACCGGCCTG
>DASVLX010000254.1:0-4138 GCA_036384655.1 Pseudonocardiaceae bacterium
GATTTCGCTGATCGAGCTGTACGACTGGGCTCTGACCTGGTCAGGTCTACAAGACCACACCAGGTTCGTGAGAAGGGTGACCGTGACGTTGTCACCGATGTCGACGTCACGGTCGAGCATGAAATCCGTGCCTACCTGGACCGTGTGACTCCAGGAATCGGTTTCCTGGGGGAAGAGGAGGGCCGCTCCTCCTCAGGCACCGGTGGTGACGTGTGGACACTGGACCCGATCGACGGAACATCGAACTTCACACATGGCCTGCCGCTGTGCGCGGTTTCCCTGGCGCTCGTTCGCGACGGCCAGCCGATTGTCGCCGCCATTACCGCGCCGTTCCTGAATCTGCGCTACCGCGCGACGCACGGCGCGGGTGCCTATGTCAACGACTCAAGGATGCACGCAAGCGACACCTCGAGTCTGGCGAGAGCGATCGTCTCGATCGGCGATTATGCGGTCGGCCCGCATGCCAGCGAGCGAAATCAACGGCGCCTGGAACTCACCGCGCACCTGTCCGCACAGGTCGAGCGTGTCCGCATGTTCGGCTCCGCCGCCCTTGATCTCGCCTGGGTGGCCGAGGGCCGCACCGACGGCACGATTGTTCTCGGTCACCAGCCGTGGGATACGGCGGCCGGAGTGCTCATCGCACGCGAGGCCGGCGCCGTGGTGACCGATGCCAGAGGCGACGAGCAAACGATTGCGTCCACGGAGACCGTCGCGGCTAGCACGGGAGTCGCGGAGGCATTGCTGTCGCTGGTGCGTGCGGCGTGACAACAGCTTTGGCTGGCCGGGTCATCCTGGCTGTCGGTGATTCTCAGGACTTTTCCTGAAGTGTACGGACGACCACCTGGACATATCGCTTGGTAGCACGAAGCAGGATGTCCTCGGTCGAGTAGGGGGTCGACGCTTCAGCTGGGTAGACCGCGATCTGAACAGGTGTTTGACGTTGGGGACCCCAGGCGCGAATCACACCTGCGACCCGGCCTGCCAGCGCGTGGGCGAGTGAACCGTACGCGCACACCCCCAACTCATACTCGTCGGCAGGCTCTTCGGGCCTCTTGACCAGATACGCGAGGGTGTCCCCCTCGACCAATGCCATGCTGCCGTAATTGAGTGCGGGCACCACAATGCTGTGCTCGCGCGACCGGACCAACAACCGGCACAAACTCCCCAGCCCGGCCAACCAGTAGTCCAGGGACGCGAAGCCGTCCCCACCCTCCTTGGCGGTGGCCCGCACGCCACTCCACACCACCACTGGATCACCGTGCAGCGCTTGGCGCAGGCCGGCGGTGTCGACCGATTGTCCGTCGTCGACCCGCAGAATGAGCGCCCCCTTGTCGTCGAGCCGCAGATTGTCCTCTGGTTGATGCCCGACTCCGCGCAAGGGCATGAAGCCGTCATTCTCTACGGAGACGCTGTGCCAGGACCCATCGCGGTGCTCCAATGCCACCACTCGAGTCAGTCCGCGCATCCGTAGCGGCACCACCAACCGCCCGCCCGGCGCCATCTGCTGGCTCCACGCGGGTGGTATGTCCCATACGCCGGCTGTCACGATGATCCGATCGAACGGCGCGCCGGCCGAGTCGCCCTCGGCGCCGTCACCGCAGACAACCCGCACCTGCCCGTAGCCCGCGCCGTCCAGGTTCCGGCGGGCCTCAGCCGCGACGCCGGGGTCGATCTCCACCGTGGTGACCTGCCCGGACGAGCCCACCAGACGTGCGAGCAAGGCCGCGTTGTATCCGGTGCCCGCGCCGATCTCCAAGACACGATGTCCCGGCCGAACCCGCGCCTGTTCCAGCATCACCGCCACCACGGCCGGAGCCGATGCCGAACTGGTCGCCACCCCGGCCGCATCACGATGGGTCACCACCGCGCCCCGGCCATAGGCCGTCTCGAGTGGAACACCCGGCAAGAACAGGTGACGCGGTACCGACCGCATCGCCTCCTCAACCTCGGAGGCATCGAACGGATACCACCGGGCGATTCCATCAACGAGCCCGTGCCGAAGACCGGCAGCGAGATCGGCGTCCGCCATCATTCCTCCACACCGAACAGGCAGTGGTCAAGTTCCGTGACGGTCATGTTCATTATGTCGCACCGCGTGCCGTAGTCTACGCAGCACGCAATCGGCGCGAGTGCGTTGCCACACAACAGGTGTGCAAGATCCTGAGTGGATTGTGTAGGGGTGTGCAATGGTGGGAGACCGGAACGATCCGGACCGGAAGCTGTTCGCGGAAGAGCTGCGGGCGATGCGCGAGGACCGGCACTGGTCACGCGACGAACTGGGCAAGTTGATCAACTTCAGTGCTTCGACGATCAACAACATCGAGTCGATGTTCCGGGCGCCGACTCACCAGCAGGCGTTATTGCTGGACAAGGCGTTCGGCACGCCGGGCACGTTCGCCCGCCTGGAGGCGCGACTGCGCGGTGTGCCATTCTCCGCCGGGTTCAGGCCATTCTCTCCGTACGAGGGTGAGGCGCTGACACTGAAGTACTTCCAGAACATCCTGGTTCCCGGCATGTTCCAGACCGAGGACTACGCCCGGACACTGGAGGGAACATATCCCGGTGCCAGCGAGCAGGACGTGCAGCAACGGGTTGCCGCACGCCTGGCGCGGCAGTCCATCCTGGACCGGACAGACCCTCGCCCGCCGTGGCTGTGGATCGTGCTGGACGAGCAGGCGCTGCACCGGAACATCGGCGGGCCGGCGGTGATGGTCGCCCAGATGGAGCGTCTGGTTGAACTCGCGGGAAGGCCCAGGATCAACATCCAGGTGATTCCCGCCGACCGTCCCCATCCCGGCCTGATGGGCGCGTTCGTGATCGCCGAGATGGACCAGGGTACGGCTATTCTCTATGTGGAGACGGTGTCGAACGGGCAGACCGTGGAGAATCCGGAGATGGCGGCGGGCATGACGGTCATGTTCGATGCGCTTCGCGCGGAGGCCCTACCGAGCAGCGCCTCCCTGGGACTGATCGAGGAAGAGGTGCAGCGATGGAAGACATCCGAGGCGTGACCACCTGGCGCAAGTCCAGCTACAGCGGTCCAGGTGGAAACGAGTGCGTCGAGGTCGGCGTGTCCGACTCAGCGGCGTTCCTGGTGCGGGACACCAAGAACCGAGCCGGTGGCGTGCTGGCGTTCGGCCCCGACGCATGGCAGCGGTTCGCGGCCAAGGTCACCGACAAGGCGTGACGTTTCTCCCGTCGGCCCCGGCACCGCCACTGGCGACCGGGGCCGACGGGCGTCCGGAGCCGTTTCCGGTGACTCATGGCATAGGCGGCCACGGCACCGGTTCGGTAGAACGTAGCCGTGGAACCGGATCGCATGGCGAATCACTGGCGGTGGAAGCGCGGCTGGCAGCCTGGCCGTTCCTCCTACGCCTGGCACATCACCTTTGCCGGGCAGCAGCGGGTCGCGGACCTCGCCGCTGAATGCGCGGCCGCCCTGGCGGGGCTGCCGGACCTCGACATCGTGCCGTCACGGTGGCTGCACCTGACCATGCAGAAGGTCGGGTTCACCGACGAGGTCTGCCGGGACGATCTCGACGCCATCCTTGCCGCCGTCCGCGAGCGCTGCGCGGCACTGCGGCCCGTGACATGCACCCTGGGACCGGTGCTCGCCTTCTCGGAGGCCGTGCTTCTGCCCGTCGCGCCGGTGGAACCGTTGCGGGCCATCCGTTCCGAGATCCGCGCGGCCATGGAGAAGGTCTGGCCCGCCGAGCGGGTGCCCGGCGACGCCGATGACTTCCTGCCGCATGTGTCCGTCGCCTACTCGCGCGGAACCGGACCCGCCGGCCCTGTCATCGAGGCCGCTCGCCACGCCACGAGCTCCGCCGAGGTCGTGGTCGACACCGTGACGCTGATCGAACTCAACCGCGACCACGAAATGTGGCAGTGGACCGACCTCGCTCAGGTACCGCTGGGGGCGCGGGAAGTTCCATGAGCCGAAAGTTCCGAACTCGACCCGGCCGATCTCGCAGAACGCGATAATGACCTGTGTGAGATGGGCTGTACTGGCACGGATAGCGGCGGCGATCGGTGGATTGGCCGCCGTGGTTCTGATTGTCGTCGCCTTGATCGGCGGGTTGGATCGAACCGTCGTGGTCGTCGGTGTGGTCTGCGCGTGTTGTGAGCTACTGGCTGG
>DASVLX010000255.1:0-11120 GCA_036384655.1 Pseudonocardiaceae bacterium
CGCCGGCCGTCTCCCGTTGCGGCAGGGCAGGCCGGCCGGTGGTCGTCCCGTGCCGCCCGTTCCACCGCCGCCGGGCGGACGGCCCGGTCCGCAGGGCCGGCGCAGGCCGCCGACGCCCGAGCGGGCGACCGAACATATTCCGACCGTCGAGGCCAAGCCCTCCTACACACCCGAACCAGCGCTGCTCACCCACCAGGAGGCCGCGTACGGCCTTGAGGAACCGGACCTCAGCCTGCCCGACGACGGCTACGACCAGCCGCCGCCGGACCGCCCACGCGGCGGTGGCGGCGGTGATGGTCCGTCCGACCCGGACGACCGCAGGCGCAAGACCTGGCGGCGCGTCCGGCGCACCGTGTACGTGCTGATCGCGTGCGGTTTCCTGGCACCGGTGATCACGTTCATCGTGCTGTACCAGTTCGTCGCGGTGCCGAACCCGAACGCCCTGGTCGCCCAGCTCAACCAGCCGGTGACGCTGTACTACGGCGACGGCTCGGTGATGTACACGAAGTCCTCCGGTTCGAACAGCCACCAGTTGGCGACCTGGGACCAGATCCCCGACTCGATCAAGAACGCGGCCATGGCGGCCGAGGACGAGACCTTCATGACGAACTCCGGGTTCGATCTGAAGGCAATCGTCCGGACCGTCTACAACCAGCTCATGGGTGGCACCGGTGGTGGTTCCACGATCACCCAGGAGTACGTGAAGAAGGCCACCGGCAACGACCAACGCACCCTGACCCGGAAGGTCACCGAGGTCGTCGAGGCGTTCAAGATGAACCGCACGTACAGCAAGCAGGACGTGCTCGCCGCGTATCTGAACACCGTCTACTTCGGACGTGGCGCGTACGGCGTCAAGGCCGCGGCGCAGGCGTTCTACGGCGAGGACCTCAGCAAGCTGAACAACGAGCAGGCATCGCTGCTGGCCGGCATGATCCAGCTGCCCTCGTACGCGGACGACGCCAAGTACGAGCAGAAGCGGTACACGTACGTGATGGGCCGGATGCTGGCCAATCACTGGGTCTCGCAGGCCGAGTACAGCAGCGCGCAGTTCCCCACGCCGATCTCGGACAGTGCCGACTCCGCCGATCCGTCCGCGCCAAAGGACCGCCAGTACATCGTCAACGAGGTGTTCGCCGAGCTGCAGCAGAAGGGCTACAGCGAACAGGTGCTGTCCAAGTCCGGCGCGAAGATCTACACCACGATCCAGCCGGGCGCGCAGACGATGGCGGAGAACGCCGTCAACCAGGTGCTGGCCGCGGACACGCAGTTCACCAAGGCCGCGACCAACCCCGAGGGCGCGGCACTGGTGTCGGTGGACCCGACCACCGGCAAGATCATCGCCTACTACGGCGGAGACGGCACCACCTACTACGACCTGGCGATGACGCCACAACAGGCCGGTTCGGCGTTCAAGCCGTACGTGTTCGCCGCCGCGCTGCAGGCCAACCCGCCGTCCGGCACCCAGCAGGTCGGGCTGAACACCCTCTACAACGGTAGTGACAACCAGGTCATCGACGGCCAGGTCGTGCACAACTCGGACGGTGAGGGATCACCGCAGATGACCGTCTGGGATGCCATGACCCAGTCGGTGAACACGGTGTTCTACAACATGGGCTACACGACCGGCGTGAGCAAGGTTCGCCAGGCGGCCTGGGATGCCGGCATTCCACAGCAGATCACGGCATCGCTGGGCGGCAAGACATACGCCTCGCTGCAGCAGGACAACGCGGACGGCTCGGGCACCGGCATCACCGAGGCCGGTATCTCGATCGGCCAGTACGCCATCCGGCCGATCGACCAGGCACAGGGCTATGCCACCTTCGCCAACAACGGCATGTACATCCCGGTGCACTTCGTGGACAAGGTCACCGACAACTCGGGCGGCCTGCTGTACCAGTTCAACACCGTCGCGAAGCAGGCGTTCAGCTCGGACCCGTCGACCAACGCGAGCATCGCCGCGACGGTCACGGCCTCGCTGACCAAGGTCGCGCAGAGCTCGTATGTCGGCCTGAGCCGGCCCAACGCCGCCAAGACCGGTACCCAGGACTACAAGCTGAGCAACAGCAGCACCGGCCACAACGCCGATGCCTGGATGGTCGGCTTCACACCGCAGGTGGTCACCTCGGTGTGGTTCGGCCACGTCAGCACCCCTGCGCCGGTGTACGGCCTCTACAAGAACCCGTTGGGCCGGATGACCCACACCGAGACCAACGGCAAGGCCGCGCCCGGCTATGACGTCTACGGCCGTGAGGAGCCGGGTTACATCTGGCAGGCGTACATGAACGCGTACCTGGCGGACAAGCCGACCGCGCAGTTCTCGTCGAGCCCGTTGATCATGGGCGGTGGCAACGAGAGCGGCATGCCGACGACCGACACGGCGACGCCGCCGACCACGGCGGACAACGGCGGCGCCGACCAGAGCACCGCGAACGACACACAGACCACCACGGCCCAGCCCACCACCACCGAGGAGACGACCGCGTCCGGTGGTTGTCTGTTCGGCTGTACCACGACAACCGGGGTCAGTGGTGCCGGTGGCGGCCGAGGTGATGGCTACGGCGGGCAGGGCTCACAGGGCGGCGGTTGATCCCCTGGCGCCGGTTCGCCGGCGCCAGGTCCGCCGGCCGGGTGAGTCGACGCGGTGTCCTACTCGGGGTTGACGGCGTTGCCCGTACGATCCGGCGAGTGGCCACTCCGTCCGAGAAGCAGGAGACCGAACCCGCCGAGTTGACCGGCGCGCACGATGATCCGGATGATCAGTTCGTCGACGGGCGGCGTCACGAGAGTGCCGACCTGGACACGCTGACGCCGGCCGATCGTGTCGTGCCGACCTGGACCGAGTCGATCGCGCGCCAGACGAGCAAGATCATCGGTGGTCCGCTGGGCCGGCACGCCGTGATCGGCCGGCACTGGTTCTGGACGCCGCTGCGAGTCGTGCTGCTGATCGCGACGATCACGCTGATGTGCGGCTGGTTCTTCAAGGCGCCGTGCATCCAGCAGTACAACGACAACGGCACGCTGCAGCTGGACTGGCGGGCGAACCGCCAGTATGTGGCGTTCTGCTACAGCGACATCGTGCCGCTGTACGGCGCCGAGCAGTTGGACCGGTCCAGCACGTTCCCCTACGAGACATCCTGGGTGAGCTCCGACGGGCAGACCCACTACATGGAGTACCCGGTGATCACCGGGCTGTTCCAGTGGGTCAACGCCACCATCGCGCGCGGCTGGGTCGGCCTCGCGGACAGCTCCCACATCCTGCCGACCGGGCTGCCCGTGGTGGTGTATTTCGACATCTCCGCGCTGCTGCTGGCCCTTGCCTGGCTGATCACGGTCTGGGCGACCACCCGAACGTCCCGCCGACGCCCCTGGGACGTGGTCCTGATGGCCGCGTCCCCGCTGGTGATCGTGCAGGCGTTCACCAACTTCGACGCGCTCGCCACCGCCGCCGCGGCGACGGCGCTGTTCGCCTGGTCGCGGCGCAAACCGGTGTTGGCCGGCGCGCTGGTCGGGGTGGGCGCGGCCGCCAAGCTGTATCCGGCGTTCCTGCTGCTCCCCATCCTGCTGCTGTGTTGGCGCGCCGGAAAAATGCGACAGGGCTGGAAGGCCACCGGCGCGGCGGTGCTTGCCTGGGCCGTGATCAACGCGCCGATCGCGATCCAGTTCCCGGCGGGTTGGTGGGAGTTCTTCAAGCTGAACACCCTGCGCGGCGCGGACTCCGACTCCCTCTACAACGCGATCTCCTACTTCACCGGCTGGTCCGGGTTCGATCCGAACATCAGCGCGACCCAGGCGCCCACGGTGCTGAACGCGGTCACCACTGCGTTGTTCGTGCTCGCCTGCGCGGTGATCGCGTGGATCGCGTTGTCGGCGCCTCGCCGGCCGCGCCTGGCACAACTGTGTTTCCTGGTCGTCGCCGCGTTCCTGCTGGTCAACAAGGTGTGGTCGCCGCAGTACTCGCTCTGGCTGATCCCGCTGGCGGTGTTGGCGGTGCCGCGCTGGAAGCTGCTGCTCACCTGGATGTTCCTGGACGCCCTGGTGTGGTTCCCACGTCTGGCGTTCTTCCTGGAGCAGAACCTGCTGCAGCAACATCTGGACGACCGCGGCCTGCCCGAGGGCTGGTTCCTGGGCGCGGTGATCATCCGCGACCTGGCCGTGCTCGGGCTGTGTGCGCTGGTCGTGCGGGACATCTACCGGCCGTCCGCGGACCTGGTCCGGCTGGCCGGCGATGACGATCCGGCCGGCGGCTTCCTCGACGGCGCGCCGGACCGGTTCACGCTGCGCGCACCGCGGCACCTGCCGCGGCCGGCCCAGGTCGCCGGGTAGCGGTCAGCTCCGCAGGGCCTCGCGGAGGAAGGCGATGTCCTCGGCCTGGCCGTCGGCGGGCGTCTCCACGACGACCGGGGCGTCCGCCGCGGCGACCACCGCGACCAACAGATCCGGCGAGATCGTGCCGGAGGCGATGTTGGCGTGCCGGTCGCGGGACGAACCGAACTCGTCCCGCGAGTTGTTCAGATGCACCAGATCGATGCGGCCGGTGATCGCCTTGGCCCGGTCCACCACATCGACCAGATCCTCGCCGGCGGCGAAGGCGTGACAGGTGTCCAGGCAGAAGCCGACGCCGAACTCGCCGATCTGTTCCCACAACCGGGCCAACATGTCCCACCGCCGGGCCATCGCGTTGTCGCCGCCCGCCGTGTTCTCCACCAGCAGCGGCAGTGGGAAGCCTCCGTCGGCGGCCTGTCGCTCCACGAACTTGCGCCAGTTGACCAGGCCGACGGCCGGATCCTCGCCCTTGGTGACATGGCCGCCGTGCACGACAAGCCCGCTCGCGCCGATCTCGGCGGCGGCGTTGGCCTGCTGGACCACGGCCTTGCGGCTCGGGATGCGGATGCGGTTGTTGGTGGACGCCACGTTGATCACGTACGGCGAGTGCACGAACACCAGCATCCCGTCGGCGACCGCCCCGGTGATCGCATCGAACCGGGGATGCCGCTGCGGGGCCTTCCAACCCTGCGGGTCGGACAGGAAGAACTGCACGACCTCGGCGCCCCGCTCGGCCGCGGCCGCGAGCGGGTCGTCATCGCGGACGTGCGCGCCAATACGCATGAATCGCAGGGTAGTCGGCAAACGCCTGGCACGACCTGCTGGGAGCCATCCCGTCACCGGTCGCCGTGACCGTCGTTGAGACCGGTGGCGGCATGGTGGCGTGCCGCGCGGGAGGGACCATGCGGGCGCGGTGGAGACGATTGGTGGTCACCGGTGCGGCGACGGCCGGGATCGGCGCGGCGAGCGTGATCGCCGGCCCGTCCGCCGGCGCCGCGACCCCGATCGTGCTGGGCAGTTGCGCCACGACCGTGCAGGGCGCCCCGGGCACCCCGATCGAGCTGGCACCCGCGGCGGTACTGCAACCGGTGTTGGACGTGGCCGGCCCGCTGCTCGGCCCGACGGTGCGGAACCTGTTCGCGTCGCTACCACCGATTCCGCTGGGCACACTGCCGGACGGCACCGGCACGATCACCGGTGAGCAGATCGCGAGCGCGGTCAACGCGCGGCTCGCGACGGTGCCGGTGCTGGGCACCCTGGTCGGTGCCGTCGAATCGCAACTGACCTCGATCTGCCAGATCGGCGTGACCGGCGTGAACACCACCCTCGGGGCCGTGCGGGACGGTGCCGCCGCGGTCGCCACCGGCACCCGGCAGGTGCTCGGTGGTCCGGCCGGCACGTCGAGTTCCGGCGGTGCTCACACCGGCACTGCCAGTGGTCCGACGCCGGTCTCCGGACCGGCTTCCGGAGGTGCCGCGGCCGGCGGTTCGCCGGCTGCCGCGGACTCCTCGACGGCGCGGCCGGACGCGCCCGCACCGGGCGGTACGGCGTTCGGTGCCGGATCCCTCAACATCGTTCCCAACGCCTCGCTGGGCGGGATCTACCAGCTGGTCGCGGACAATCTCGCGCCCTCGCCGGCGCAGCGGTACGGCGGGATTCCGTTCGCCCTTCCGGGCCTGTTCGCGCCCTCGGCCGGCGCACCGGATGCCGGCGACCCGTCCCCCGATCCCAGTTCCGGGCTGTCCGGGTCGTCCACGCCCACCAGCGGCACATCGTCCGCTGGCCCGTTGGCCGTTCGGGACACCGGTCACGCGGACGCTCAGCGCGGCCAGTCGGGCGGTTCGGTGGAACTGCCGGCCTTGATCGCGGTGCTGGCGTTGTCCGGGGTTGCCGCCGCGCTGGTTCGCCTCTGGCTGGCACGGCGCCGGCCGGACGCGTAGCCATCCCCGAAACGTCTGCTGCTAACCTGGTCAGGTTGCCTGACGCAACGGCCCTCCTGCCACGGAACGCCCGTGGCCGCCAAAGTCCACAGGAGGTGAGTGGTCCACATGCGTCATTACGAGGTCCTGGTCATCCTCGACCCCAGTCTCGACGAGCGCACTGTCGCGCCGTCACTGGAGAATTTCCTCAACGTCATCCGTACCACCGGCGGCACGGTGGAAAAGGTTGATGTGTGGGGCAAGCGTCGGCTCGCATACGAGATCCAGAAGCACGGCGAGGGTATCTACGCCGTTCTTGAGGTCAACTCGGAGCCGGACGCGGTGAAGGAACTGGACCGCCAGCTCTCGCTCAATGAGACGGTGCTGCGGACCAAGGTCATGCGCCGCCAGGAACCCCGCGCCGCGGCGCGGGCGTGACACCGACAGGAGTCCACCCTCATGGCTGGTGAGACGACGATAACGGTGGTCGGGAACCTGACCGCCGATCCCGAACTGCGCTTCACGCCTTCCGGCGCGGCAGTGGCGAACTTCACGGTCGCCTCCACGCCGCGCACCTTCGACCGGCAGACCGGCGAATGGAAGGACGGCGACGCGCTGTTCCTGCGGTGCAACATCTGGCGGCAGGCCGCGGAGAACGTGGCCGAGACGCTGACTCGCGGCATGCGCGTGATCGTGCAGGGCCGGCTTCGCCAGCGGTCGTATGAGACCAAGGAAGGCGAGAAGCGAACCGTTGTGGAGCTCGAGGTCGACGAGGTCGGCCCGGCACTGCGGTACGCGACCGCCAAGGTCAACAAGGCGAACCGCGGTGGCGGCGGTGGTGGTGGCGGCTTCGGCGGCAACGCCCCGTCCGCGCCTGCCGACGACCCGTGGGGTGCGTCCGCGACGTCAACGAACTCCGGCGGCTTCAACGACGAACCCCCGTTCTGACCGTCGCACCCATCACTGATCCAGTTCTTTCCCAAAGCCGTACAGCACAGGAGTTTCATCGTGCCCAAGCCACCAGTTCGCAAGCCAAAGAAGAAGGTTTGCGTTTTCTGCGGTGATTCCAGCGGAAACCCGATCGACTACAAGGACACCGGGCTGCTGCGTAAGTACATTTCGGACCGGGGCAAGATCCGCGCCCGCCGGGTGTCCGGCAACTGCCGCCAGCACCAGCGTGACATCGCGATCGCGGTCAAGAACGCTCGCGAGGTCGCTCTGCTGCCGTACACGTCGACCGCCCGCTGACCGCGGCCTGAGCCAGGAGCTAAAGAGTCATGAAGCTCATTCTCACCACCGATGTGAGCGGCCTCGGCGGTCCGGGCGACATTGTCGAGGTCAAGGACGGCTACGGCCGTAACTACCTGCTGCCCCGCCAGCTGGCCATTCAGGCCACCCGGGGCGCCGAGAAGCAGGTCGCCACGATCCGCCGGGTCCAGGAGGGCCGCCGGATTCGCGACCTGGACCACGCCAAGGAGGTCAAGGCGCGGCTGGAGGCTCTGTCCGGGGTCAAGCTGTCGGCGAAGGCCGCCGGCGGTTCCGGCAAGCTGTTCGGCTCGGTGACCACCGGCGACGTGGTGGCCGCGATCAAGGCGGCCGGCGGCCCGTCGCTGGACCGGCGCACCGTCGACCTGCCGGGGCACATCAAGTCCGTCGGCAAGCACCCGGTCGTCGTTCGGCTGCACCCGGATGTCGACGCGAAGCTCGACGTGGAGGTAGTCGCCCTGCACTGAGTCCGGCCAGAGGCCGGCCGAAGTGGACGGTGCGGGCCGCTAGGCCCACGCCGTCGGCGTGACCCGAGGGCATCGGGGCGCCGCTCGTTCGAGAAGCGGAGTGAGCGGCGCCCCACCCATTTGGTCTAGAAGTGTGTTTGCTGTGTGTAACTGATGCCACGAGCGAGTGAGCGGCCCGCGACACGCCGAACGGCTCATCCGGCGCGACACGCCGAGGCAATGACCCCCAATTTCTTCCACAACCGCCATACCGGCGATCACCTCGATGATCGCGCTGCGGGGTTGTGTTTATCCACAGGTTGTCCACAAGACTTCGGCGCCCTGTGAGCAGCCATCACGGGGCAGTCCCCAGGCTGTCCACAAGATGCTCACAAGCTGTCCACAGGACCGGTTGCCTGCTCCAGACGGGTGGATCTAACGTCCACTCCGACCAAGGTGTTGATCGCGATGCGTGGTCGGGCCCACCTGTCGGTGGCCGGGGGTACAACTCGACGCGGAGATCGCCGAGTCTTGATGCGGAGGTGGATGAGCGGTGGCGCTGACGGACGACCGGGGCGTGGTGGCCGGTGGTTTCGACAGAAAGCCGCCCCAGGACCAGGCAGCCGAACAGTCCGTGCTCGGCGGCATGATGCTGTCCAAGGACGCCATCGCCGATGTCGTCGAGGTACTCTCCCCGGGCGACTTCTATCTGCCCAAGCACCAGGCCGTGTACGACAGCATCCTCGACCTGTACGCGCGCGGTGAGCCGGCCGACCCGATCACCGTGTCCGCCGAACTAGAACGGCGTGGCGAGCTTGGCCGCGTCGGCGGTGCACCCTATCTACACACCCTGATCGCCACCGTGCCCACCGCGGCGAACGCCAGCTACTACGCCGAGATCGTGGCGGAGAAGGCCGTGCTGCGCCGGCTGGTCGAGGCCGGCACCCGAATCGTGCAGATGGGCTATAACGGCGCCGAGGGCTCCGAGATCGACGAGGTGGTCGATCGCGCCCAGGCCGCCGTCTACGAGGTCACCGAGCGGCGGATGAGCGAGGACTATGTCTCGCTCGACGAACTGCTGCAGCCGACCATGGACGAGATCGACGCCATCGCCTCGCGTGGCGGCTCCTCGCTGGGCGTGCCCACCGGCTTCGTGGATCTGGACGAGGTCACCAACGGCATGCACCCCGGCCAGATGATCATCATCGCGGCGCGGCCCGGTGTCGGTAAGGCGCTGGCACTGGACACCCCGCTGCCGACCCCGACCGGCTGGACCACCATGGGCGAGGTCTCCGTCGGTGACGAGCTGATCGACGCCGACGGCCGGCCGACGCGGGTGGTGGCGGCGACCGAGGTGATGCACGATCGACCCTGCTACGAGGTCGAGTTCTCGGACGGCACGGTGATCATCGCCGACGCCCAGCACCAGTGGCTCACCGGATCCGGTGCGGACGCGGCGGTCCGGACCACCGAGGATCTCGCCGAGGAACTGAAGGCAGGGACCGAGGACAGTTGGTCGCACCACCTGGTCAGCACGGCCGCCGCGCTGGCCCTGCCGGACCGGGTGTTGCCGATCGCGCCATACGCGCTGGGCGTGTGGCTCGGTGCCGGCCATCCCAACGCCGCACAACTGCGCACCACGGATCCGGAGCTGCGCTGCGAACTGAACGACAGGGCGCTGCGCGCGCTCGGCGTGCTGGGGAACAAGCACGTTCCGGCCGACTATCTTCGCGCGTCCGAGCAGCAGCGTCGGGCACTCCTGGCGGGTTTGGTTGACACGAGCGGCACGGTGACCATCGACGGTTCCGTGCGGCTCATGCTGTCTGACTACGGGCCGAATGGACGCCTGACCGCCGATGTTCGCGAGTTGATCGCCAGCCTCGGTTACCGCTGCACGACAACCGAGGCGCTCGCCCGCCCGGTCATCTTCGTCACCGATGACGACGTGTTCCGGCTTGAGCGCAAGCGTGCCTGGCACCAGGAACGACGCATGATGAAGGGCGCCGCACCGGCCGGGCCGCATGTCGTGGTCGACATTCGCGCGGTGGCCAGCGTTCCGGTGCGCTGCGTTCAGGTCGACGGCGCCGATCACCGCTATCTGGCCAGTCCCGCGATGATCCCCACGCACAATTCCACGCTGGGACTGGATTTCGCGCGGTCGGCCGCGGTCAAGCACAGCATGACCACGGTGATCTTCTCGCTGGAGATGAGCCGCACCGAGATCGTCATGAGGTTGCTGTCCGCGGAGGCGAAGATCCGCCTGCAGGACATGCGCGGCGGCCGGATGAGCGATGACGACTGGACCCGGCTGGCACGCCGGATGAGCGAGATCAGCGAGGCGCCGCTGTTCATCGACGACTCGCCGAACATGACCATGATGGAAATCCGGGCCAAGGCGCGACGGCTCAAGCAGCGCAACGACCTGAAGCTGATCGTGCTCGACTACATGCAGCTGATGAGTTCCGGCAAGCGGGTCGAGTCCCGCCAGCAGGAGGTGTCCGAGTTCTCTCGCCAACTCAAGCTGCTCGCCAAGGAACTTGAGGTGCCCGTGGTCGCGATCAGCCAGCTCAACCGCGGTCCGGAACAGCGCACCGACAAACGCCCCATGCTCGCCGACCTCCGTGAGTCCGGCTGCCTCACCCGGGACACCCGGATACTGCGCGCCGACACGGGAAAAGAGGTGTCGCTGAGCGAACTGCTTGCTTCGGGCGAGCAACCACTGGTGTGGTCGGTTGACGACGAGCTCCGGATGGTCCCGCGCCCGATGATCAAGGTTTTCTCCAGCGGCGTGAAGGACGTGTTCCGGATGCGTCTGGCCTCCGGCCGGGAGGTCAAGGCCACCGCCAACCACCCGTTCCACACCCCGGCCGGCTGGCGGGCGCTGGGCGATCTCGCGACCGGCGACCGTCTCGCGGTGCCTCATGTGGTTCCCGCACCCGTGGGCGCTGCCAGGGTGCTGGTCGGTGCCGAGTCGTTGAGTGCGTCGGCGAAGACCGCCGCTGACACTTCCGCATCCGGCCCGGTGACTGGCGATGTCCGTTGGGACCAGATCGTGGAGATCGTCGGCATCGGTCGTCAGGAGGTCTTCGACGCGACCGTGCCCGGTACGCACAACTTCATCGCGAACGGGATCGTGGCCCACAATTCCTTGGAGCAGGATGCGGAC
>DASVLX010000256.1:0-15858 GCA_036384655.1 Pseudonocardiaceae bacterium
CGGCGAGTGGCCGGCCGCGCTGCGGACCGTCGCGGCCGGGCGCGACCTCGCCCGGCGCACCGGCATCGTGCTGGCCACTCCCCTGCTGAACTGGACCGCCGCCCAGGTGCACGCGCTGAGCGGGGATTGGAACCTCGCCGAGTCCGAGGTGCGGGACAGCGAGACGATCACCGAAAGCTACGAGATCATGCGGGTGCCCTGTCATATCGCCCGTGCTCAACTCGCCGAGGCGCGGGCCGACTACGCGGCCGTGCTGCGTTGCCTGGAACCGCTGACCCGGATGCCGTCGGACACCAACATCCTCGAACCCGGCGTCTGGACCTGGACCGACACCTATGGCAACGCGCTGGTGGTGCGGGGCCAGTACGCCGACGCAGAGAGGTTCCTGACCGACGCCGAGCGCACCGCCACCGCGCGGGTGCACCGCTCGACGCTGGCCCGGCTGGGATATGTCCGTGGCCGGCTGCACGGCGCGCTGGGTGATCTACCGTCGGCCCGCGCGGCCTTCACGGAGTCCCTGGCGCTGCTGGACGATCTGCCACTGCGCTATGACCGGGCCCGGGTGAACTTCGCGTTTGGACAGACGCTGCGCCGGGCCGGCCGGCGGCGTGAGGCGGAGGCCGTGATCACGACCGCCCGGGAGCTGTACCTGGGCCTGGGCGCACAGGCCTATGTGCGGCGCTGTGACCGCGAACTCCATGCCGGCGGTGGCCGTGTCCCGCGCGAGCAGGGCTCTCCCGACCGGCTGACCCCGCAGGAAGAAGCGGTGTCGAGCCTGGTTGCCCGGGGGCTGTCGAATCGGGAGATCGCCGCCGAGCTGTACCTGTCGCCCAAGACCGTGCAGTTCCACCTGACCCGGGTCTACGCGAAGCTCGGCATCCGTTCCCGCACCGAACTCGCCTCACTCCGGTCCGGCACGACCTGAAGGAGATACCAACGAACCCCGGGGGGACATCAATCTCGTACCACAACATTGCCATACCTCTGGCGTTCTAGTACCCCCAGGTACTATACTGATCACATGTGGGAGGTGGATGTCGAGCTGGTGGCGGACTGGCTACGGGGTCTTGATGGGGATTCGTATCTTCAAGTTATGGCCGCAGTGAGGATCCTCGCGAGGTTCGGTCCGGGCTTGGGTCGACCGCTGGTGGACACCATTGAGCATTCTCGTCACAAGAACATGAAGGAGCTTCGGCCAGGATCGAGTGGCCGCTCGGAGATCAGGATCTTGTTCGCGTTTGATCCAAAGCGTCGGGGCATTTGCCTGGTCGCCGGCGACAAACAGGGCAAGTGGGCGAAGTGGTACCGCAAGCACGTCCCCATCGCGGATGAGCTGTACGACCAGCACCTCAAGAAGTTGAAGGAGGAACAGGATGGCTAAGAGCATTGAAGAGATGTTGCAGGAGCGCCCTGTCGACCCCGAGGCGCTGGCGCGGGAGGAAGAGCGCATGTTGGGCGAGGTCCGTGCGTATCGCCTGCGCGAGTTGCGGGAGCGGTACGAGCTCACTCAGAGCGCTCTCGCGGAGCTGCTGTCGGTGACTCAGAAGCGCGTCTCGAAGATCGAGCACGGCGACATCGAGCACACCGAAGTAGGGACGCTGCGCCGCTACGCCGGCTCGCTCGGCGGCAAGCTCCACGTCACGGTCGAAGTCGGCGACGAGACCTTCCAGATCGCCTAGCAAACGAGCGGTACTCCGGGCGGAAGTCACCCGGAGTACCGGGTCGCTACTTCCAGTGGCTGGCGACGAAGGCGGCGCACTTCGGAGAGCACACCCGACCCTCGCCGGACATCCCACGGTGCTTGGGGAGCTTCTTGCCGCAGCCCTGGCACTCGTCGTAGCCGGGTTCGCGGCCGATCGCCCAGGCCGCGAGTCCCTTGACGACCTTGTGATCGGTCACCTTTTTTGCCTTGGAGCCAAACAGACCCATCGGGCCACCTCCGTAGATGGGTCGATCTTGCCAAACACATCGATGATGCGTTACCACCGCGCCCGATGTCCCGTGCTCTGGCCCAATTCACCGTGTTGCGCGGCGCCGCTCACTCGAACAGCCTATCCACTACTGAACGTCACGGATCACGGACACCCCGTCACGTTTGCTCCGTCCGGAGTAGTCAAAGCGTCCGAATGATCAGCCACAATGGACAATTTGGCTGACCATTGTGGACAGCGTAGGCACCGAATAGCTACGGTGGAGATCATGACAGATCTCAACGCGACCGCCGCGGCACTGCTGGGCCTGCTGCATGACGGTCCACAAACGGGCGGTGACCTTGTGACCGCCGCGCGTGACCGGTTCGGCTCCTTCTTCAGCGTCACCCGCAGCCAGGTCTACCGGGAGCTGCCGGCGCTGGCCGAGGCCGGATTCGTCCGGCTGGGCAAGCAGGGACCGCGGTCCAGCCAGCAGTACGTGATCACCGCGGCCGGCAAGCGTGCGTTCAAGTCCTGGTTGGTCTCCGACGCCGGGCCGGACCACCTGCGCAGCCCGATGATCCTCCGGGTGGTACACGCCAAGGCGCTGACGCCGAAGCAGCGCGCGACCCTGGTGGACACGGCCCGCGAGACGTACGCCGGGCATGTCGACGAGTCCAGGGCGGCGGCCAAGGAGGCCGAGGACGCCTACTCGAAGGCGGTCGCCGACTTCGCCACGGCGCATGCTCGCGCGGTGCTGAAACTGCTGGACGCGGTGCCCATCGAGTGAGTTGCCGGTAAGCTCGCTCACACAAGGAAGACGGACGTCAAGTAACCTTCACGGCCGTGAACCCGGACATTGCAGCCGACCTCAAGGAACTGTCCTCCACTCTCGCCGGTATCGAGGTGGTGATGGACGTGGCTGCGCTGCGGGCCCAGGTGGCCGACCTGGAGGAGCAGTCCGCTCGTCCGGACCTGTGGGACGACGCCGAGCACGCTCAGAAGGTCACCAGCCAACTGGCTCACAAGCAGGCTGACCTGCGGCGGGTCACCGACCTGCGACAGCGCCTTGACGACCTGACCGTCCTCTATGAGCTCGCGGAGGACGAGAACGACCAGGCCAGCCTCGCGGAGGCCGAGTCGGAGCGGGGCAAGCTGCGCAAGGACATCGAGTCGATGGAAGTGCGCACACTGCTGTCCGGCGAGTACGACGAGCGCGACGCCCTGATCACGGTGCGGGCCGAGGCGGGGGGCGTGGACGCGGCCGACTTCGCCGAGATGCTGATGCGGATGTACCTGCGGTGGGCGGAGCGGCATGACTACCGCACCGAGGTCTACGACGTCTCCTACGCGGAAGAGGCCGGCATCAAGTCGGCCACCTTCAAGGTGAGCGCGCCGTATGCCTACGGAACACTGTCGGTGGAGCAGGGCACCCACCGGATGGTGCGCATCTCGCCCTACGACAACCAGGGGCGCCGCCAGACGTCCTTCGCCGGTGTCGAGGTCATTCCGGTGGTCGAGCAGTCGGACCACGTGGACATCGACGAGAAGGACCTGCGCGTCGACGTGTACCGGTCATCGGGTCCCGGCGGGCAGGGCGTGAACACCACGGACTCCGCGGTTCGGATCACCCACCTGCCCACCGGGATCGTGGTCTCCTGCCAGAACGAGCGCAGCCAGCTGCAGAACAAGGCGAGCGCGATGGTGGTCCTCCAGGCGAAACTGCTGGAGGTACAGCGCCAGCAGGAGAAGGCCAAGATGGACGCGCTGCGCGGGGACGGCGGGTCGAGCTGGGGCAACCAGATGCGGTCCTACGTCCTGCACCCGTACCAGATGGTCAAGGACCTGCGCACCGACTACGAGGTGGGCAACCCGAGCTCCGTGCTCGACGGTGACATCGACGGGTTCCTGGAGGCCGGCATCCGCTGGCGTAGGCAGCAGCAGTCTTAGCCACCGGCCGCGGCCGGCCAGCCAGGCCGGCGCGGCCCCGGGCACGGACGCGCACGGTCACCGATCTTTGTGAGTCCACTCACTCGAATGGACCAACGTGGTTGGTGATGTCCGAGCCGTCCGAAGTACGCCCGGTTGTCACGATTAAGTCGCGATTGGTTCACGACGGCGTCACATGACACGCGGGTGAAAGCCGGGGGAGACCGAGACCCCCCAGCCTCCACCGGTAGACTCGCCGCTCGTGATTCGGCTCGAACACGTGACCAAGGTCTACAAGACCTCCACGCGCCCGGCGTTGGACAACGTCTCCGTCGACGTGGATCGGGGCGAGTTCGTGTTCCTCATCGGTCCGTCGGGCTCGGGGAAGTCCACCTTCCTGCGGCTACTGCTCCGCGAGGAGGTACCGACGAAGGGTCGCGTCTACGTCTCCAACTTCGACGTGGCCAAGATGGCCCGGCGCAGGATTCCCCGCCTGCGCCAGTCCATCGGCTGTGTGTTCCAGGACTTCCGGCTGCTCACCAACAAGACCGTCGCGGAGAACGTGGCGTTCGCCCTCGAGGTGATCGGCAAGCCCCGGCACACCATCAACCGGGTGGTCCCCGAGGTGCTGCAGCTGGTCGGACTCGACGGCAAGGCGAACCGGATGCCGCATGAGCTCTCCGGTGGTGAACAGCAGCGCGTCGCGATCGCCCGCGCGTTCGTCAACCGGCCGGCCGTGCTGATCGCCGACGAGCCCACCGGAAACCTGGACCCCGACACCAGCCAGGACATCATGCTGCTGCTGGAGCGCATCAACCGGACCGGCACCACCGTGCTGATGGCCACGCACGATCACTCCATCGTGGACTCCATGCGCCGGAGGGTCGTCGAGCTGGGCCTCGGCCAGATCGTCCGGGACGACAAGCGAGGTGTGTACGGCGTAGGACGCTGATCCATCCGGGGGAAACAACGGAACAACCCAATCAACCCCGACTCTCATCCAACCCCGACCGCAAGGAACCGCCACCCCGATGCGCGCCAGTTTCGTGTTCAACGAAGTCCTTACTGGACTACGGCGGAATGTCACGATGACCGTCGCGATGATCCTGACCACCGCCATCTCGCTTTCGCTGCTCGGTGGGGGCCTGCTGGTTGTCAACACGATCGGCAAGATGCAGGACCTCTACCTGTCCAAACTGCAGGTCTCGGTCGATCTGACCGCCGTGGTCAGCACCGACGACCCCAACTGCAGCCAGTCGCTGTGCGCCGGGCTGCGCACCCAACTGCTCAGCACGCCCGGCGTGCAGACAGTGCAGTACGAGAGTCAGCAGGCCGCCTACCAGCGGTTCAAGCAGATGTTCTCCGAGATGCCGCAGATGCTGGAGCTCGGCCGGCCGGAGGCGCTGCCCGCCTCGTTGCACGTGCAGATGGAGGACCCGAGCCGGTCCGACGTGATCGTGCAGGAGTTCACCGGGAAGCCGGGCGTCAAGGACGTCAACAACCAGGGCGTGTTCCTGCAGAAGCTGATCAACACGCTGAACGGGGTGCGGAACGCGACCTTCATGATCGCGCTCATCCAGGCGTTGGCCGCCGTGCTGCTGATCTCCAACACCATTCAGGTGTCCGCGTTCACCCGGCGCACCGAGGTCGGCATCATGCGGCTGGTCGGTGCCACCCGCTGGTACACCCAGCTGCCGTTCCTGCTGGAGGCGGTGGTCGCCGGCCTTGTCGGCGCGGTGCTGGCGACCCTCGGCCTGATCGGGGCGAAACTCACCTTTCTGGACAGTGCGCTCAGACAGCTCGGTGGCGTGATACCGCAGATCCAGCTCACCGACGTGTTCACGGTCTCGATGTCGTTGTTCCTGACCGCGATCGTCGTCTCCGCGGTCACGGGCTACGTCACGCTGCGCCTGTACGTCCGCGTCTGACGCGCTCAACGCCGGGGCGATAAGTGATCGCCCCGGCGTTGCCGGCAACGTAAAGTAGTTGGTATGCCCAAGGAGCAAGGCCACAAGGCCATCGCGACCAACCGAAGGGCACGGCACGACTACGACATCCTCGACACCTACGAGGCCGGGGTGGCGCTGGTCGGCACCGAGGTGAAGAGCCTCCGGATGGGCCGTGCCTCGCTGGTCGACGCCTTCGCCACCGTCGACGACGGTGAGGTGTGGCTGCGCGGCCTGCACATCCCGGAGTACGTGCGGGGCACCTGGACGAACCATGAGCCGCGCCGGGTACGGAAGCTGCTGCTGCACCGGACCGAGATCAACCGGCTGATCGGCAAGACCAAGGAGAGCGGCCTGTCGCTCGTGCCGCTGTCCATGTACTTCAAGGACGGCAAGGTCAAGGTCGAGATCGGCCTGGCGCGCGGCAAGAAGGCCTACGACAAGCGGCAGGCGCTGGCCAGGCGCGACGCGCAACGCGAGATGTCCCGCGTGGTCGGCCGGGCGGCCAAGGGCAAGTACGCCGGCGCCGGCCGCGGCCGCTGATCACCGAGCCTGCCGCCGAACACCGAACACCACCGAACACCACCGCCGGGCGCGGCGGGGACCGGACCGATGTGGCCGCCCCCGCCGGCCCGGTCAGCCGTGGTCCGAGGTGATGGCGCGCAACTGGGCGAGCAGGTCGCTGCGGCTGGTGGCGCCGAGCCGCTGGCGCATCCGGGCCATGTGATGCTCAACCGTCTTCGCCGAGATGAACAGCCGGTCGCCGATCTGCTTGTAGGTCAGGCCCGCCACGACCAGGCTGGCGACCTCGCGCTCACGCTCGGACAGCTTGCTGGTGCCCATCGTGGCCGAGGTGGCCTCGGCGCGGGTGGTCGCGGCAATGCTGCCGGAGGTCATCGTCGCGCTCGCCATGGAGGCAGCTGGACGGGACGGACGGCCCTGCAGCATCCTCGCGCACTCCAGCAACCGCACCATCGCCTTGCGGTCCGAGGTGCGGATCGCCGCCTGCCCGGCGAGCCGGGCGCCGTCCCACCACAGTCCCACGGCCTGCAGGCCACGCGCGGCGGCCTCGACCTTGAGCGGATCGACCTTGCCGGTCACCACCGCCAGCCAGCATTCCGCCGCCGCCGCCAGCACCCCGCAGTACCGGCCGTGGCCGGCATGGACGGCCAGCGCGGCCGAATGTTCCTCGGCGACCGCGTACTGCTCGGCGCTCAGCGCGGCGTGCAGCTGGGCCCAGTGCAGCGGCGTCGACCACAGCGGCGGATCACCCAGCTGGTCCAGCAGGCCCTGGGCCTCCAGCAGATGCGGCGCCAGCCGGCCCTGGTCGCGTAGCCGGGCGGCGGCGACCGCGAACTCGCCCAGCGGCAGCAGGGTGAACAGGTCCACCGGATGGCGCATCACGGCCTCGCTGGCATGCCCCCAGGTCTGCCGCAGGGCGGGCAGGTCGTTGTTGCGGCGGGCCAGGCCCACCTCGATCGCGATGGCGAACAGCTCGTCCCTCGGTTCGAGCCGGACCTCGGTCGTGCGGCGCGGGCCGCGCTCCCCCGCCCGGTCACCGGACTTGGCCTCCGCCAGGTACTCCCGGGCCGACGTGGTCTTGCCGCGCACCATGCAGATCCAGGCCAGCAACAGCCGGTGCCGGGCGGCCATCAACCGGCCGCCGGTCTGCGCCGTGATCGCCCTGGTCAGTACGGATTCCGCGATGGTCAGCTCGCCGCAGTGCATGGCGATCAGCGCGGCCAGCGCGGCCGGGCTGTCCGGCAGCAGCACGCCCCGGCCGGTCGGTTCCAGCAGGGCCGAGGCACGGACCAGTTTGGACAGCGCGGTGGTGGTCGAGCCGGTCACCGAGTCCCGCACGCCACCGGCCATCAGGGCCGCGGCACCGGACAGCAGGGTGGGCGGGCCGCCGGCCGTGCTGTTCTCCACCAGCCGGTCCGCGTCCGTCAGATGCCCGGTGCCGATCATGCCGACCACCGCGAACGCGCCCGACGAACCCCGGCCCGACCAGCGGAACAGCTCGGCACTGCGGCCGAGCTGGCCACGGTGCGCCAGGGCCGCCGCGGCCACATGCGCCGCGTTGGCCCGGACCGCCCGGTCCTCCGCGCCGATGACCTGATCGGCCAGCCGCAGCGCGGTGTCCAGATCGCCGGCCAGCGCGGCCGCGTGCGCCCAACTGGGGGCGACGGTGGTCAGCGGGCTGCCGGCCTGGACGGCGGCGGCGAGCAACTCGGCGGCGAGGGTGGGTTCGGTCGCGATGGCCTCCCGTGCGGCCGCCTGGAAGATCGCCGCCATCCGGCTGCCACCGACACCGGCGCCCAGCAGCGAACGCGCCAGTCCGAGCACCTGGCCACCGCGCTCCAACTGCAGTTCGGCCAGCCGCTGGCGCACCCCGATGCGATGTTCGGCCGGCAGCAGGACCGCGATCGCCCGGCGGCCGATCGGCAGCAGCACGCCATCCTCGCCGACCAGCCCGGTGGCGCGGGCGGCCGACATCAGGTCGCTCACGGCGGTCCTGTCCCGATCCAGCAGTGGCCCGAGCAGATCGGTGTGCGGGCCGACGCCTGCCTCCAACGCCAGCATCAGCCGCTGCAGGTCACCGTCCACCGCCTCCAGGTCGGGACGGAACCGCTCGATCGCGCCGCGCGGCAACGGGATGACGGGCGGCTCGCTGCCGCCGGCGGCCGGCACATCAACCGACGTCGCCAGTCGGGCGACGAACCTCGGCACCCCGCCGGTCTGCGCGTACAGGAAGTCCACCACGGCCGGGTGGGCGACGGACCTGGTGGCCGCCGTCAGGTAGGCCCGGATGTGGCTGCGGTCGAAGGGCGTGGGCCGCACCGCGGTGTGCGACCGGCCGAGCAGTTCGTCCAGTTCGGTCAGTGCCGGCCCGGCCGGCCAGGGCCGGTGCGCCACGATCACCCGGGACCGCGGCAGGCTGGCCACCGCGATCACCTGGCGCACCTGGACATCGCTGAGCTGGTGCGCGTCGTCAACCAGCAGCACCGAGTCGGCGAGGGCGTCCTCGTCCGGCGCCGAATCGGGGTGCGAAGCGGTGGGCAGCTCCGACACTTCCGCCACCATGACTCCGGCCCGCCGGTAGATCTCGCTCAGCTCGCGCAGGATGAGGCTCTTGCCATACCCACCGGGCGCCACGATCGCGACCCGCATCGACAGGAACGGATCGGCCGTGACCGCGTCCAACAGATCACGGGTCGGCTGGTCGAAGATCGGTTTCGGATGGCTGGTGTGCGTCGCTACTCGGGCGGTCAAGGGGCGTCCTAGAGGGGTGTCGGGGAGTGCCTGGAGGGGCGGGGTCGGGGGTCAGTGCGAGGTCGTCTGTCTGGCGGCGCCGGTCGAGGGCGGCACCGTCTCGATGATGTAGAGGGTCGTCGGACCCGGGCGGGCGGTCGCGGTCGGCGTGCTCGACGAGGTGCGGCCGGAGGTGCTGGAGGTGTGGGCCTGGAAGAGAAAGGTCAGGGTGACGATCGCGGCGACGAGCACCAGGCTGACGATGCTGGTGACGATCGGCCGGGCGCCGAGGTCGAGCACGCCCAGGGTGCGCCGGCGCGGCAGGTCCAGCGGGTCCATCCCGGGCGCCGGGCGGGCCGGCGGCTCGTCATCATCGTCGAGCACGATGCGCTGAATGATCTCGGTGGGCGAGTGTTCGGCCGCCACCGGGTGGCCAGCGTGGTTACCGGCCTGGATGCCGTCGCGGGTGCCGAGCGCCTGCCCGGGGCCGTGCGTCTCGTGGTTGCCGTGACCATGTTGTCCGTGACCATTCTGACCGTGGCCATTGCCGTCCCGCGGCCCGCCGGCGAGCACCAGGGCACCGGCCGGCACCGCCGCGGGCGCGTCCTTTCCGGTCACCCGCCGGTACCCGGCCAGCGCGGCGCCGATCGCGGTGGCGTCCCGCGGATCGTCGGCCATCACGATCCGGCACGGCAGCCGGGCGGACACCAGGTCCGCCACCAGGGGCATCCGCGCGGCCCCGCCCACCAGTGCCACGCCGGTCAACTGGCCGGCGTCCACACCGGACATCCGCACCGCGCGCAGCAGGGTGTCCACCGTGCCGGCGAGCAGCGGGCGGGCCAGCGCCTCCAGCGCCCGGCGGGTGAGCGGCACCGCGTAGACGCCGTTGGGGAGGTGGACGTCGACGGTGGTCTCGCGAACCTCGGACAGCCGCTCCTTGGCTGTCCGGCAGTCCTGCCGGATGCGCGCCATGATCAGCGCGCTGCGTGGATCGCCGGGATCGAGTTGGCCCAGCGGTTCGGCCAACTCGGTGCGCAGCCAGTCCAGCACCGCGTCATCGACCCGCTGGCCACCGCCGGGTTCGCTGTCCTCGGCATGGCCGAGCAGAGCGAACGTGCCGGCAGTGGTGCGGCGGATCACCGCGCCATAGCACCAGTCACCGCCCAGCCCGTACATCGCGACCGCGTCCCCAGGGTCCAGCGTCTCGTGCCGGGCGTAGCTCTCCCCCACCGCGATCGGCTCGGGCAGCAGGGTCACCGCGGCCAGCTCGACCTCACGCAGCGCGGCGGTCAGCGCGTGCCGCCGGTGCGGCCCCCAGGACGCCGGATGGGTCACCACCACATGTTCGGCGGCCTCACCCTGGCTCGCCGCGAGTTGATCGGTCACCCAGACGATCAGCGCGGCGGTCAGTTCGGCCGCGTCGTACGCGACGCCGTCGACCACGACGGGCACGTCGTCCCCGACCCGGCGGCTGAACCCGGACACCATCCGCTGGGGTTCGGCGATCGCCAGCTTCGGATCGGTGGCACCGACGACGACCGATCCGTCGCCAGGCAAGTAAAGGGTGGAGGGTGTGGCCTTGCCTACATCCCCCAACGGCACCATCTCGACCGCACCCGACATCGGCCCACCCAGCGTGCACAGTGCCGCGCTGGTGTGGCTGGTGCCAACGTCGATCCCCAGGAGGTAGGGCATACGGCGCGTCCTCCGCTAGTGCTTCGCCCGATCAGGGTCGCCTGTTCGTACCAAATATGTGCCGATGTTGAAACACATCGGGTGTAGCACCCTCCCTAGTCCCCTAATGGTCCGGGCGTCGATCCCCTATTGGCCGCTCCAAGTTAGCGCCCGGCGTGATCCCCGATGACGGGGGTGCTCAAGTCTCCTACCGTCATGTTCACGGTGGCCGGTGCGCCCAGAGATTGGGCTGCGCCCAGCGCCAACAACGACATAGCAATACTTCCGAGGAGCCCCCTTCCATGGCGCTCGAACAGAGCCTCTTCCAGTTCGTGTTCAACCTGGCCAGCGAGCCGCAGCAGCTCGCCGCCTTCCAGAGCGACCCGGCCGGCGCACTGGACGCCGCTGGTCTCAGCGACGTGTCCGCCGATGACGTGCGCGAGGTTCTCCCGCTCGTCGCCGACAACCTGCCCGCCACCTCCGGCTTCGAGTCGCTGCTGGCCACCCTGCCCGTCCCCGGCGAGGCCGCCAGCGGGATCGCGCAGCTGCAGGCGGTTGCCTCCGCCGTCAGCTCGCAGGCCGGTGCCTTCGGCCCCGAGGCCGCGTTCGGTGACTACGAGGGCGCCCTGGCCGGTGGCCTGACCAGCGCCGTCGACCCGGCCGCCGTGCTCGGCGACCTCCTGCCGGTCGTCGTCGAGGTGAACGACGCCGCCATCGGTGCCGTCGAGCAGGTCGACCAGATCGGCTACTACGACGTCATCTCCCAGGACCCGACCGGCATCCTGCCCGCCGTGGCCGGCACCGTCTCCGCGATCTCCGAGTCCACCATCGGCTTCGGCTCGATCTCCGACCTGGCCTCCGGCCTCGACTCCGAGGTGCTGACCAACGCCGGCACCGTCGTGACCGCCGCCGAGACCGTGCTGGCCGACCCGGCCGGCACCGCGCTGACCCTGGTGGAGAGCGTCGAGTCGCTGGCCTCCAACACCCTGACCGTGGACCACGCCTTCGCGCTGGTGGACGACGTGCACCAGGACGCCCTGACCGTTGCCGGCCAGGTTGTCGTGCCGGCCCTCGGTGACGTGGCCGCTGGCCAGCTCCCGCTGACCGACGCGGTTGTCGGTGTCCACGCCGTGGTCGCCGACGACGTCCCGGCCGTGGCCGGCCAGCTCGGCGTGACCGACCTGGTGGCCGCCAACCCGGTGCTCACCGACGTTGACACCGTCGTGAACAACGTGGTGACCACCGCTCACGACCACCTGCCGCTGAGCACCGTGGTCGGCACCGTGAGCAACGTCAACGACCTCGGCAACGGCGTGCTGCAGAGCACCGGCGTTTCCGACGTCGTCAGCCACAGTCCGCTCGCCACCGCCGCCGGCGACGTTCCTGGCCTGGTTGGCACCGTGTCCGACACCGTTCAGGGCGTCACCGACACCCTGCACAGCACCGTCGACAACCTGGACACGCACCTCCTCGGCCACTGATGGCTGGGGACGGCGCACCGCACCCGCCGTTCCCGACCCACCCGCGGCCTCACTGGCGCGCCGGGCCTGTTATGCCCCAACAGGCCCGGCGCGCCTCCTTTTGTCCGTAACCGGCTTTGTTCGTTAACATACGAAGTGACTCTGTGACGCCGCGTGCGATAAGGACGGGATACCCTTCCGGCCACTAAGGGGCACCGGGCACACTTGTTATGTGATCGCGACCCCCTGGCTTGATGCCCTTGACCAGACGATTGGGGCCTGCGCGACGCATGACCGCCCGGAAGTCGCCGATCAGTTGCGTCGGCAGCGGGCGCATCTGACGGATCCCAAGCTCCGCGTGCTCATCATCGGCGCCCCCAACCAGGGCAAGAGCCAACTGGTGAACGCGCTGGTCAACGCCCCCGTCTGCGCGGTGGGCGATGATCTCACCACCGGCACCACGACCACCATCCAGCACGCCGACACGCCCACCGCGGCCCTGGTACAGGCGCCCATCGGGGATCGTGGCCCGGAACCCGCGGCCGACGCTCGCGCGATCACCGCCGGACCGACCCGGCGGCCGGTCTCCGTCGACGAGATCTCCCAGCAGGTCACCCGGGCGGCGATCGCGGACAGCATCACCCGGCCCGGAGTCGACACCGGTCCACCTCTTGGGACGGTCATCACCGCCGAGGTGGGGATCCCGCGCAAGCTGCTCGCCTCGGGCCTCGTACTGGTCGACACGCCCGCCATCGGCGAATCCGACTCCGCCAGCCAGCCCACCGCGTCGGCTGCGCTGGCCGACGCCCTGGACACCGCGGACGTCGTGCTGCTCGCCTCGGACGCGACCGCCGAGCTGTCCGACACCGAGCTCGACGTGCTCACCGACGTGACGAAGACCTGCCCGAACATCATCGTCGCGCTCACTAAGATCGACATGTCGCCGTGGTGGCGGGACATCGCCGAGCGCGACCGGCGGAAGCTCGCCGACGCGGGGTTGCGGGCCACCCTGGTCCCGGTGTCGTCCACGCTGCGACTGCACGCCGCGAAGACCGGCGACACCGCGTTGAACACCGAGTCCGGCTTCCCGCAGTTGATCACCATCCTGCGCCAGGACGCGACCAACAAGCCGGATCAGTTGGCCCCGCGCGCGGTCGCGATGCTGACCACGACGGCGCTCGCCGGGCTGATCACCTCGCTGCAGGCGGAGGTGGCCGCGAACCAGTCGGCCGACTCGCCCCGCACGGCCGAGGCGCTGGCCCGGGTCGACGCCGCCGGCCGCCGCATGGAGGACCTGCGCCACCAGGCAGCGCTGTGCCAGACCACGCTGTCCGACGACATCGGCGACCTGATGTCGGACATCGAGTACGACCTGCGGGACCGCACCCGGTCGATCCTCCGGGAGATCGACCGGGTGCTGGACTCCTCCGACCCGCTGCACTGCTGGGACCGCATCGCCGAGTGGCTGACGGAGCAGTTGAACGAGGCGGCGGAGACCAACTTCGGCTGGCTGCTGGACCGGGCCGACTGGATCGTGCGCAGGGTCACCCACGGTCTACCGGCCATCGCCGGCCACCAGTCGGTGTCGGCGCAGGAGATCATCGGCACCCTGGAGGATCTGCTGCCACCGCTGGACGAGATCGCGCGGCCGAACATGGAGCCGTTCAATCTCGGGCAGAAGGCGTTCACGATGTTGCGCGGATCCTATGGTGGCGTGCTGATGTTCGGTCTTGTCACCAGCCTCGCCGGGATGCCGCTGATCAACGGGATCTCGCTGTCCGCCGGTGTCGCCTTCGGCAGCAAGAGCATCCGGGACGAGGCCGACATGCGGCTCAAGCGCCGTCAGGCCGTCGCCAAGCAGACCGGGCAACGCACCGTTGACGACTTCTTCCTGGCGTTCAGCAAGGAGATCCGGGACGGCGTGCGTGACCTGCAGCGTGGGCTGCGCGACCAGATCACCGAGCTGTCGCGGATGCTGCTGCAGCGCGCCGCCGAGGACCTCACCGGCGCGCGCGACGCGGCCCGCGCGGTGGGGATCGAACTGGAACGCCATGATCGGCGGATGCGCGCCGACCTCGCCCAGCTCGTCACCCTGCACCGCAGGATCGAGACGCTGGCCGCCCGCACCGCGGCGGCCGTGTCCGCCTCGGCCCAACCCAACGGCCAACCGGCCGTCGGCGCTGGTTCGGCGGCCGGTGCCGCCACCAATGGCACGGCCAATGGCACGGCCAGTCACGCCGCCAAACCGGCAACCCCGGGTCTGGAGCTCAGGGCTTGACAACACCCGTTGGTCTTGACCAGGCGGTCCGGGCGATTCTCGCCGAGGCGCAGGAGGTGTACCGGGGCAGCGCGCGCGCCTCGCACTGGCTGCACCACCAGCAGGCGCGGTTGGCCGGGCCGCTGACGGTCGCCGTGCTCGGCGCGCCGAAGTCCGGCAAGTCGACGCTGGTCAGCGCGTACGTTGGCGAGGAGGTCGCGCCCGTCGAACTCGCCGACGGTGCCCAGGTGACCACCTGGTACCAGGATGGCCCGCAGCCCCGCGCGGTGCTCTACGGACCGGGCGGGCCGTGGGAGGCGCCGGCGGCTCGCCGGGACCGCCGGCTCGACGTCGATCTGCGGCCGTGGCCGGCCGAGCGGGTCGACCACATCGTGATCGACTGGCCCGGCCGGAACCTCCGTGAGGTCACCCTCATCGACACCCCTGGGCTGCCGGAGCCGGACCGGGATGCCACCGCCGTCGCGCTGGAGCGGATCGTCGGCGTCGCGGACTGCCTGCTCTACCTGGTGCGAGACACCCAGGCCGGTGAGCTACCGGCGCTGCGGGCCGCGCTCGCCCGCCCGGTGCCGACCGCCGGCGCGGCCAGCACGCTGCTGGTGCTGTCTCGGGCCGACGAGATCGGCGCCGGCCGGATCGACGCGCTGTCCTCCGCCAAACAGATCGTCCGCCGCTACCGCCGGGACGAGGGCGTCCGCGCGGCCTGCCAGGACGTGATCGCGGTGGCCGGGTTGCTGGCGGAGGCCGGCCGCACCCTGCGGGACACCGAGTTCGCCGCGTTCACCGCGCTGGCCACCGTGCCGCGAGCCAGCCTGGAGGGCTTTCTGCTGTCCGCCGACCGGTTCACCAGCCCGCGCTTTCCCGTCGCGCTGGATGTGGACACCCGGCGGTCACTGCTGCACCGGTTCGGCATGTTCGGCCTGCGGCTGGGCGTCACGCTGGTGCGGCAGAGCTGTCACGAGCCGGTCAAGCTGGCCGCCGAGTTGGTGCAGCGCAGCGGTCTGGCGGAACTGCGCGAGTCGATCGACGAGTACTTCGTTGGCCGGCGCGAGGTGCTCAAGGCGCGCTCCGCGCTGATCGCGCTGGACGGCCTGCTGCGGGCCGAGCCGATGCCGGCGGCCCGCCGGCTGTTCGCCGAACTGGAACGGGTGCTGGCCAGCGCCCATGACTTCCGTGAGCTGCGGCTGCTGTCGGCGCTGCGAGTCGGTCAGGTGGCACTGCCGGACGAGCTGGCCACCGAGGCACGGCGACTGATCGGCGGCGTGGGCACCAGCCTGCCGGACCGGTTGGGTGTGGACTACCAGACCAGCCCGACCGAACTACAGCAGCGGGCCTTCGACGCACTGCACCGCTGGCAGCGGGAAACGATGAACCCGATGCTGTCCCGGACCGCCCGGCGAGGCGCGGAGACC
>DASVLX010000257.1:0-11653 GCA_036384655.1 Pseudonocardiaceae bacterium
TTTCCGAAAATGACCTTCTCATGCCCGGAGAAGTTCGGCTCGATCATCGCGCCGTGGTTCAACCAGATCAACACATTCCTGTTTGGCGGTGTGACGCAGCACGGCCAGTTCGTGGGCAACGTGTGCGCCGACCTCAACGGCATGGGCGGTGGGGCGCGCGCGTACCGCGACGGTGAGCCGGCGATGGCGCCCTTCTTCGCCGCGATGGCCGACCTGGGGGAGCAGGAGATCATCGAGGAGGACGTGCCCTTCCTACAGTTGATCTCGAAGCGGATCAAGCGGGACAACCAGGGATTCGGCAAATACCGCGGCGGGATGGGCTACGAAATCGCCGTCGCGGCCAAGGGCACTCCGATGTGGGGCTTCGCCACCGTCTCCAGTGGGTCGAAGTTCCCGGCCGTGCCCGGGTTGTTCGGCGGCTACGGCTGCCCGGCCCTGCCACTGGCCAAGATCAAGGGGACGAACGTCTTCGAAACGCTACGGGAGCGCCCGGAGCTCTTCGCCTTCGACTTCGAGCAACTACTCAACGAGCAGCCATTCCCGGACGCCCAGTACTCGACGCATCACATGGGGATGGGCTTCGAACTCGCCGACGAGGGCGAGGTCTACATGATCTGCCAGGGTTCGGGCGGTGGGTATGGGGACGTGCTGGAGCGCGATCCCAACGCGGTCATCGCCGACGTCGAGGCCGGCTACATCTCGCCGGACAGCGCACGCGACATCTACCACGTCGCTTTCGACGAGCGGACGCTCGCCATCGACGAGGACGCGACCATCGCGGCACGCGATTCCGAGCGGGCAGCGCGCATGGAGCGCGGCCGGCCCTATGCCGAGTTCATGGCGGACTGGACCACCGCCCAACCGCCGGAGGCCGTGCCGTACTACGGCTCGTGGGGCGACGACAACACGACGATCTGGGCAACGGTCTGGGGCGCGAAGGGACCGGTGCGCCTCGCCGCCCCCATGGAACAGCTACCGCCGGTACTGCTTCCTGACCCGCGCGATATCGCGGTGCGGACGTTGCAAGCACAACTCGGCGAGGCGCGGGCACATCTGAGGGAGGCGCGGGATGACGGACACCACTGAGAAACCGGGCCCGATCTGGGTGGACGCCGACGAATACTGCCGCCGCACGTTGCTCGGGGGAGCGCCCATTCCCTGGGCCGACTCCGGCGAACTGGCCTCCTTCGTGTCCCGATCGGCGGCGCTGACCCGCACCGACGCGGTTCTCATCGACCTCGGGGCGGCCTGGTCATCGCGGCTGGCCGATCCGGTGGTGCTCGCGGCGATGGCCCGGCAGACCCGGCGGGCACGGCCACTGCGCGCGCTGCTCGACGATCCGACGGGACGCGCGCTGATCGTGGACGTGCTGAGCACCGCGGCCGCCGCCGCTCGGGTACCCGTCGTCATCACGCTGCCCGCACCCGGCCGCTGGGCACGATTGGCGGCGGTCGCGGCGAGGCTCGACGACCAGCCGTCCGGCGACGACACCGCCGAGGCGGCGGCGATGTACATCGCAGCATCCCTCGGCGACCTCAGCGGCCAGGACATCGCGGCACTCGTCGTCGATGAGGGTCGCACCGCAACCGAGGATCTGCCCGATCCGGCGGCCTACGGGCCGATCGCGAACGCCGCCGACCACGCCGGCTGGCCGGTCGTCGTGCGCACCGACGGCGCGCCATGCTGGTCGCGAGGGCCGAGCCCGGCGGTGGCCACCTGGATCGGCGCCACACCCCCGGATGAGGCCCACGGAGACTGGGGACTCGTCGGCGACCTGTCGAACGCGGTCCCCGATGGATCACCGGCGGCCCCGCGGATCGTTCGGATTCCATCGCACGCCGACCCCGGCGATGTGACAGCGACAGTGCGATCCTGGAAATAGGTGACGCGAGGAAGGCTCATCCGCAGTGCGAGTGGCGACAACGACGACGCCCAACCCAGACGACGATGTCCGCGAGCACGTCGCCGCCGTCGCGACCGCGCTGGAAGACAGGCTCACCCAGGTAACGGCGGCGATGCGTGATGTCCTCGCGTCACGGATCGAAGAACTCAACGGGGATGCCAGGCTGATCGACCTGCTGGGCGCCAGCATCGAGGGCAACGTCGACAACATCCTGTACAGCCTGCGGCACGGCGTCACCGTCGACCGCATCGAACCCCCGTCGGCGGCGTTCGAGTACGCGCGCCGGCTCGCCCAGCGCGGTGTGCCGGTCAACGCACTGGTCCGTGCCTACCGCCTGGGACAGCAGAACCTCCTTGAAGCCGCCTACGCCGAGTCGATGAGCCGCGGCGATGATCCGGTCGTCCAGTCACGCGCCTACGAGCACATCGTCGCGGTCACCTTCGCCTACATCGACTGGATCTCCCAGCACGTCGTCAGCGTGTATGAGGATGAGCGCGAACGCTGGCTCGCCGACCGCAACACCATGCGAACGGCGCGGGTGGAAGAGATCATCGCGGGTGAGGGTGCGGACCTCGACGCCAGCGAGGCGGCCATCGGGTACCGGCTGCGCGGCTGGCATCTCGGCGCGGTGATCTGGGTCGACGAGACGGGCGCCCGCCAGGACCAGTTCAGCCGGTTCACCTCCTGCCTCACCGCCCTCACCGACAAGATCGGCATCGGTCGGCCACCACTGATCATCGCCCGGGACCGGGCGAGTGCCTGGGCGTGGATCCCCGTCGCGGGCGAGTTCGCCCTGGACGCGGATCTCGTCTGCTCAATCCTGCGGGACGGCGACGGGCCGCCGGCTCCCATCCTCGCGCTGGGCAGCCCGCGCCAGGGCCTGACGGGTTTCCGACAGACCCACCTGGAGGCGGTCCAGGCGCAACGGGTCGGCCTGGTGAGTGGCGCCCTCGACCGGCCCCTGATCAGTTACGACGAGCCCGGCCTGGGCGTGGTCGCACTACTCATCAACGATCTCGCCGAAACCCGCCGCTGGGTGTGTGCCACCCTGGGCGGCTTGGCTCGGGACGACGAGCACCACGAGCGGCTGCGCGACACCCTGCGGCTGTTCCTGCACTACAACCGCAGCTACACCGCCACCGCGGAAGCCATGCTGATGCACAAGAACTCGGTGAAGTATCGGATCATGAACGCGGAGAAGGAACTCGGCCATCCGATCAACGCTGACCCGCAGGCGGTCGAACTCGCGCTGACCGTGTGCCGCTGGATCGGCGGTCCGGCACTCGCCGAGTCCCTTCGCGGTGGAGAACAACCGCCCGTCTGAGCGTGGCCCGCGACCGTGGCCCAACCGCCCAGGTCGGCCAACGATGGTTGCGTAAGGGCAGGCTTGCCATAGTATCTGCGTATGCGTGAAGATGCGAAGCGATGCACATTTGGAGCGGACAGTCAGTTCGTGGACCTCGCGGCGGAGGTGTTCTCGCTGCTGTCCGACCCGACGCGGATCCGCATCATCCTGGAACTGCGAGGCGGCGAGCGGTCGGTGGGGGAACTCGCCGAGCGGGTCGGCAAGTCACCGACGATCGTGTCGCAGCATCTGGCGAAGCTGCGCTGGGGCAAGATCGTTCAGGCGCGCCAGGAGGGCACGCACGTGTTCTACAGCCTCATCGACGACCGTGCTCGGCAGTTGGTGACGCTCGCGGTGTTCCAGGCCGAGCGCGTGGTCGACGGTGTGCCGGAGCATCACCTGGGGCCGGCTGGCCTGCCGACGTCGGCGGTGGATTCGGCGGTGGACTCGGCGGATGACCAGGCGACCCGGTGACCGCCGCCGGACCGGGGCCGGGCGATGTGGCCGCCGCCCCCGCGGGCGGCGGGAGTGTCTGGAGCCGCGTCGACGTGCGGGACGCCGGGCGGGTCATCGTCGTCGCGTCCTGCGCGGTCGCCGTCGCGTTGGGTCTGACCTGGCCGTGGCCGGTGGTGCCGGTCGTCGCCGTGGCGGGGCTGGTGTTGGGCTGCTGGCCGATCCTGGTGACGGCGTGGGCGCACCTGCGCCGCCGGCGGATGAGCATGGAGTTGTCGATGCTCATCGCCGGTGTCGCGGCGGCCGCGATCGGCCAGTGGGTGACGTCCCTGGTGATCACCGTGTTCGTGCTGGCGGCCGAGATCCTCGAAGACCTGTCGATGGATCGGGGTCGCGACGCGTTGACGGATCTGATGGCGTTCCTGCCGGACCGCGTGCGGGTCCGCGATGGCGACACCGTGACCAGCGTGCCGCTGGGAGAGGTGCGGCCGGGCCAGATCGTGATCGTCTCGCCGGGCGGACGGGTGCCGGTCGACGGTGCCGTGGTCGCGGGCCGATCCAATGTGGATCAGTCGCGCATCACGGGGGAGTCCCTGCCCGTCGACATCGGGCCGGGTGACACGGTGTTCGCCGGTTCGATCAACCAGTTCGGCGCTCTGGAGGTCCGCGCCGAACTGGTTGGCGCGGACTCCTCGTATGGACGAATCGTGGAGGCGGTCCGCCGGGCGCAGGCGTCCGCCGCGCCGGTGCAGCGGCTCGCGGACAGGCTCGCGGCGTACGTGGTGTATTTCGCCCTGGCTGGCGCCGTGGTGACATTGCTCGTGACCAGGAGCCTCACGGCCACCATCTCGGTCGTGGTCGTCGCCGGTGCGTGCGGGATCGCCGCCGGGACACCGCTGGCCGTGCTCGCCGCGATCGGCCGCGCCGCCCGATTCGGCGGGTTCATCAAGGACGGCGCCCATCTCGAAGCACTGTCCACGGTGGACACGATCATCTTCGACAAGACCGGCACCATCACGGTGGGCGCCCCGGCCGTCGTGGCCGTGCGGCCGGCCGGCCATCTGACCGAGCACGCCGTGCTGACGGTGGCGGCCGGCGCGGAACTGTACTCCGAGCATCCGCTCGGCCAGGCGATCGTCGCGCACGCGCGGGCGCGGAATATCACGCCCGCTGATCCCGAGTCCTTCCGCTACGAACCCGGCCGCGGCATCACCGCCCAGGTCTCTGGTCACCGCGTGTGCGCGGGCAACGGCATCCTCGTCCCGGACGCGCCGCCGCATCCCAATCCGGATGGTGCCACCGCGGTGCACATCGGCATCGACGGTGCCTACGCCGGCACGATTCTGCTCGCCGACACGATCCGCGACTCCGCCCCCGAATGCGTCGCCGACCTGCATCGCAGGGGACTGCGGATGCTCATGCTCACCGGTGACCAGGAGTCCAGCGCTCGTGCCGTCGCCGCACGGCTCGGCATCGACGACGTCCGTGCCGGACTGCTGCCCGAGGACAAGCTGGCCGTCCTCGACGCCGAACACGCCGCCGGACACCGGATCGCGATGATCGGCGACGGGATCAATGACGCTCCCGCTCTCGGCCGCGCCAACGTGGGTATCGCGATGGGCAGTGGTACCGAGGTGGCCCGCGAGAGCGCCGATGTCGTGCTCATCAGCTCGGATCTCATGGATCTCGCGCGCACCGTCACCATCGCGCGCCGCGCCCGGCGTGTCGTCATGTTCAACTTCATCGGCACGCTCGTGGTCGATCTGACCGGCATGGTGGCCGCCGGGTTCGGGCTCTTCGGCCCGGTCATCGCCGCGCTCATTCACGTGGGCAGCGAGACCACATTCATCCTGAACTCCGCCCGGCTCATCCCGGGCCGGCGCCGCCACTGAGCGGACCACGGATGCCGGGAAGCCATTTACTAACCAGTCCCCCTTGCCACCTTCAGTTTATAGCAGATGAGCGGGCCTCATGAGGCGCCGATTTTCGGCGCATAATCGCTCGCCGCCGCAGGACCAGAGAACGAGTGCAGTTGAGGTCAACTCCAGGAGGTGGGCGAGATGGGCCGCTACGTGTTGGATTTCCAGGAGATCGACCGAACCCGGAGTACGACCGTTGGTGGTAAGGGCGCCGCACTGGGGGAGCTCTCGCGGATCGAAGGCATCCATGTGCCGGCCGGTTTCTGCGTGACCACGGATGCCTTTCGGCGGGTCATGACCACAGCGCCGTCGATCGGCGATCGACTCGACCGGCTGTCGCGCCCGCGGCCTGACGATCACGAGGCCATACGCGCGCTCAGCGCGGAGCTTCGTCGGACCATCGAAGGGATCGCCGTCCCCGACGATCTGGTGGCGGCGATCACCGGCGCGCTCGCCATGCACGGCGAGCGGGCCGGCTACGCCATCCGATCGAGCGCGACGGCCGAGGACCTACCGGCGGCCTCCTTCGCCGGCCAGCAGGACACCTACCTCAACGTGGTGGGGCCGACGGCCGTCCTCCAGCACATCAGCCGGTGCTGGGCGTCGTTGTTCACCGAGCGAGCCGTGATCTACCGCTTGCGGAACGGCTTCGACCACCGGAGGGTCGACATGGCGGTGGTCGTGCAGCGGATGGTCTTCCCGCGGGCGGCAGGCATCCTGTTCACGGCCGATCCCATCACCTCGAACCGAAAGGTCGCCTCCGTGGAGGCCAGCTTCGGCCTCGGCGAGGCGCTCGTCTCCGGCCTGGTCAACGCGGACGCCTACCAGGTGCGCGACGGCGAGGTTGTCGCCAGGACGATCGCCACCAAGCGGCGCGCGATCCACGCTCTGCCGACCGGCGGGACGCGGGAACAGGCGATCGACCCGGCGCGGCGGAAACAGCCGGCGCTGACGGATACGCAGCTCACCCGGCTCGCCGAGCTGGGGCGACGGATCGAAGCTCACTTCGGCCAACCCCAGGACATCGAGTGGTGCCTGACCGACGACGACTTCCAGATCGTCCAGAGTCGACCGATCACCACCCTTTTCCCCATTCCCGCCGCCAGTGACCGAGAGAACCACGTCTATGTTTCCGTCGGTCATCAACAAATGATGACCGACCCGATGAAACCGCTGGGGCTGTCCCTGTGGCAGCTGACGACGCGACGGCCGATGTATGAGGCCGCGGGGCGGCTGTTCGTCGACGTCACCCGGGAACTCGCCTCGCCGGCGAGGCGCGCGGGGTTCGTGAGGGTCATGGGACAGGGAGATCCGCTGATCGGGGATGCGCTGCACACCATTGTGGAGCGCGGCGACTTCATCCCGGCGCTGCCGAACGAAGATGCCGTCGCGGCCCCGTCCGTCCGTCCGCCCGCCGCCATCGAGACCGATCCGGCCATCGTCGCGGACCTGATCGGTCGCGGCCAGGCCTCCATCGCCGCCCTGAAGCGCGATATCCGGATGAAGACCGGATCGGAGCTGCTCGACTTCATCCTGGCGGACATCCAGGAGATGCGGCGGATCCTGTTCGATCCGGAAAGCAATCGGGTCTGGATGACGGCGATGGACGCCAGCTCGTGGCTCAACGAGCACCTGCGGGCGTGGTTGGGCGAGCGGAACGCGGCCGACACGCTCACCCGGTCCGTCCCCAACAATGTCACGTCGGAGATGGGGTTGGCGCTCCTTGACGTCGCTGATGTGATCCGCCGGCATCCGGAAGTGGTGGCATTTCTGGAGCAGGTCAACGACGAGAGCTTCCTGGACGAACTGCCGGTGCTCGCCGGTGGCCGGGAGGCCCGAGACGCGATCCGGGCTTTCCTGGACAAGTACGGCATGCGCTGCGTCGGCGAGATCGACATCACCAGGCCGCGATGGAGCGAACGCCCGAGCACGCTTGTGCCGATCATCCTCGGCAACGTCAAGAACTTCGAGCCCGGTGCCGGCGAGCGGCGGTGGGAACAGGGGCGGCGGGAGGCCGGCGCGAAAGAACTCGAGCTGCTGGAGCGACTGCGGGCCCTGCCCGACGGGGAGCGGAAGGCCGAACAGGCCAGGCGAATGATCGACCGGGTCCGGACCTTCATGGGGTATCGGGAGTATCCGAAGTACGGGATGATCAGCCGCTACTTCTTGTACAAGCAGGCGCTGCTGGAAGAAGCCGAGCGCCTTGTCCAAGCCCGTGTGATTGGCGAGAAGGAAGACATCTTCTACCTCACTTTCCAGGAGTTCCGCGACATCGTGCGCACCCATCGAGGTGATGACCAGCTCATCCGCCAACGCAGGGACGCGTTCAGGTCATATCGGTCGCTCACGCCGCCGCGGGTACTCACGTCGGACGGCGAGGCGATCACCGGGACCTACCGGCGCGCTGGCCTGCCTGCCGGCGCGCTGGTCGGCCTGCCCGTCTCCGGCGGGACCGTCGAGGGGCGAGCCCGAGTCATCCTGGACATGGCGCGGGCCGATCTCGAAGCGGGCGACATCCTGGTCACCGCCTACACCGATCCCAGTTGGACGCCCCTGTTCGTGACGATCAGGGGCCTGGTGACGGAGGTCGGGGGCCTCATGACCCACGGCGCGGTCATCGCACGCGAGTATGGCCTGCCCGCCGTCGTCGGCGTGGAACATGCCACCAAGCTGATCCGGGACGGACAGCGGATCCGCGTGCACGGCACGGACGGCTACGTCGAGTTCCTGGCCCAGCCGTGACCCAGGGGTGGCCGGGGCACCACATGTTCGACGGACAGACCCAGGTGATCCGTTTCGTGCTCGGCCCCCGACAAGGTCGCGCACCCTGGGTACAGTGCTCAACCCGTGGGCGTTCGCGGCGCGGGTGGCACGGGCACGCCGTGAGCACCCGACCCGGTGAATGGGAGCCAGGCATGAGCGACTTCGTCCTGATCCACGGAACCACCCAAAGCCCGCGGGGGTGGGATCGGCTCGTCCGCGCCCTGGACGCTCTCGGGCACCGCGGTGTGCTGGTCGACCTGGCCGGCGACGACGACCGATCGGCCACTCAGTACGCCCGGGACATCGCGCACCAAATCGCTGGTGATGTCACCTCTCCCGTGGTGGTCGCCCACTCCGGGGCGGGACTGCTGCTGCCCGCCGCGGCCCGACAACTTGGTGCCCAGCGTCAGGTGTGGCTGGCCGCCTACGTCCCCGATGGACGACACAGTCTGCGCGAGGACGTCGGACCGGACCCGACCGCGGTGTTCAATCGCGACTGGCTTGGCCAGGACCCCACCGGCGACCCAGTGCTCGCGACACATTTCTTGTTCCACGACTGCGACCTCGAAACGCTGCGGTGGGCGCTGACCACATTGCGCCTGTTCAACCCCGGGCGCGTGCCGCTCGAGCCGGTCGCGCTCTGTCCAGACATCCCGTCCACCTACATCGCGGCAGACGGGGATCGCACCCTACGACCGAACTGGTGTCGTGAGGCCGCCGCCGGCCGTCTCGGAGCGGAGGTCATCAGGATCGACAGCGGGCACTGCCCGCACGTCTCCAAACCGATCGAGCTCGCGGCCGTTTTCGACCGCATCGCCAGAGGGCATCCCTGACCCCCGAACTCGTGCTAACAACTCTCGCCCGCGCGCTCTCGGGCCCGTGCTACCGCTCGGGTATCGGTTCGCGGACGACGAGCAGGGCACCGGCTCCGGTGGGGGAGACCGCCTCGGTCACCTGTGGATCGGCGCTGATAAGGGCGCGGAAGCCGCAGATCTGCTCAGCGTGGGAGATGACGTTGTCCACCACCAGCAGGCCGCCCGGCCGGAGGGTGCGGACGATGTCGGGCCAGTAGCCGGGATAGGCGGGCCGTTCTGCGTCGAGGAAGACAAAGTCCCACACCGCGGCCGCTGACTCGCGTAGCACGTTCGCCGCGTCGTCGACCTTCAGCACGACGCGATCGGCCAGTCCGGCGCGCCGGAGGTTCATGGCTGCCTGCACGCTGCGCGCCTGTTCGACCTCGACGCTGAGCACCGTTCCGCCCGTGGCGCGGGCGGCGTCGGCCAGCCACAGCGTCGAATAGCCGTTGGAGGTGCCGAGTTCGAGAATCGAGCGGGCGCCCGTGGCCCGGATCAGCACCGCCAGCAGCCGAGCCGTGTCGGGCTCGACGTTGCGCAGGCGATCGAGCCTGTCGGGCCTGTCCGCATCGTGCTCGACGCCGTAGTGGTGCAGCTCGTCCAACAGCGTTTCCAGCGTCTCGTCCATTGGCACTCCCTCCTCGCACCCGAGGCAACCGCTGGGCCGAGCACCCTGCCCAGCACGTTGACATGCTCGCCCGCGTCCGCCTCATCGACGATCGTGCCATCGATCCAGGCCGGTGCCCCATCCAGAGGCGGCCAGCACCGGTAGTAGCCGTGGTGCGTACCCTGAGCATCCGCCACGTGCGCCACTCGCGAGGTGGTCCGAGAGCCCGTGGGCGTCGGTCGGATCGACCCACAACTGGGGAGCCTATGTGCCATCACGCATGGAGTCGGGTCGGTGCGGCGTTGGGGGTAGCAGCCCTGCTAGCGGTGTCGGCGTGCTCGTCGGTGCTGCCGTTACCAGCGCCATCGGGTTCGGCTCCGACGTCGGTGCCGGCATCCGAGTCACCACGGTGGCGCCTGGCGTGGTCGGACGAGTTTCTCGGCGCGGCCGGTGCGGCCCCCGATACGGCCGCGTGGGTATTCGACCGGGGCGGCGAGCCACAGTGGGGCAATGAGGAGTGGCAGTACTACACCGACCGGCCGGAGAACGTGGCCTTGGACGGCCAGGGGCACCTGGCGATCACCGCCCGCCGCGAGCAACTGCCCGGAATGGCCGACTGCCAGGTCGGCTCCTGCGACATCACCTCCGGCAGGATCACCACCCAGGACACGTTCACCGCCACCTACGGTCGTTTCGAGGCCAGGATCAAGATCCCCTCAGGCCAGGGCATGTGGCCCGCGTTCTGGATGCTCGGCACCGAGACCAGCGGCCAGCAGTGGCCCGACAGCGGCGAGATCGACGTCATGGAGATCGTCGGCGACCAGCCTGACGTCGTCCACGGGACACTCCATGCCCGCGGCTACCCCGAGGAGGGCATCACCGGTGACCATCGGCTGACCGGCGGGAGCTACGCGGACGACTTCCATACCTACGCGGTCGACTGGAGCCCCGACGAGATCGTCTGGCTAGTTGACGGCACCGAGTACCTCAGCGTCGCCAAGGACCGGCTCGAACCAGGCCAGCAGTGGCCGTTCGACCACCCCTTCTACCTGCTGCTGAACCTCGCGGTGGGCGGGACCTGGCCGGGCCCGCCGGACTCCGGCACACCGCTGCCCGCGCGCATGCTCGTGGACTACGTCCGTGTCTATGCCCTGGACCAGGCGACCGGACCGACGACGACGCCATGAACGCCGGTCGCCCACCGGCAGGTCCGGTGGGCGACCGCTGGCATCCCCTACCGGCCGCCGCCGGCGGGTGCCTCGGTCGCCGTGAGGACGCCGAGTCGCGCGAACGCGGCCAGCGAGGCGGCCGCGGACCGCGCGTCCAAGAGTTGGACGGCGAAGCCGTGCTGCACCAGGACGTAGTCACCCACCGCCGCCTCCGGCAGGTACGCCAGGCAGCACCGGCCGGGGCGGCCGGCGACGTCCGTGTCCGCCATCGGCAGCGGACCGTCGTCGATCGCGACGATCCGGACCGGGACCGCGACGCACATCAGCTGCTCCCTTCCGCCGGGCGCGGCCCGGCCACCTCGGACTCGACCGTCTCGACGCGCACGCCCATCGCACCGGGCGGGGCCGACGAGCACGGCAGACACGGGTCCGCCTCACGGATCGCCGCCTCGAGCCCGGGTTCCAGCGCGTCGGGGGTGGTCTCGGCCGCCTGGCGCAACAGTTCGGCCAGCCACACCTCGTTCTGCGCGGTCGGGGTCAGCAGCGTTGCCCCGGTGAGCCTGCCGTCGGCGGCGGTGGCGTAGCGGTGCACCAGCAGCCCGCGCGGCCCGTCGACCCAGCCGACACCCACCCCGGCCCC
>DASVLX010000258.1:0-1532 GCA_036384655.1 Pseudonocardiaceae bacterium
CGGCCGGGACGGTCGACGCGGGGTTGACGAGTTCATGTCAGCCGCTCCCCCGGCTCGATCCGCACGCCGCGCGCCCAGTCCGGCGCCGGCATCCGCTTCTTGCCCTGAGCCCGGACGTCGCCGAGCGCCACGGCGGCGGTGCCGGTGCCGACCAGCACGCGCCTGCGTTCCACCAGCAGTTCCCCCGCTGGCAGGATGCGGTCGTCGACCGGCAGCACCGGTCCGAGCTTGATCCGCTCGTCGCGGAAGATCGCCCACCCGCCCGGCTCCGGGGTCACCGAACGAACCAGCCGGTCCACCGCGATCGCGGGCTGGCTGAAGTCGACCCGGGCATCCTCGACGGTGACCTTGGACGCGTAACTGGCGCCGTCCGCCGGCTGTTCCTCGGCGCGCAACACGCCGTCCTCGATGCCGTCCAGCACGTCCCGCAGCAGCCGGGCACCGGAGGTGGCGAGTCTGCCGAGCAGGTCACCGGCGGTGTCCCGGGGCCGGACCGCCTCGGTGAGCACGCCGAACACCGGCCCGGCGTCCAGTTCCTTGACGATCCGGAACACGCTCGCCCCGGTGATCTCGTCGCCGTGCCTGATGGCGGCCTGCACGGGCGCCGCGCCGCGCCAGGCCGGCAGCACCGAGAAATGCAGGTTCACCCAGCCCTGCTTCGGGATGTCCAGTGCCGCCTGCGGCAACAGTGCGCCATAGGCCACCACCGGGCAGCAGTCCGGGGCCAGTTCGGTCAACCGGGCCAGGAATTCCGGGTCACGGGCGCGTCGGGGGGTCAGGACCTCGACACCGTGCTCGTCGGCGAGCGCCCCGACCGGCGAACGAACCATCTTCCGGCCCCGGCCGGCGGGTGCGTCCGGACGGGTCACCACCGCGATGACGTCATGCCGGGGCGAGTCGAGCAGCGCGCCCAGCGCGGGCAGCGCCACCTCGGGCGTGCCGGCGAATACCAGCCGCATGGTCAGCGGACTCCGAACAGTGGATGTGGACTCTGTTTGATGACCGGTGTCGTGCCGGTGAACCACGGGGCCTGCCGGATCGCGCGCATGGCCTGCTTGCGGGTCTCCGGATCGAGCTTGTCGACGAACAGCACGCCGTCCAGGTGGTCGGACTCGTGCTGGATACAGCGGGCCAGCTTCGCGGTGCCCTCGATGGTGATGGGATCGCCGTGCTCGTTCCAGCCGGTGGCGACCACATGTTCGTGCCGGCGGCAGTCCCAACCCAGGCCGGGAATGGACAGGCAGCCCTCCGGGCCCACCTGGTAGCCGTCCCCGACGACGTTCCAGGTCGGGTTGACGAGGTGGCCCTCCCCGCCGTCGCAGTGGAAGGTGAACACCCGCAGGCCCACCCCGATCTGCGGTGCGGCCAACCCGGCACCGCCCTCTTTGGACATGGTTTCCCACAGGTCACGCACGAGTTGGCGCAACTCCTTGTCGAAATCCACGACCTCGGTGGCGGGCGTGCGCAGCACCGGATCACCGAACAGACGAATCGGCTGAACCGTCAACGAAATTCCTCACCCACGGACATCA
>DASVLX010000259.1:0-7133 GCA_036384655.1 Pseudonocardiaceae bacterium
CGGACTGGGCCGCCAGCGCCGCCGACGGGGGGAGGGGCGCATGACCACACTGACGCTGCCGGGGTGTCGAACCACACCGTTGGCCAGCTATCTCGCCGCACTCGGCGTACTGCGCGCGGTGTCGCGTCTACTCGACGCGCAAGCTCGCGGCCGGTGGCAGGACGGGCGGTTCGTGCTGGACACCGACGGTGCGTCCAGCGTCCCGGAGCTGGCGGACCGGCTGTCGGCGGCCTTCGAGCCGGAGGCAGTGGTATCGCCGTGGAATATGAACGGCGGCTTCGCCGCAGCCGGCAAGGGCACCGCCGACAAGGAGGTGGTGCAGTGGGTTCGTGAGAGCACTGATCCTCGGCTGGCGGCGCTGCGGGAGGCAGTCGCGGCGGCCGACGAGGTCGCTGCTCGGACTAACGGGTGTGACAAGAAGCGGAAGACTGAGGTACAGCGGCTGTGCCGCAATCTCTTCCCTGATCGTGGCCTGGCCTGGCTGGATGCGGCACTCGTCCTGGGTGATGATGGTGAGGTCGTCTACAACTTCTTGCTGGGCAACGGCGGCTCCCTTGGTCACCTCGACATTTCAGCCAATTACCTGCAACATACGCGCACTGTCTTGAATGATCGCCGCTCTGCCAAGTGGTTGTTCGCTGCTCTCGCAGGCCAGCCTATGGCTCTGCCCAAAGTGACACTCAACCAATTCGATGCCGCCAGCACGGGCAAGCCGGAGGACAGCGGAGAGGTGGGCAATCCGTGGTCTTTCTTGCTGCTCGTCGAAGGCTCACTGTTGCTCGCCGCTGCGCTGGTTCGTCGCCAGGGCGCCGCCTACGCGCGTCCCGCACTGCCCTTCCAGGTGCGTGGCTCAACCGCCGGGCTGGCGACGGCGGCCGAGAACGAGACGTTGAAAAGCGAGACCTGGCTGCCGGAATGGGATCGTCCAGCAAAACTGGCCGAGGTGGCGCATCTGTTCGGGGAGGCGCGCGCGCAGTGGCACGACCGGCCTGCCCGGTCCGGTTTGGACATGGCCCGTGCCATTGCCTCGCTCGGAGTCGATCGCGGGATCTCCGCGTTTACCCGGCACGTCGTCGTGAAAGGACGGCTCGGACGAAGTGACCTCGCGGTGCCAGTCGATCGGATCACCGTTGCCGGGCGGGGCGATGTGAGCCTGCTGACCGATCTCGACGTTTGGCTGGACGCGCTGCGCAGGGTCAGTCCGCCGCGCACGGTCGCCGTGGCCGTGAAGGCGGTCGAACAGGCGGTTTACACCCACGCCCGCTCCGGCGACGCGGTCGACCTGGCGACCGTGTTCGCCACCGTCGGCCGCTGCCACGAAGCGATCGTGAGATCCGGTGCGGTGCGCGCGGCGGTCCGGCCGCTGGTCATCGGCACTCAGGCCAATCCGGCGGCGCGGCCCGGATTCACGCTCCTGAAGCGGCTGCGCACGGTGGCCGGCGACGACCTGGAACTGCGGTTCGCGCTGGCCCTGGCGACCCAGCACGACCTCGGCACGAACACCCTCACCATGGGTGGTCTTCGGCCGCTGCTCTCGCCGGTGACCAGCGATGACAGGGAACGATTTCCCCGGTGGAGCAACCGGCCGCAGCGCATCGCCCTGCACGCCAACCCGTTCGCCGCGCTGGCGGAGGCAGCCCGCCGCCGCACCTTCGACGACAGCGCGGATGAGACCGACGCCGAACGGCCGGCGGTCCGCGGCGCGCGCATCTCCTTCAAGCATGGGCTACCGCTGCCGGCGTCCAACATGTCGGCGCTGGCCTGGGCCGATCTGGACCTCGACCGCTTCGCCGGCCTGCTGGCCGGGCTGCTGTGCGTCGAGTGGGGCGGTGGCGGCCAGGATCACCCGCTGCCGGGCGGTGGAGGCCAGACCGAGCCCGGCCTCGACGTGCTCATTCCCTTCACCGGCGCGGACCCGTTCACCGTGACCGGTCCGGAGGGCGAGGACCAGACGATCCTGGTCCGTCCGGGCTTCCACTGGCCCGCTTTGCTTGCCGCCCAACGCGTTCCCGAGGTTCTCGCGGACGCCGCGCACCGGCTCCGGCTGGCCACCGGCCGCCGCGCTGTCCGTCCCACCACGACCGACCTGGACGGCGACCGCCTGGCCGCCCTGCTGCTGTTCCACACCCCCGCCGTCGACCGCAGCCGGGCGGTCGACCGAGTCACCGTGCGGCCGGCCATTGCCGGCCGCGCAGAAGGAGGATCGCGCCTCATGACCACCACCAGACGTCACTGGTACGACGTGGAGCTCACGCCGATCGGCGCCAGTTCCTTTCAGCCGACCGGCTTCCCCGACATCGGTGCCGCCACGTTCCGGCCGTTGGACGAGAAGGGCAATCGGGTCGACGGGCTGCTGGTGGAGTCCGTGCAGTCGATGGCCAACCGGCTGGAAGACACCGCCTGGGACAAAGCGACCAACCAGCCGGTCGCCGAGATCGCCCGGCTGCCCTGGGTGCGAGTCGTCCGTAACGGAACCGGGGAGTTCCTCACGTCCAGCCGGCTGGAGGCACACCGGCTGGCCTCGGCGTTCATCCGGGAGGCCGACCTCGACGGAAAGCCGATGCTCGATGTCATCGGCGAACGCCTCGGCCTGCGGTCGGACACCCCGCTCAGCTACCCGTCGATGGCCGCGGCCGTGGCGCGCCTCGACCCGTTCTGCCTGGTCCACGGCGTGTTCTTCAGCCACAAGCAGTGGTTGGGGCAGCCGAAGTTCCTGCGCGCGGTGTCCGGCGTGATCGAGGCCTACGACGTCGAGCCGCTGGTCAGCGGTGGCCGCAAGGCCGACCGGGTCCGGCATCAGCTCGGTGAGGACTCCGGCGGAACCTCGGAGGGCTACGGATCGGTGCCGTTCCACCGTACGGAGTGGACGGCCAAGCGCATCCGTGCCTCGTTCGTCATCGATGCGCAGTTGCTGCGCTCCTACGGGCTGCCCGAACCGGTCACCTCGCTGCTGGAGACCATCGCCCAGTGGGAGATCCGCACGCTCATCGAGGGCGGCATGCGGCTGCGCACCGCCTGCGACCTGGAGCCGACCGGGGAGCCGGTGACCCGTAAGGGCACCCCACTGCCGTCCGCCGAGGAACTTGACCAACGCCTCGCGGAGCTGGTGTCCGCCAGTGCGTCGTTCCTCGGCGACGCGGTGCCGACCACCGTCGAATGGCCGTCGAAGTCCACCAAGAAGTCCGAGAAGGCCAAGAAGGGCTGACCCCGTGCCCACCACCCTCGTTTTCCGCTTTCCCTGGGGGCGTTACCACGCGACCCCGTGGCACCGGCAGGTCAATGAAGGCGCCGTCGAAATACCGCCGTCGCCGTGGCGGTTGCTGCGCACCCTCTACGCGGTCTGGCGGACCCGCGTTCCCGACCTGCCCGAGGAAACCGTGCACGGGCTGCTGAGCGAACTCGCCCAACCACCCAGGTTCGCCATTCCGCGGCACACGCTCGCGCACACCCGGCACTACTATCCGGACGCCGATGATCGTTCGGGTAGGCGCAGCACCGACAAGACCTTCGACGCGTTCGCGGTGTTCGGCCGGGCCGACGAACTGGCCGTCACCTGGCAGGTCGAACTGGGCGACGAACATCGGACCGCGTTGGAGAAACTCGCCATCTCGATCCCGTACCTGGGCCGGGCCGACAGCCTCTGCGAGGCGAGGGTCGAGACCGCCTGGGAACCGACCAGCCGGCATGAGCTGTGGATTCCCGCCGATGTCGCCGAGGACATCCCGAAAAACGCCCCGGCGACCGTGCTGCTCAGCCCCGTGATCCCGTTGCAGGTCGAGGCGTTGCTGGCTAGCCCGCACGAGGTGCGCAGCCAGGGCCTGCCGCTGCCGATCGGCGCGCATCTCATCGGCTACCTGCAGAAGCGGCCCGCCGAGCGGTACACCCCGGCCCGGCGGCCTCGGCCGCGGCAGCGGGTCGTCACGGCGGTCCGGTTCGACGTCCTCGGACCCGCCCAGCCGCCGGCGACCGAGGCCGTCACCTACACCGACCTGCTACGCCAGGCCGCGTTGAGCATCCTGGGCCGGTCACCGGCGGACCGACCCGCCACCGTGCTCGGCGGCAAGGACGAGAACGGCAAGCCACTGGCCGGCCACGACCACGCGCACTACCTGCCGTTGATCCACGACCGCCGGCTCACCGGGCTGCTGGTCTGGGCGCCGTGGTCGGCGGACGGTCTGCCCGAGGATGAGCTGGACGCGCTGCTGAAGGTGCGCAAGCTGTGGAGCGAGGACGAGTCGGATCGGCTGGACGTCCGGCCATCCGGCACCGGGCTCGCGAAGGCACTCGCCCCCGGACTGACCGGGCCGGCACTGTCGTGGATCTCCGCCACCCCGTACACGCCGAGCCGCTACGCCAAACCGAGCCACGACTGGCTCGACTTCCTGCGGGACGACATCGCCCACGAACTGGCCTACCGCGGCCTACCGCCGGCCGAGGTCAGCCTGGTCAGCGGCGAGTGGGCCGCGTTTCGGCGGTACCGGCCGTCGGCCCAGTTCCGGCACGACCGTCGGCAGGGCAGCGCCACCAAGCCCTCGGCGCTGCTACGGCTCCAGTTCAAGACATCGGTCACCGGCCCGATCGCGCTGGGACACCTCAGTCACTTCGGCCTCGGACTGTTCACCCCGGAATAGGAGAAACGCGATGGAACCGCCGGACCTGCTGCCTGCCCGCATGCTCAACGAGTATGTGTACTGCCCACGACTGTTTTATCTGGAATGGGTTGAGGTCCGGTGGGCCGACAACGACGACACCCGCGTCGGCCAGCAGGCTCACCGCCGCGTCGACAAGCCATCCGGCGCCGCGCCACTGCCCGAGGAAGACGTCATCCGCGCGGCTCGTGCGTTGACACTCAGTTCGGACACCCTGGGCGTGATCGCCAAACTCGACGTGCTCGAAGGCGACGGGGACTCGGTCATCCCGATCGACCTGAAGAAGGGATCTCCCCAGCCCGACGGCGAGCCGTGGCCAGCCGACGAGGTGCAGGCCTGCGTCCAGGCTATGGTGTTGCGCGACAACGGCTATCGGTGTGACCACGCTGAGCTGTATTACGTTGAGCCGCATCGTCGGGTCCGGGTCGAATTGACGGACGAGCGCATCGAACATGTCAATGCCTTGATTGGCGAGGCTCGTCAAGCTGCCGAGGCCGCACGGGCACCGTTGCCTCTCCGATCAAGCCCGAAATGCGCGCGCTGCTCGTTAGTGGGGCTGTGCTTGCCGGATGAAACCAACGCCCTGCTGGCGCGCGCGGAGGAGCCGCCACGGCGTCTCGTGCCGCGGGATCCCGACCAACGACCGGTCTATGTGACCGAGCCCGGCTCGTTTGTCGGCATTCGCAGCGGGCGACTGGAGGTGGTTTCCCGAGACAAGGAGAAACTGGCCACCTTCCGGTTGATCGACGTGTCACAGTTGGCGGTGTTCGGCCGCGTCCAGATCAGCACACAAGCGTTGACCGAATGCTTTGGACGGGGGATACCCGTGCTCTGGCTCAGCGCGGGTGGCTGGCTGCACGGCTTCGCTATCGGGCAGCCACCGAAGTGGGTGGAACTGCGGCGACGCCAGACGGTGGCACACGCCCAGGCCGATGTCAGGCTCGCGCAGCGGATGATCGCCGGCAAGATCCTCAACTGCCGCACCCTGCTTCGACGCAACGGCAAAGGTGATCTCACCGGAACGCTGGCCGCGCTCAAGCGCCTTGCCGAGCAAGCGCGCAATGCCGCCGGATTCGCGGAGTTGCTCGGCATCGAGGGAACCGCCGCCAGGATGTACTTTGGTGTCTTTCCGTCGATGATCACTCCGGACGCGGGAAAGATCGCCGCCGAGTTCTCGCTGCTCGGCCGGAACCGAAGACCCCCGCGAGATCCGCTCAACGCACTGCTGTCATTCTGCTACTCGATGTTGGCCAAAGATCTGGTGGCGATCACCCTGGGTGTGGGATTTGACCCCTACCTCGGCGTCTACCACCGATCTCGCTACGGACGGCCAGCGCTCGCTTTGGACCTGGCCGAGGAGTTCCGGCCGCTGATCGCCGACTCGGTCGTACTAAACCTACTCAACAAGGGCGAGATCACCGAGGCAGACTTCATCCGGCGCGCAGGTGGCGTCGCGCTCACGCAGTCGGGTCGTCGAACGGTTCTCAACGCCTACGAACGGCGTCTGAGCACCGAAGTTCGTCACCCGATTTTCGGTTACCGTATCAACTACCGTCGTGTGATGGACGTTCAGGAGCGGATGTTGGCTGCCGTCATCGTGGGTGAGCTTCCCGAATACCAACCAATGGTCACCAGGTGATTCTCCCATGGCACGTCGTCGGTATCTCATCGCATATGATATTGCCAATCCGCAGCGACTTCGCCGAGTCTGCACGATCATGGAAGATCATGGAGAACGGCTTCAATACTCCGTGTTTCTCTGCGATCTCTCGCGAGGCGAATTGGCGATACTTGAAGGCCTGGTGACAGCGGTCATGGCGCTCGATGAGGACAGTGTCGTCCAGATCGACCTTGGCCCTGCGGAGTCGCCCGCCGCCGTCCGAGTCCTGGGCCGCCCGCGCAAGCTGCCCGACGCCGGGCCTCAGATCGTGTAGGTACACCGAGTTGATCTCTGCGAGCATCGAATCGGTGAGTCAAACCCCGGGGGTTGCTCGCACGCAGGTCAGAGGTGGTGCCGGAGGGATGAACCGGATAAACAGGGCGCGTGATGTTGGTAGCAGCTTGCCACCACTCGCGAACCGCTGTATCGTCGCAGGTCACGGCCCCCAAATTTGGCGAGCCGTGCTTCCGCTCTTAACGAGCGGACTCCATTGAGGCCCAGAATGACCGAGCCATCCTCGGTCGTAATGGTGTTCGTGCTTCCGCTCTTAACGAGCGGACTCCATTGAGGCGGTGGCTTGCCGATCGGGGCCTCCTCGCGTAGCGCCGAGTGCTTCCGCTCTTAACGAGCGGACTCCATTGAGGCCTCGCTGAGGCGCGGGTGATCACGGCGACGCTCACGAGGTGCTTCCGCTCTTAACGAGCGGACTCCATTGAGGCGTTGAGCCTCTGCCATATGTCGGCAGCCTGGACAAGTGCTTCCGCTCTTAACGAGCGGACTCCATTGAGGCGGGCAGACCGTGTCCACCCGGGCGGTTGTCGAGC
>DASVLX010000260.1:0-6489 GCA_036384655.1 Pseudonocardiaceae bacterium
ATATCGTCGATGAACGCGGCGTCAAAGTGAAGATCAATTCCAACGACCATCCTCCTGCCCATGCACACGTCGAGGGATCCGGGCCAAAGACGCGCATTGGACAAAACGGGAAACCTCTGCGCGGAGATCCCGAACTATCACGTCAGCAGCAGGACGTGATTGACGACAACAAGGACGCCATTCGCGACGCAATCGGAAACTATATGCGCTGGTTCAGAGAGAGCAAGTAGCCATGAGTCTCAGAGATGACGTGGAATACATCATAAACAGGTACAGCATACCAAGCTCCAACATGGAGACACTGCTGACCGACGAGCATGCCCGTTATCAACTGTATCTGACAGTAATGCCGTCAAGCGACTCATCGACCGAGCATGACCTGATGGCTCGAATCATGCGCGACCCCGATCAAGTAATGAGCGAAGCCGCGATCACACACTACATTGACGACAAGGCATCCTCGATATCTACAAGCGAGCAGTTCATCACTTGGTCGACTGGAGTTAGAAACCTCGTCAAAGGTCACCAATTTCTAGTTCAACGAATCAATGAATGGATTCTCTTCAAGACCCTCAAGGACGGCAGGCAGGTCTTGTCTGACGAGCTGACAGGCGCGACAGACTGGCTGCAGCGAAAAATCGCCAGCGAGCTTGATTCGCCGCATGCACTCGAAGTAATGGCCAGTTTTGGAAGGACGAAGCGAGTCAGGAATCTAGCTAGAATCAGGCTCAGATCAGTATGAAGCGACATGAGCTGAAGAGAATTCTCGACGGAAGAGGCGTCAACGAGTGCACCTACAGCTTGCACGGCGGGCTTGCCAACGACTGCGGCCACTTTCTGCACATGACCGAGATGCAGCTTCCAGGAAGATCGCGGTGAGCGAAGTGCGTGACCATGACAGACAATGACAGGATTGGGCGAATTCTCAAGGCTGCCTACCCTGATGTGGGATCTGACGATCCCGTAAGTTATCTCGAAGAAGAAACCGAAGCTTTCCGGGCGCTAGACCTCTCTTTTCTCTTCTGGCCACGATTCATCAATGTGTACGGCGCGGTCTTTCTTGCACTCGACGGTGACGACGAGAAATTTATCGTCGAACGACTAACGACGCCCCATCCAGTGCGCAAGTCGCACACCCCGGACACTTCTTGGGTAGATGCGGTAGACAGCTTCAACTGGATCGAGCTCAGCCAACTGTTCCACAATATTCGAAATCCGGCAGAATTTCTCACAGAAGCACATCTGGAAGTCGGCAAGATCCTCTGCCAAACCTGGAGCGCAAAACTCCGACAGGAATACCCGGATCGCGGGTTCAGTGTCTGCATTGCAGAAGCAGACGAGTCCGTCGAACAGAGAATAGAAATCAAGCAACTAGATCCGCAGCTACAAACCCCCGACGGTTGGAACCCAGAGCGGCACATAATTGAGACACGCGGTGGATCCTGAAGATTAGCCATGATGGGCGACTGCATGCCGCTGCCACTGTCGATGACAGCTACTCGCACGGGCGATGTGAGCCAACTGCTTCCGCTACTTCGGCTACACGCTGCCCCTGACGCTGGAAGCCGGTCAGCAGCCCGGCGACAATATCTACGCCGAGCGCATCGAGTTTTCACCAGCAACAGAAACTGGCTCAGCCGCCGGCTGCGGCGGTGGCGGGCTCGGGTTCCGGTGCGGCGGGCTTGGGGTCGTCGCGGCCGCGGAGGCGCTGGGAGATCACCTGGCTGATGCCGTCGCCGCGCATGCTCACGCCGTACAGGGCGTCGGCGATCTCCATGGTCGGCTTCTGGTGCGTGATGATGATCAGCTGCGAGGTCGCGCGCAGCTCCTCCAACAGGCCGATCAACCGGCGCATGTTGGTGTCGTCCAAGGCCGCCTCGACCTCGTCCAGCACGTAGAACGGCGACGGGCGGGCGCGGAAGATGGCCACCAGCATGGCCACCGCGACCAGGGACTTCTCGCCGCCGGACAGCAGTGACAGGCGCTTGACCTTCTTGCCCGGCGGCCGGGCCTCCACCTCGACACCGGTGGTCAGCATGTCCTCCGGGTCGGTCAGCAGCATCCGGCCCTCACCACCCGGGAACAGCGTGCTGAACACGGTCTCGAACTCCCGCGCGACATCGTGGAAGGCGGACGTGAAGACCTCGAGGATCTTCTCGTCGACCTCCTTGACCACGGTCAACAGGTCGCGCCGGGTGGCCTTGAGATCCTCCAGTTGCGTCGACAGGAACTTGTAGCGTTCCTCCAGCGCGGCGAACTCCTCCAGCGCCAGTGGATTCACCCTGCCGAGCTGGCCGAGATCGCGCTCGGCCCGCTTGGCCCGCCTGACCTGGGTTTCCCGGTCATAGGGCATCGGCTGCGGCGCGAGGACCTGCTCGCCGCGCTCCTTGGCGGCCTTGTACTCGGCAGTCTCCTGCGCGGTCGGCGGCACCGGCGTGTCCGGACCGTACTCGGCGATCAGGTCCTCCAGGCCGATGCCGAAATCCTCGGAGATCTTGGCTTCCAACTGTTCCAGCCGCAGCCGCTGCTCGGCGCGCGCCACCTCGTCCCGGTGCACCGCGTCGGTCAGCTTCTCCAGCTCGGTGGCCAGCTCACGCGCCCTGTTCCGGACCGTGCTGAGCGCGGCCTCCTGCTGGCCCTTCTCACGCTGGGCGTCGTCCCGCTCGGCGGCCGCCTTGCGCAGCGAGATCGCGATCCGCTCGCTGGCATGCTCGGCGCCGCGCACGACTGTGCCGGCGACGGTCGCACCACGCGCCCGGTTCTCCCTGGCCTGGGCGGCCCGCTCGCGTGCCTCGCGCTCCGCGCGGGCGGCCCGGCGCAGCGAGTCCGCCTTGCCCTGCACGGCCCGGGATCGCTCCTCGGCGGTGCGCAGGGCGAGCCGGGCCTCCATCTCACGCTGCCGGGCGGCGGAGAGTTCGGCGGCGGCCGCGTCCCGCTCGGCGGTGTCCGGTTCCTCCTCCACCGCCTCGGACTGGGCGACGGCCAGTCGTTCCTCAAGATCGGCCAGCGAGGTTACCGACTGTTCGCGAGAGTTTTCGACCTTGGCACGCTGCTCACGGGCCCGGAACACCTCGGCCTCGGCCGATTTGACGGCCTGCCGCAGCCGGGCGAACCGCTCGGTGGCGCGGGCCTGCCGAACCTTGCCCTCATTCACCGCGTCCCGGGCCTGGTTGACCTCGTCGCGCCGGGCCTGTTGCTCGGCGCGCGCACCGGCCAGGGCGGCGCTCGCCTGCTCGGCGGCCTGCCGCGCGGCGGCCAGCTTCTCCTTGGCCTCGTCCACGGCGGCCTGCACCTCGATGGTGCTCTGACCGCGCCCGGTGCCACCGACGGCCCAGCGCGCGCCGAGCAGGTCACCGTCGGCGGTCACCGCACGAATCTCGGGATGCCGGCGGACCAGCTCACGTGCGGTGCCCAGATCGTCCACGACCGCCAGCCTGTCCAGAGCCTCGACGACGGCCGACCGCAGCGCCGCCGGCGAGGTCACCAGGTTCACGGCCCAGCGCGCGTTGTCGGGAAGACCCGGCCAGGGGGTGGTCGGGTCTTGGTCGGACGGATCGCCGGAACCGATCAGCAGGCCGGCCCGGCCGGCGTCGTTGCCGCGCAACATCCGCAGTGCGGCAACTGCCGCGTCGCCGCCGGCCACGGCGACGGCGTCGGCGACCGGTCCGAGCGCGGCGGCCAGCGCCACCTCGGCTCCCGGCCGCACGGTGAGCAGTTCCGACACCGAGCCGAGCAGCCCGGGCAGCCGATCGCCGGCCGCGAGCAGCGCGCCAGCACCGTCCCGGCGGCTCAGGCCCATCGAGAGCGCGTCCACTCTGGCCTGCGAGGAAGCGATCTCCTTCTCGGCGGTTCGCTCGGCCCGAACCAGTTCGTCGACGCGGGCCGTGGCGGCGTCGCGGGCCCGCACGGCGAGTTGGTACCGCTGCGCCAGGCTGGCGTCGTCGGAGTCGGAGACGCCCGACTGATCCTCGGCCTCGGCCAGCTCGCCGGCCGCGTTCTCGGCGCGTTCCTCGGCCTCGGCGATCACCCAGGACAGCCGCTCGATCTCCTCGGCCGTCGTGTTGATCTTGCTGCGCAGCGCCTCAACCTGACCGGTCAGCCGCGCCAGGCCCTCGCGCCGGTCGGCGATCGCCCGGACCGCGGCCAGGTGTGCCTTTTCCGCCGCCGCGACCGCGCGTTCCAGGTCGGCTCGGTGTGTCGTCACCTCAGACAGCGCCTCGCGAGCCGTCTCCACCACCTCGGCGAGCTCGACCTCGCGCATCTCGGCCTCTTCGGCCTCTTCCTCCAGCGCGTCCGGGTCGCGCCCGCCGCGCTGCTCGATCACCTCGGCGGACAGGTGCCGGTGCCGCTCGACGGCGAGCTGGGCGGTGCCGCGCAGCCGCTCGGCAAGCGCGGACAGCCGGTACCAGACGTCCTGCGCGGCGGCGACCCTCGGCGCGGCGGCGGCGAGCAGTTCCTCCAGGTTGGTCTGCTCGGACTGGGCGAGCTGCAGGCCCCGCTCCACCTCGGCCCGCCGGGCCCGGGCGGCCGACTCGTCGGCCTGGCCACGGGAGATCTCGCCACGCTGCCGGACCAGGTCATCGGCGTGCAGGCGCAGTTTCGCGTCCCGTAGATCGGCCTGCACGGCCTGGGCGCGCCGCGCGATCTCGGCCTGCTTGCCGAGCGGTTTGAGCTGCCGACGAAGTTCGGCGGTGAGGTCCGTGAGCCGGGTCAGGTTGGCCTGCATCGCGTCGAGCTTCCGCAGCGCCTTCTCCTTGCGCTTGCGGTGCTTGAGGACGCCGGCCGCCTCCTCGATGAACGCCCGGCGGCCCTCCGGCTTCGAATCCAGGATCGTCCCGAGCTGGCCCTGGCCGACGACGACATGCATCTCACGGCCGATGCCGGAGTCGGCCAGCAGATCCTGGATGTCCATCAGTCGGCAGCTGTCGCCGTTGATCTCATAGTCGCTGGCGCCGTCCCGGAACATCCGCCGGGTCAGCGACACCTCGGTGTACTCGATGGGCAACGCCCCATCGGAGTTGTCGATGGTGAGCGTCACCTCCGCCCGGCCAAGGGCGGCACGACCGGATGTGCCGGCGAAGATGACGTCCTCCATCTTCCCGCCACGCAGCGCCTTCGCGCCCTGTTCACCCATCACCCAGGACAGCGCGTCCAGCACGTTCGACTTGCCGGAGCCGTTGGGACCGACGACACAGGTGATCCCCGGCTCGAAGCGCAGCGTCGTCGCCGAGGCGAAGGACTTGAAGCCCTTCAGCGTCAGGCTTTTCAGGTGCATGCGCGGTCACTGCTTTCGAGAACTACGGGCGGTTCCGCCGAGAGTACCTGGGGCTTCTTGCCAGTTGTGGGAGGTCAGCGAGGTTGTCTTCAGCGGGTCACGAAACCACGCAGGCCACCGTGCGGCTGCGACCATCGCTCCACGACGGTGCGGACGGCGCCCGGCGTCGCGTCGGACCGCAACAGTTCCAGCAGCCGTTCGCAGGATTGTTTCGGTCCCTCCGCGACGACCTCCACCCGGCCGTCCGGCAGGTTGCTGGCGCTGCCAACCAGGCCCAGTTCCAGCCCACGACAGCGCGTCCACCAGCGGAATCCAACCCCCTGCACATGGCCGTGGACCCACGCGGTGAGTCGAGCGGCCTCCTCCCCGTCGCTGTCCCCTTCGTTCGACACGCCATTATGGTGCCGGAAGGTTGCCAAATCGACTCCGTCCGGATTGATCACGGTTACCTCGACGGTGTTACAGTTACTCTCCGTGCAGGTCTCGCAGCACAGCCGTTCATCGTCCAGGGTCATGCTGGTAGCGGCATTGCTGGGAGCAGCGGTGACCGGCGGCACACTTGTGGCGCTTCAGCTCACCGTGGACGGCCACCCGCTCGGGGAGGCGCCCACCCGCACGCCCGTGCTGATCGTCCGAGGCAACAGTACGACCGAGCGACCCGACGACGGGCCGGTGCGGTACTGGACGGCCGATTTCAGACAATAGCGCCGGCTGCCGGCCCTAGCAGGAGACACGGAATGGACGACGAGCAGAGTCCCCACGAGCAGATCGCACCGCCGAGCGGCGGACGAGGCAACTCCCGGACCTGGGGGATTCTCGCGGTTTCGGGAGTGGTACTGGCCACCGTGCTCGCGACGCTGGGGGCGGTGTCCAACGCGAGCAGCAACGACAACGCCACGCCGGGCCCGGCCACCACCGACGACGGTTCGGACTCGATTGTCGCGACCACCGGGGCGAGCACGACGGTCATCTCGCTGACGCCCCAGACGACGCCGGCGCCCACCACGGTGGTCACCATCCCGGCGAAGGTGACCACAACCCGCGGCGCGGACGGCAAGCTCACCACGACCACCATCCCGCCCCAGACGATCATCAAGACGAATCCGCCGGATGGCGGCCAGAACCCGCCCCCGCCGCCGGACGGTAGCAACACGACCACGCACACCGAGCCTCCAACCACGACGACCACCCCGCCCTCGTCGACGACCGAGTCC
>DASVLX010000261.1:0-12108 GCA_036384655.1 Pseudonocardiaceae bacterium
TTCCAGCATCCGATAGCGGATAACACCGGCGACTTCCTCGCCGATCAGCAGTGACTTGTCGACCAGGCCGTGCAGCAGGTCGAGCACATCGTCGCCGTCCACCCCGGCGCCGCCACAGACCTGTTCCGCGGCGTCCAGACCGAAGCCACCGGAGAACACCGAGGCACGGGCCAGGACCAGACGCTCGGCCGGGTCGCACAGCTGGTAGCTCCAGTCGATCAGCGCCCGCATCGTCAGCTGCCGGTGTGGGCCGTCCTGGTTCCCCTGGGACAGCAGTGACAACCGGTCGGACAGCCGTGCCCGGATCTGGTCCAGCGACAGGGACCGCAGCCGGACGGCGGCCAGTTCGATCGCGAGTGGAAGCCCCTCCAGGTCCCGGCACAGCGCGGCGATGTCCCGGCAGTTGCCGTCGGTCACCGCGAACTCCGGCGCCACCGCCGCCGCCCGGTCCACGAACAACTGGGGCGCCTCGTAGCGCCGGAGGTCGGCGGGCGACTGGACGGCGTCGATGTCCGGCACGGACAGCGGCGGCACCGGGAACAGCTGTTCACCCTCCACGCCCAGTGACTGCCGGCTGGTGGTGAGCACCGTCAACCGCGGGCACTCGCTGACCAGGGCCGCGACGAACGCGCCGGAGGCGTCGACCAGGTGTTCGCAGTTGTCCAGCGCCAGCAGGAATCGCCGGTCGCGCAGATAGTCGCTGATCACGTCCAGCGGCGGCCGTTCGGACTGGTCGTAGAGACCGAGCTTGTCCGCGACGGTGTTGGCGAGCAGTTCGGCGTCCCGCAGTTCGGCCAGTTCGACGAACGCGACTCCGTCCCGAAAGTCGCCGCGGATGTCGGCCGCGATCCGTCTCGCCAGGAGGGTCTTGCCGACCCCACCCGGCCCGGTCAGCGTCACGACTGGATGCCGGGCGAGCAGCCTGCGCGCCTCCCGGACCTCATGCAGCCGGCCGACGCAACTGGCCGGCTCCGACTCGGCCGGACCGGTCAGTGCACGGGATGTGGGCGGCGAGGACGTTGTCGTCCCAGTCATCCCGCACCCCCGCCCGCCGGCCGGCAAACATCGCCAGACCGATCTTTGAGCCGAACCGAACCCGTCTTTGTCGACCGCGTCGACCAGATCAAACGTAACTCCTGTCACGATACCGAATCCGGCCCAGCAGCGGCGTCCATCGCGTCGGTCGGCGCGCCAACGAGTTCGGCCAAATGGTGCTTGTGCCCGCCCCGGCCACCCTTTACGATCTTCCTGCCTTGTGAGTGGATCGGGGCCACTCCCAGCACTTTTTCCCTTTTGTCCGAGTGACAACGAAACGCTAGGGGGCCTCTGCACCCATGCATCGAAGAACGTTACTGATTGCCGCCGTGACTTTGACTACGGGCATTATGGTGCCATTCGGTGCCGGTTCGGCATCGGCTTCGCCGGCATCGTCGTCGGCGAAACTGGCCGTGGCACCGGCGCCCCAGGCAAAGCCGGCAACCCATCCGACCAAGCATCTGTGCGACAACCCGCGACCCGGGGACGCCTCCTGCACGGCCATCATCCGCACCGACTACGCGCAACCCGCGGCGGCGGTGGCGACGGATGTCACCACACCTCAGGGCTACGGCCCCACTGACCTGCAAGGCGCTTACAACCTGGCGGCCAGTGGCGGCAGTGGCCAGACCATCGCGGTGGTCGATGCCTACGACGCGCCGAACGCCGAGGACGACCTGGCGGTCTACCGCGCGCAGTACGGCCTGCCCGCGTGCACCACCGCGAACGGCTGCTTCCGCAAGCTGAACCAGACCGGCGGAACGACCCCGCCCGCCGACGAGCCGGCCTGGGGCGACGAAATCGACCTCGACATCGACATGGTTTCCGCGGCCTGCCCGAACTGCAAGATTCTGCTCGTCGAGGCGGACAGCGCGGGCATTGACGATTTGGGCACCGCGGTGAATACCGCGGTAAATCTTGGCGCCAAGTTCGTGTCGAACAGTTATGCCGCGTCTGAGTCGCCAAACGACCCAGACTATGACGGGGAGTACTTCAACCACCCGGGCGTGGTGCTCACCGTCGCGTCGGGTGACTGGGGCTACCAGACCATGTACCCGGCGGCCTCCCCGTACGTCACCTCGGTCGGCGGCACCACGCTGACCAAGGCCACCGGTACCTCCCGTGGTTGGACCGAAACCGCCTGGTCCGGCACCGGCTCCGGATGCTCGGAGTACGACGGCAAGGCCGTCTGGCAGACCGACTCCGACTCCGGATGCGCGAATCGCACGGTCTCGGACGTCTCGGCGGTGGCCGACCCGCAGACCGGCGTGGCGATGTACGACAGCGTGCCGAGCGCGTCGGCGAACTACCAGAGCGGCTGGCTGGTCGCCGGTGGCACCAGCGCGGCGACCCCGATCCTGGCGTCGGCGTACGCGCTCGCCGGCACGCCGGCCGACACCACCTATCCGGCCTCGTACCTGTACTCGCATCAGACGACCGGTCTCAACGACGTGACGTCCGGCAGCAACGGCACCTGCGGCAGTGCGCCGCTGTGCAACGCGCGGGCTGGCTATGACGGGCCGACCGGTCTGGGCACGCCGTCCGGATCGAACGCCCTGACCGAGGCCGGTGATCCGATCTTCGAGTACTACGTGAGCCTCGGAGGAACGACCGACTCGTATCTCGGCGCCCCAACAGGTCCCGAGGTGCCGATCGCGGGTGGTCTGGAACAGACCTACCAGGGCGGCACCATCTATTACTCGGCCGCGACCGGCGCACACGCGGTGCACGGCGTCATCCTGGACAAGTACCTGTCCATGGGTGGACCGGCGGGCGCGCTCGGCTTCCCGACGAGCGATGAGCAGGGCACCGCCGACGGCGTGGCCCGGTACAACACGTTCAGCTCCACCGGAGCGAACCTGAACGACGGCGCGATCTACTTCACCTGGCAGAAGGGCGTCGCGTACTCGATCAAGGGCAAGATCTACGCCCACTGGATCTCCCTCGGCGGCGAGGCGGGCGTGCTCGGCTACCCGATCACCGACGAGACCGGTACCCCGGATGGCGTCGGTCGCTTCAACCACTTCTCCAACAGCGGCTCCATCTACTGGACACCCAGCACCGGAGCCTGGTCCATCCACGGAGCCATCCGCGACAAGTGGGCGTCCCTCGGCTGGGAACGCAGCCCACTCGGCTACCCCACCAGCGACGAGCTGGGCACCGCCGACGGTGCGACCCGGTACAACACGTTCAGCTCCACCGGGGCGAACCTGAACGACGGCGCGATCTATTTCGCCTTCGCAACCGGCAAGGCCTTCTCCGTCAGAGGCGCGATCTACGCACACTGGATCTCCCTCGGCGGCGAGGCGGGCGTGTTGGGCTACCCGACCATCGACGAGACCGGTACCCCGGATGGCGTCGGTCGCTTCAACCACTTCTCCAACAGCGGCTCCATCTACTGGACACCCAGCACCGGAGCCTGGTCCATCCACGGAGCCATCCGCGACAAGTGGGCGTCCCTGGGCTGGGAACGCAGCAGGCTCGGCTATCCGACCAGCGATGAGCAGGCGGTGGACGGCGGCCGGCAGAACACGTTCCAGGGCGGCACGATCACCTTCCGCTTCTCCGACGGCGGTCTTCTGGTGGCCTACTACTGAGGTACCGCTTCTCCACCTGATCAGCCAAGAGGGAGGGCCGGGTCATCCGGCCCTCCCTCTGTGTTGCCTGGTGCATTACCTCGCGGGCGACCACGGGGTGCCGCGCCCGCGATCGCCCGCCGGGGCCGCGCACACACGAGGCGGGGCCCCGCCGGTCTTCCGACGGGACCCCGCTCGTTTACTCGTGGCCGGTCAGGGCTGCTGGCTCTGCTGCTGGTGCTGCTGATTCGCCTCGTTCCAGGCGTCTTCGGCCTGCTGCTGGATATCGGTGAGCTGCTTGTCGACGGTGATGGCGCTCTTGTCGATCCAGCCGATCCAGTTCTTGGAGCTCTTGGCGTCCGACAGGGCCTTGATCCAGGGGAACTGGTCGGGGAACTTCTCCTTGACCAGGTTCTCCATGAACTTGACCTTGTCGTACGGCGCGCCGCCCTGGAAGGTCTTGAGGAAGTCCTCGTGCTTCTTCATGAACGGAACGTCGTAGGGCTTCAGATTCGACTCCGGCCCCTTCGGCTTCGGTTGCGGCGCGGGGTTGTCCCCGTCGTTCCCACCGTGGTGCGAGCTGGCGTCATCACCGGTGTGATGGGAGCCGCCGTCATCACCGGTGTGATGGGAACTCCCGTCGTCACCGGTGTGATGGGAACTCCCGTCGTCACCCGTGTGCGGAGCAGGCTCCTCATCACCAGAATGATGGGAACTCGCGTCATCACCGGTGTGCGGAGCAGGCTCCTCATCACCAGAATGATGGGAACTCGCGTCATCACCCGTGTGCGACGTCGTACTCCCATCATCACCGGTATGCGGAGCAGGCTCCTCATCACCCGTGTGCGGAGTCGAGGTTGACGGATCGGAGTTGTGCGGCGTCGACGGAGTCTCCTCCTCGGGCCACGAACCCGGCATCTTCGGCGGCTGCGCCTCCGGCGTCGACGAGGACGGCGTCGACTCCGACGGAGTATTCGTCTTGGGCACATCCGGCTCATGCGTCGACGGTGTGCTCGAGGACGACGGATCGGAGCTGTGCGGCGTCGACGGAGTCTCCTCTTCGGGCCACGAACCCGGCATCTTCGGCGGCTGCGCTTCCGGCGTCGACGGTGTGCTCGACGACGACGGAGTCTCCTCGCTCGGCGTCTTTGTCGGCGTCTTTGTCGACGGCACCTCTGGCGCCGAACTCGACGGCGTCGACGACTCATGCGGCGTACTCGTCGACGGCTCGCTGGTCGGAGACTTCACGTTCGGGGTCTCCGGCGCCTTGAACGACCCGCCCGTCGGCGTGCTCGGTGTGCTGGACGACGGAACGCTGGATTCCTTCGGCACGTTGAGCGTCGGCATCTCTGGTGTCGGTGTCGTGGAACCCGACGGCGTACTCGTCGAGCCCGACGGCGTGGACTCCGACGGTGCCTTCGTCGTCGGAATATCCGGGGTCTCGCTCGAACCACCCGACGTCGAGCCCGACGGCGTACTCGACGTGGACTCCGACGGTGCCTTCGTCGTCGGAATATCCGGAGTCTCACCCGAACCGCCAGTCGGCGTACTCGACGACGGCGTCGACTCCTCGGATGGCGTCTTGATCTGAGGCATCTCGGGCGTGTCACCCGAGCCGCTCGCCGGCGTACTCGTCGAGCCCGACGGCGTCGACTCCTCCGGAGCCTTCGTCGTCGGAATATCCGGCGTGTCCCCGGAACCACCCGACGTCGAGCCCGACGGCGTACTCGACGTGGACTCCTCCGGAGCCTTCGTCGTCGGAATGTCCGGAGTCTCACCCGAGCCGCTCGCCGGCGTACTCGTCGAGCCCGACGGCGTCGACTCCTCCGGAGCCTTCGTCGTCGGAATATCTGGCGCGTCGCCCGACGATCCAGACGACCCCGACGGGGTGGTCGACGACGACGGATCGCCCGAACCGTTGGTCTTGGGCGGTGGCGCGACCGACGGGTCGCTGGACGTCGAGGTGCTGGGCGTGCTCTCCTCGGGCGTGTTCGGCCTGGGCGGAGTCGACGGTGGCAGCGCACCGGACATCGTCGGCTCGTCCGGCGTCGTCGCCGACGTGGTGTGCGGGGTGCTGGTCGGTGCGTCGTGGGTCAGGTTGGACAGCTCGTGGGTCTCGCTGGACGCCTGCCTACCGAACGAGCACACCTTCGCGAACTTCGCCGCGACGCTGGCGACCGTCGCGACGACCTCGCCCACGATCGCCGCGACACCGGCGGCGATCGACGCGCCAAACGTGAAGAAGGCGGCCGCGAGCGCGGCGAGCATGGTCGCGATGATGTCGCCCAGGACCGTGCTGATGGTGTCGCGCACCAGACCACGCACGGCGGCGACCAGAGCGCTGGTGGTCTGCAGGACGTAGCCGACGGCGTCGACCGCCTGTCCAGCGGCATCGATGTTGCCGCTGTGACCGTTCATCGTCTTGGTGAAGTTGTCGGCGGCATCGCCCTGCCAGTTGGTGATGTCGCTCTTCAGCGTGTTGGTCATGTCGGTGGCGGTGTTGCGCAGATCCTGGGCGACCGAGTGCATTTCCTCGCCCAGCTTCGTGATCTCTTCCGGATTGCCGGCCACCTGGTCCAGGCACCACTTCAGCGGCTGGACGTGTTCGATCAACCAGCCAAGGCCCGCGGCGATCAGCTTGCCGAACGGATCCAGGATGAACGCCACCGTGTCCAACACGGCACCGGCGATAGACACGCCCAGTTCCACGGCGGTCGCGGCCAACTGGCCGCCGTGCTCGTTTCTGATGTCCTGGATCTCGCTGACAACACTGTGGTAGCTGTCGGCGATGCCCAGGCCGGTGGTCGCGTTCGAGGAGTCGACCTCGACGAAGCTCATGATGCCTTCTCCTGCACCGGAATCGAGTTGAAGGAGGTGGAGACCGTCTGCTCGTTGTCCTGGTAGTTCTTCGCCGTGCTGACCGTGTCCTGGGAAGCCTGATCGATCTCCGAGGCGAGATCCTTCAGCTTGCCGGACACCACGCCCATCGCGATCCGGGCGGGTACCGCGAGGATCTGAGCCAGCAGGATGCCGAACGCACTGTTGTCGAACCCGTTCGCATCGCTCACGGCGCCGGACGCTGACTGGATGTCGTTGTGGGTCGTTGAAGACAGGTAGCTTGCGAACTTCTGCAACTCCGCCGGGTCAACCTGGTAGCCACCAGCCTGGGTCACGGGGGATCCGCCTTTCGCTGTGAGGGGCCTACAACGGTGAGATCAACTCACCAGGGCCGGTCGTCGTCGTCCTCGTCGTCGTCGGTCGGCCGGGTGGGTCGACGTGTTGCCTTCGGCGCCGGTGGCGCGGCCGGTGGCGTCTGCTGCTCGGGCTCCGGGTCGGGCTCCGGCGGGTCGAACGCGGACTCGCCCGACGGCTGGTCGTCCTCTTCGGACGGAGGCTGATAGGACAGGTACTGCTGCATCAGCCCGGTCGCGCCGCCCGGCCCACCGAAGGACTCGATGGCCTCGGCAACCTGCTCGCCCACAGCACGCTGTGCCCTGGACAACGTCTGCATGATCAGGCTGGCGAGCTGGGTGGGAGTGTGCTCGGAGGCTCGGTTGGTCAGCTCCAGTTTCTGCACCACGCCGCTCGCGTTGACCTCCACGATGACCGCGCCATCCTGGGATCGAGCCTTGCCGACTGCCTCGGTGAGGTCCTCGGTCAGCTTCTGAGCCTTCTCCTGGAGCTCGGCGACATACTGGTCCATCTCGTCCAGCGAGGGATTGGTGCCGTTGTTGTTCACACGTATTCCTTGCTCGCGCTGTATTCGGTGTCGTCCGCCGGATGGATGCCGTTGAGCACCCTGGCCTGCGACGTGTCGGTGTCGGTGTAGTTCTGCGCGGTCTGGTGCAGCAGGCTCGACTGGCTGTCGAGGTTCGTGCCGGCCTGGTTCACTTCGTTCTGGGCCTGCGAGACGAACTGGGCCTGTTTCGACACGGTCGACGCACCGATCTTCCCGAGTGAGTTGTCGGGCAGAGCGCCGCTGGAGAGGGACTTGCTGATGCCGGTCACCTCGTCACTGAGCTGACCGACCTGGCTCGCCTGACCGTGCACCGAGGTCACGGAAACCCGAAAACCCTGGGTCATCTATCCATTCCTCATCTATTGGGCACTCATCTTCTGGGCACTCATCGTCGTGGCAGCGCGGTCATTCGGACTTTCCCGGCTTGCGCTTGGGCTTCTCACCGATAACGGCAGGCGGCAGCTCCTCGCCGGGAACCTCGACCAGCCGCTCACCCGTGATGTAGCCACGGGACTTCCGTTCCTTGTCGCCCTGGCCGCGCTGCTGTCCCATCGCGCCCATGGGCATGCCGCCCATACCCATCGAGCCCGTGGTGGGCGTTGAGGTGGTTCCGGGTGTCCCCTGACCCGGAACGGCCGTGCCACCGGGACCCGAATTCGGGTTGGCCATGCTGTACGCACCTGCGGTCTGGCCCGCGCCGGTCGTGTCGAGGTTGCCTTCGCTGGCCCCGGCGAGGTCGTCACCGAAGCTGCCACCGCCGGCTCCACCACCGCCCGCTCCGCCGCCCAGGCTGCTCGGATCAAAGCCCGAGGCCGGACCCAGTCCGGCCTGGTCGAGCAGGGCCTCCGGGTCCGGCATGGAGACGGGGGTACCGCCGGTGCTGTCGAACCCACTCGTGTCGAAGCTGGAGTCGGTGCCCAACCCGGCCTGATCCAACAACTTCTCAGGATCCGGCATCGTGTACGACGATCCGTCCGTCGTACCGCCATAACCACCGGTGTCCGAACCACCAGTGGTGTCCAGACTGTTGGTGTCGAAACTCGAATCGGTACCCAACCCGGCCTGATCCAACAACTTCTCAGGATCCGGCATCGTGAAGGAACTACCGCCGGTGCCGTCGAAGCTTCCCGTGTCGGAGCCGCCGGTGGTGTCCAGACCGCCGGTGTCGAAGCTGGAGTCCGAACCCAGACCAGCCTGATCCAGCAGGGCCGCCGGGTCCGGCATCGAAACCGGGGTGCTGCCAGACTCGGAATCGAGACCGTCGAGGCTGCCGCCCGAGGTGTCCAGACCGCTGATGTCGGCATCCGACCCCGGGCCGAGGCCGGCCTCGTCGAGGAGGGCTTCCGGGTCAGGCATGGAGACCGGAGTCGTGCTCGCCGACTTCGACGACGGCGAATCCTCCTCATCGTCGCTGGATGTCGACGGCAGGCTCATGCTGGGCATGCTGAACGACGGCGTGCTCGTGCTGCCGAGCGACCCGGTAGAGCCAAGACCGTCGGCGGAGCCACCGGGGAGGCTGGAGTCCAGTGAGGGCATGGTCGGCGTCTGGTAGGACGCGGCGGTGTCCGTGAGGGTGGACGGGTCCGTGGGATCACCGGCGGCTCCGCCGGTCGGGTCGCCGGTGCCACCGCCGCTCTCGTCCAGGTTGGGCACGCTGAACGAGGGCGGAGTCCAGGACGCCGCCTTCTGGCTGTTCGCACTGCCGGTCGTGTCGCCGGCACCGTCGGACGCGCCATCGGTGCCGCCGGACGTGTCCAGACTCGGCGTACTCGCGGACGGAAGGTTCGACAGGTCCACACCCGAACCACCCGTGGTGCCATCGGCGCCACCGGACGTGCCACCGGTGCCGGCCGACGAGTCACCGGCACTGTCGGACGCGCCATCGGTGCCACCGGACGTGTCCAGACTCGGCGTACTCGCGGACGGAAGGTTCGACAGGTCCACGCCCGAACCACCGGTCGCGCCATCGGCGCCGGTCGAAGAGTCGTCTGTGCCGGCCGTCGGCGGAGTCGTCGGTGTCGTCGGAGTCGTCGCCGAACCGGTGGTGTCCGCCGACGTCGATTCGCCCTGTTGCGCCGGTGTGTCGGTCGACGCGGCCTTGACACTGTCCGGATTGGTGCCCGTTCCGCTGGGGTCGTTCGGATCGCCGTTGCTGCCGCTGGAGGCCGCGTCGCTGCTGTCCGATCCGAACATGTCGCTCGACAGCTGCGTCATCTGCTGATTGAGCTGATCGAAGAACTGGTCGATCTGGCCGAGCGCCTGCGTCAGAGAGTTGATCTTGGTGGTCATCTTGTCAGCGACCTGGGCCGCCATGTTCTGCGCGCTGCCCACCGCCACCACGATGGAGGTGCCGCCCGTCATCGCCGCGATCGAAATGGCGTAGGCCTCGTAGGGGACCAGCACGGAGACGAAGGCGTCGGCCATCTTCCGGCACTCCACCAGCGTCCCGTTGACGAGCCCGCCGGCGGACTTCGTGATATTGCCGGCGCCGATGATCACTCGGCCCATCGCCGCGAGCTGGCCGGCCGTCTGGCCCGCCACACCGCCGTAATTCCGCGCGGCCTGGCCCTGCCAGTCGTCGCCGAGTCCGCCGCTACTCTGGTCGAGCTGTTGCGCCGTCTCCTGCAGGTTGCGCCCGTACTGCTGCAGGTTCTGGTCGGCGGTGAACACGGCGTTGGTGTCGCAGCTGAGTTGGGTCAGCGGTTCGGTGACGAGATTGGCCGCCGACTGCATGAAGCCGAGGCCACTGGTTTGCGACGGGTTACCGTCGGTGTCGACGGTCTGGTTCAACCCCGATGAGGATGTCCCGCCGAACACGTTCTGGCCCAACTGCTCGGCCTGCTTCTCGATGTCGCCGACGGCCTGATCGCACTGCTGGTAGATCGCGTTGCCGTCCTGCGCGGTCGACGTGGGGGCGGCGGGAGCGGTGTCGCTCTCCCTGTCCGCCGCGTCGGACGACGACTCCGCGCGCAGCCGGTCCGTGCCGGACGTGACCGGAACGCCGATCGTGCCCCGAACGGGATGGACGGGTGTCGCGGTGCTCGTCCCGTCGCTGGTCGCGGTCACCGGCACGCCGATCGTGCCCCTGATCGGCTCGACCGGAGTCGCCGGACTCAGCCGGTCGGTGCCGGACGTGACCGGCACGCCGATCGTGCCCCGAACGGGCTCGACCGGAGTCGAGCCGTCGGGGTAGACCGTCGTGTCGATCGGTTGGTAGCTCCGCTCGGCGGGCACGCTCTCCGCGATGGGATCGGCGCTGGCGGTGGGCGCAACGGTCGTCGTGTCGATCGGCCTGAAGCTCGGTTCGACCGGCTCGGTCACATCCACCCGGTCACTGAGATCGTCCTGAGCGGACACCGCGTACTCCTCCGCGGGCTGCCGGGACAGTGAGTCATCGACGGTCACCACGGCCGCTCCTCCGACATGTCGTCATCGTCGTCATTCCGGCTCACGGCACGGGCAACGGAAACACGCGCGGGAGCCGCCGGCTCGGCCTCCCACGGCGGCACGGGCTGGGGCGCGGGCGCCAGATCATCGAAGGCGCCCGCACCGTGGTCCTCGTCAGGCTCCTCGGCGGGGACATAGCGGGTGAGCAGGTCGATCGTGCCGGTCTGCATGCCCAGCGGCCCGAAGGCCGTCACCACCTTCTCGGCGACCACACGCTGGGCCCGGGCCACGGTCTTCATGACCAGCGCCGCGAGCTGGACGTAGCTGTGTTCCGCCGCGTGATGCCCGAACTCCAGGTTGAGCAGCGCACCGTTGGCTCCGACGGTCACCGTGACGGCCTGGTCCGGAGAACTCGCCGTCGTCGTGGCGTCCGCGATGTTCTCCTCGAGGTTGGCGGTCATCTGCTTGATGCCGTCGACCTTGTCGCGGTACTCCGCAAGCCATTGATCGGTGTTCATGGTCTCGTCCTTCACGATCAGCGGCTTTCCAGTGCCCGGTTGACGCGGGCCACGATCCGGTCATGACCGGCCGGTGCGACGCTGATCCAGTCGTTTTCTCGGATCACCAGATAGCGGCCCTCGTCCGTGTCCAGCCAGGTGATCAGGGTCGGATCGCGGAGCACGGTGCCCCGCAACCAGTTCCTGGTGTTGATCCCGATCTGTCCACGGTTGACCACCCGGTCGGCCAGCTTGACCAGCAGGCGGGCGTCCCACTCGGGCAGGCCGGCGCGAACCAGCGCGTCGGCCTCGTCGCCGTCGAAGAACACGTCGTCCGAGTCGTCGAGCGCGGTCTGCAGGACGTGGCGGGGGAACGTGAACGCCTGACCGGGCCCGGGCTCCACCGCCGGAAGCAGCCCGGCCGCCTCATGGGCCAGAGCCGTCGGCCGGATACTCGTCAGCGTCAGTCCGCTGCCGGTCAGTTCCGCGCGCAGAGCCGCATCCGTGCCATCGTCCTGCGGGCCGGTGACCACCAGGCCACGGATCAGCCCGCCGGCATGGCCGACCACGTCGATGCTCAACGCGAACCTGGCCAGCAGGCGCAGCATGTCCAGCAGCCCGTCGTGTACGTCGTCACCGTCCACGAGATGGCGCCCGGCCAGGCTGGCCCAGGCGTCGCGCACGACCCGGGCCCGATCCTCGGCCAGGATGCCGGTGCTGGGCACGTTGAGCGGGTAGGGCATCCGCCCCAACCGCAGACGTGACCACAGCACCTCGTATTCGGTGGTGGACAGGAAGACGCTCTGGCCCACGGTCGTCATCGTGTCGATCATTTCTTCGGCTGCTTTGGCTGCTTCGGCTTCTTCTCACCGAT
>DASVLX010000262.1:0-8759 GCA_036384655.1 Pseudonocardiaceae bacterium
AATCCTAAAAGGACACAACTTTGACGGAACCCTGCCCGCCCGGGGGCGACCCCTCGGTCAGCCTATTGCCGCAGGTCAGCGTCACAAAACAGAAAATCCGGGGCTGTGGACAGATCAACCCACCTGTGCACAATCGCGTACGTCTGGTGTCCCAGGGGTGTAAGGCAAGCCGTTCTCGGCCGCTTCCACCCGGAACGCCGGCCACCCACAGGGATGAATCCCGAACAACCCGGGCGGCACCAGATGAAGCGCACTACCGGACCCATCGGCGATCTTGAGCCGTGGGGTCCTCATCACGATCGATGCGGCGCAGGTAGCCTTCCGAGCGTGCCAGCCATTCCGGACGGCAAGTTCGCCGGCCCGCCGCCCCGCCCGAGTCGCGTGGCGCCGGTTGACGTGGCAGAACTGGCCTCACTGGTCGGTGCGACCCTGACCGGCGAGCCGGCCGGCGCGGTGCCGGCTGGGCCGACTCAGGTGGTCGGCGTGACCCTGCGGGCCCAGTACGTGCGGCCCGGCTATCTGTTCGCCGCGCTGCGGGGCGGTCGCGCGCATGGCGCGGACTTCGCCGCGCAGGCGCTGGCCGCCGGCGCTGTCGCGGTGCTCACCGATCCGGACGGCGCCGCCCACCCCGCGTTGCGCGACGCCACCGTACCGGTGCTCGTCCACGAGCATCCCCGCGACGTGCTCGGCAGGCTGTCCGCACGGGTGTACGGCGACCCGTCCAGCAAGCTGTCGGTGCTCGGCGTGACCGGCACCTCCGGCAAGACCACCACCACCTATCTGGTGGAGGCCGGGCTGCGCGCCGCCGGCCTGACCACCGGCCTGATCGGCACGGTCCGGACCCAGATCGCCGGCGAGGAACTGGCCAGTGCGTTCACCACGCCCGAGGCGCCGGAACTGCAGGCGGTGCTGGCGCTCATGGTGGAGCGCGGGGTCACGCATGTGCCGATGGAGGTGTCCAGCCACGCCCTGGCGCTGGGCCGGGTCGGCGGCATCAGGTTCGCGGTCGGCGCGTTCACCAACCTTTCCCAGGACCACCTGGACTTTCACGGCGACATGGCGGACTACTTCGCGGCCAAGGCCAAGCTGTTCGACGGCCGGTCCGCCGTCGAGGTGGTGTGTGTGGACGGCGAGTGGGGTCGGAAGCTGGTCCGCCCGAACACCATCACGGTGTCCACCACGCTGCCGGCCGGGCAGGCGAGCTGGACGGTCGAGGACGTCCGCACCGCCCCGGACGGCGGCCAGCAGTTCACCGCGGTCGGGCCGGACGGCCTGCGTGTCCCGCTCGACCTGCGGCTGCCGGGCACCTTCAACATCGCCAACGGGTTGCTCGCGACCGCGATCCTGGTCGCCGACGGGATCGACCCGGAGGCGATCTCCCGTGGCCTGGCGACGGTGCGGGTGCCGGGCCGGATGGAGGTCGTGGACGCCGGCCAGGACTTCACCGCCGTGGTCGACTACTCGCACAAGCCGGCCGCCGTCGCGCTGGCACTGGACGCGGTGCACGCCCAGTTGCGGCGGTCCGGCATCCCCGGTCGGGTGATCACCGTGCTGGGCTGTGGCGGCGACCGGGACACCGCCAAGCGTCCGCTGATGGGGGAGGCCGCCGCGCGCCGTTCCGCGCTGCTGGTGGTCACCGACGACAACCCACGCAGTGAGGAACCGGCCGCCATCCGCGCCGCGATGCTGGCGGGCGCCCTCGCGGTGCCGGCCGGCGAGCGCGGTGAGGTCGTGGAGATCGGCGGCCGGCGGGACGCGATCCGCCATGCCGTAGCCTCGGCCCGCCACCACGATGTCGTCGTGGTCGCCGGCAAGGGACATGAGACGGGGCAGGAGATCGCGGGCGTGGTACACCCGTTCTCGGATCGGGAGGAACTGGCCGCGGCGATCCAGGACCGGATCGGCGAGCAGGATGACCCTGAGCGCGGTGGCCCCGAGCGCGGCAAGCACGTAACGGCGCACGACAGCGCGCGCCGACGAACAACGACCAGGTGAGTTCTCGAGTGATTCCGTTGACGCTGGCCAGAATCGCCGACGCGGTGCATGGCCGGCTGCACGTCCCCGACGGCTGGGCCGCTGGCCAGCCGGTGGGCGAGCTCGTGGTGACCGGTGGTGTGGAGTTCGACTCCCGCCGGATCGGGCCGGGCGATCTGTTCGTCGCGGTACCCGGTGAGCGGGTGGACGGTCATGAGTTCGCCGCCGCCGCCGTCCAGGCCGGCGCGGTCGGCGTGCTGGCGGCGCATGACGTCGACGCGCCCGCGGTGATCGTGCCGCCGGTGCTGGCCGGGCAGAGCCGCGCGCTGGCGCTGGCGGGTGACCGGGACGGGTCCGGTGCGGCGGTGCTGGCCGCGCTGGGCGCGCTGGCCCGGACCGTGGTGGACGAACTGCTGCCCGGCGGCCTGACGGTGGTCGCGGTGACCGGCTCGTCCGGCAAGACCTCCACGAAGGACCTGATCGCGGCGCTGCTGACGCCGCTGGGGCCGACCGTGGCCCCGCCCGGCTCGTTCAACAACGAGCTGGGCAACCCGTGGACCGTGTTGCGCGCCGACGCCACCACCCGGCATCTGGTGCTGGAACTGTCCGCCCGCGGCCCGGGGCACATCACGGCGTTGTGCCGGGTCGCGCCGCCCCGGATCGGCGTGGTGACCAACGTCGGCAGCGCGCATCTCGGCGAGTTCGGCTCCCGCGAGAAGATCGCCGAGGCCAAGGGCGAGCTGGTGGAGGCGCTGCCGCCAGCCGATGAGGGCGGCGTGGCGGTGCTCAACGCCGATGATCCGCTGGTCGCGGCGATGGCCGAGCGGACCCAGGCGCGAGTGGTGCTCACCGGCGAGTCCGCCGTGGCGACCGTGCGGGCCGTGGACGTGACCCTGGACGACGCGGCCAGGCCGCGGTTCCGGCTGGTCACCCCGGTCGGTGAGGTCGATGTCCAGCTTGGCCTGCACGGCGCGCACCAGACCGGCAACGCGCTGGCCGCCGCCGCGGTGGCGCTGGAACTGGGCGCCAGCCTCGACCAGATCGCGGCCGGGCTGGCCGGCGCGCGGCCGGTGTCGGCGCACCGGATGGCGGTGACGACACGCCCGGACGGTGTGACGGTCGTCAACGACGCCTACAACGCCAATCCGGAATCGATGCGGGCGGCGTTGAAGGCGCTGATCGCGATGAGCCGGACCGGTGGACCGGACGGCGGGCCGCGGCGCAGCTGGGCGGTGCTCGGCCCGATGGGCGAGCTGGGACCCGAGTCGACGAGCGCTCACGACAACATCGGGCGGCTGGCCGTCCGGCTCGGTGTCGGCAAGCTCGTGGTGGTGGGTGACGAGGCCAGGCCGATGCACCAGGGCGCGTGCCTGGAGGATTCGTGGGGAGAGGAGTCGGTACTGGTGCCGGACGTGGACGCCGCCATCGCGCTGCTGCGCGATCAACTGGCGCCCGGCGATGTCGTGCTGGTGAAGGCGTCGAACGCCGCCCGGTTGTGGCGGGTGGCGCAGGCCCTGCTGGCGGACCAGCAAGTGCCGGCGGGCGGTGAACGGTGAAAGGCATTCTCATTGCCGCCGCCGTCGCACTGTTCGTCTCGATCATGTTCACCCCCTACCTGATCCGGGTTTTCACCCGGCAGGGGTTCGGTCAGGAGATCCGCGAGGAGGGCCCGCAGGGCCACAAGTCCAAGCGCGGCACCCCGACCATGGGGGGCGTGGCGATCATCATCGCCATGTGGGCCGGGTATGCCGCAGCGCACCTGGTCAACGCCTTCGGTGCGGCCCAGGAGGGTCCCACCGCGTCCGGTCTGCTGGTGCTGCTGCTGACCACCTCGCTGGGCATGGTCGGCTTCCTGGATGACTTCATCAAGATCCGCCGGCAGCGCAACCTCGGCCTGAACAAGACCGCGAAGCTGGTCGGCCAGTCGATCGCCACGATCGTGTTCGCCCTGCTGGCGTTGCAGTTCGCGGACAGCTACGGGCTACGACCGGCGTCCGTGAACCTCTCCTACGCCCGGGACATCTCGGTCATCTCGTTCGGCTCGATCGGGTTCATCATCTTCTGCTATCTCGCGGTGGCCGCCTGGTCCAACGCGGTGAACTTCACCGACGGCCTGGACGGCCTGGCTGGCGGCAGCACCGCGATGGTGCTGGCCACCTACACGGTGATCGCGTTCTTCCAGGCCGGCCACAACTGCGAGAAGGGGCTCGGCCCGGCCTGCTTCTGGGTTCGGGACCCGCTGGACCTGGCGCTGGTCGCGGCCGCCGCGATGGGCGCCTGCGTCGGCTTCCTGTGGTGGAACGCCGCGCCCGCCAAGATCTTCATGGGTGACACCGGCTCGCTGGCGCTGGGCGGCCTGGTGGCCGGGCTGTCCATGTCCACCCGGACCGAACTGCTGATGGTGATCATCGGTGGGCTGTTCGTGGTCGAGGCCATGTCGGTGGTCCTGCAGATCGTGGTGTTCCGGTCCACCGGCAAACGGCTTTTCCGAATGGCACCGTTCCATCACCATTTCGAACTGTCCGGCTGGGCCGAAACCACGGTGATCATCAGATTCTGGTTGCTGTCCGCGATGTGTTGCATGTTCGGCCTCGGTGCCTTCTACAGCACGTGGCTGACCTCGGGGGGAGGAAGCTAGGACGCGCGACACGCGCCCGGAGGTCCCGGCCGGCCGGACCGGTTCAGGAGACGATGACCGCGTGACAGTGCGGGTGAAGCAGGGGAAGGGCCAGCCGGCGGGCAGATCGGGTAGATCGAGGAAGCCTCGGGGCAAGCTGGTGGTTCTCCGCGACTCCCTCGGTCCGCTGACGGCGTGGCTCGGCCGGCCGCTGGCGTCCTTCCACCTGGTGCTCGCGATCTTTGGCCTGCTCACCGCGATCGGGCTGGTGATGGTCGCGTCGGCGTCCTCGGTGGTGTCGTACCAGGAGAACTCCCAGTCGGTCTACGCGCTGTTCAAGAAGCAGGCGTTGTTCGCGCTGCTCGGCTTGGTGCTGTTCTGGATCGCGATGCGGATCCCGCTGCGCCGCATCCGCGCGATGTCCGGTCCCGCCGTCACCGTCTGCATCGTGCTGCTGGTGCTGGTGCTGACCCCGTTGGGGCACAGCGTGTCCGCGACCCGCGGCTGGTTCATCGTCGGCCCGGTGTCGTTCCAGCCGGTGGAGCTGGCCAAGCTCTCGCTGGCGCTGTGGGGGGCGCATGTGCTGGTCCAGAAGCGGCCGGTGCTGCACCAGTACCGGCATCTGCTGGTGCCGGTCGTGCCGGTCGCCCTGATGATGCTCACGCTGGTGATCCTGCAGCCGGACCTGGGCAGCACCGTCACGCTCGGCGTGGTGCTGATCGCCCTGCTGTGGTTCATCGGCGCGCCGCTGCGGCTGTTCGCGACGATCGCGGTCGGCGCGGTGGCCGCCGTGGTCGCGCTGTCGATCGGCGCCTCCTACCGGTTCGCCCGGGTGGCCGCGTTCCTACACCCGCAGGGTGATCTGTCCGGCGCGTCCTACCAGTCCAACCAGGCGTTGTACGCGCTGGCCGACGGTGGCCTGTTCGGCCGGGGCCTGGGCCTCGGCTCGGCCAAGTACGACTATCTGCCCTATGTGCACACCGACTTCATCTTCGCGCTGATCGGCGAGGAACTCGGGTTGGTGGGCTGCGCGCTCGTGCTGGGGCTGTTCGCCATGGTCGCGGTGATCGGCATGCGGATCGCGTCCCGCAACATCGACCCGTGGATCCGGGTGGTGTCCGCGACCCTGACGGCGTGGCTGGTCTGCCAGGCGGCCATCAACATCGGCTATGTGGTCGGGCTGCTGCCGGTGACCGGCATCCCGCTTCCGATGATCTCCTACGGTGGCACCTCGCTGGTGGTCACCATGACGGTGTTCGGCATCCTGGCCAACTGCGCGCGGCACGAGCCCGAGGCGGTCGCCGCGCTGCGCACCCAGGGTCCGGGCCGGGTCGGTGGCCTGCTGCGGTTGCCCGCCCCCGACGTGTACCAGCCGCCGGCCAAGCGCAAGCCCGCCCGGCCGTCCACGCCACCATCGACGGCGCAGCCGACACCTCCCCGGCCCACCCGCGCGCCGGCCGGTGCCAGGGCCGGTACCAGGACGGCCGTCGGCGGCACGGGACGGCGCCGAACGACCGGCCGAGCCGGTGAGGAACGATGGGGCGCCGGGCGAATCCGTCCGGTTCACACCCCGGAAGGAGGAGGCCGGTGACCGGTCCCTGCGTGGTGGTTGCCGGAGGCGGCACCGCAGGACATATCGAACCGGCGATGGCGTTGGCGGACGCGGTGATGCGACTGCGACCGGACGCACGGGTTGTCGCGTTGGGCACGCAACGCGGCCTGGAGAAGTCGATCGTGCCGGCGCGCGGATATCCACTGGAGTTCATCCCGCCGGTTCCGTTGCCTCGCAAGCCGACCCCGGAGCTGGTGAAGCTGCCGCTGAAGGTGCGCGAGGCGGTGCGCGCCACCCGCGCGGTCTTCCGTCGGGTCCACGCGGACGTGCTGGTCGGCTTCGGTGGTTACGTGTCGCTGCCGGCCTACCTGGCCGCTCGCAACCGGATCCCGATCGTCGTGCACGAGGCGAACGTGCGGGCCGGCCTGGCGAACAAGGTGGGTGCCCGGTTCGCCGTGAAGGTGGCCGCCGCCGTGCCCGGCACGGGTCTGCCCGGCGCCGAGGTCATCGGCATCCCGCTGCGCCAGTCGATCACCACCCTGGACCGCCGCGCGCTGCGCCCGATCGCCCGGGAGCATTTCCAGGTCGGCCCGAACGAGCCGATCCTGCTGGTCACCGGTGGTTCGCAGGGCGCGCGCACGATCAACAACGCGGTGGCTGGGGCGGCCCGCGAACTCGGCGAGCTGGGGGTCGGCGTGCTGCACGTGCACGGCCCCAAGAACACGGTGAACGTGCACCAGCTGCCGGGCGGGCCGCCATACCGGACCTTCCCGTACATGGACCGGATGGACCTCGCCTACGCCGCGTCCGATCTGGTGCTGTGCCGCAGTGGCGCGATGACGGTCGCCGAGGTGTCCGCGGTCGGCCTGCCGGCGATCTTCGTACCGCTGCCGATCGGCAACGGCGAGCAGGCGCTGAACGCCAAGCCGATCGTCGACGCGGGTGGCGCGCTCATGGTGCCTGACGAGGAACTGACCTCGGCCAAGGTCGTTGAACTGGTGAAGTCGCTGCTCACGAACCCGGCCAAACTGACCGCGATGGGTGCGGCGGCACAGGGCAGCGGGCACCGCGTCGCGGACGAGGTGCTGGCCAAAATGGTTTTGGAGGCGGTCCGCAAGTGAGTGCTCCGGATGTGCTGCGCGGTGCCCACCTGATCGGCATCGGTGGCGCCGGAATGAGCGGCATCGCGCGCATCCTGCTGGCGCGCGGTGCCCCGGTGTCCGGTTCGGATGCCAAGGACTCGCGGACCGTGCTGGCGCTGCGTGCCCAGGGGGCACGGGTCGCGATCGGCCAGTCGGCCGGCAATCTCGACCTGCTCGACCCTCAGCCGGCCGTCGTGGTGGTGTCCAGCGCGATCCGGGACACCAACCCGGAACTGGTCGAGGCGCGCCGGCGCGGAATCCCGGTGCTGCACCGGTCCCAGGCGTTGGCCGAGCTGATGGCCGGGCACCGGGTGGCCTGCGTCGCCGGCACGCATGGCAAGACCTCGACGACCTCGATGCTCACGGTGGCGCTGCAACACTGCCGGCTGGACCCGTCGTTCGCGATCGGCGGCGATCTCAACGAGTCCGGCGCCAACGCCCACCACGGCAGCGGTGACCTGTTCGTCGCGGAGGCCGACGAGAGTGACGGCTCGTTCCTGGCCTTCCACCCGACGGTCGCGATCGTGACCAATGTGGAGGCCGATCACCTGGACTTCCACCACACCGTGGACGCCTATGTGGCGGTGTTCGACCGGTTCGTGCGTCAGATCCAACCCGGTGGAGTGCTGGTGACCTGCGCGGACGACCCCGGTTCGGCCGCGCTGGCTGATCGCGCAGAGGCGGCCGGGGTGCGGGTACGGCGCTACGGCTTCACCGCGCACGGCCCGGGTTCGGCCGCGCTGAGCGGGTTCAGGTCGATCGGCGGGACCGGCGACGAGCGGCCCGCCGGCGGCGAGGTGACCGTCGACCTCGACGGCGAGAAGGTCACGCTCGGGATCGCGGTGCCCGGCGAGCACATGGCGCTCAACGCGGCCGCCGCGCTGCTCGGCGGCCTGGAACTGGGTGCGCCGCTGGACGGCATGATCGAGGGACTGGCCGCGTTCGGCGGGGTGCGCCGGCGGTTCGAGTTCAAGGGCCGGTCCGGCACCATCCGCGTGTACGACGACTACGCGCACAACCCGACCAAGGTGGTCGCGCAGCTCAAGGCGACCCGGCTGGTGCTCGGTGACGGCCGGCTGATCGTGGTGTTCCAGCCGCACCTGTACTCGCGGACCAGGGACTTCGCCGCCGGCTTCGGCAAGGCCCTCGGCCTGGCCGACGAGGTGATCGTGCTGGACGTGTACGGCGCGCGCGAGGAGCCGATTCCGGGCGTCAGCGGCCGGATCGTGGCCGACGCGGTCGACCTGCCGCCCGAGCATGTGCACTATGAGCCGGCCTTCGACAAGGTGCCCGGCCTGGTCGCTGAGCTGGTGTCGGACGGTGATCTGGTGCTGACCATGGGCGCCGGCGATGTGACCATGCTGGGACCGGAGATCATCGCCGAACTGGACCGGCGCACCGAGTCCAACGGCGCGGGACCGCACGGCGACGGCCCACACTGATGCCGGAGTCCCGGGGTACCCACCGGACCACG
>DASVLX010000263.1:0-8427 GCA_036384655.1 Pseudonocardiaceae bacterium
GGATGTCAAACGCCCGGCCCCAGTACGGCCGCAGTCGCCTGCCCGGCAGCTGCATGCTCAGGACCAGCAGTAGCACGGCCACCAGGAGCACCGGGAACCACAGCGCGAGTACTCGGTCGACGAACCCCAGCCGGCCGATCAGGTACGCCAGGTCGGCGAGCATGGCGGCGCCGGCGGGCACCAGCATCGACCATCGCTGCACGATCCCGTTGAGGTGCCGGGTTCGGATGAACAGCAGCAACCCGACCGTCGCGGTGAGGATCGGCGGGAAGATCCCGGGACCACCCACGAGTGTCAGCAGCAGCACCACCTGGGCGGCGCCGAGCCCGACGTGCAGCGCCTTCGCGTAGCCGACGGCGACCGCGCCCCGCTCGACCACCACCCGGTGCGGCACGGGGTCGATGTCGTCACGCAGTTCGTCCGCGTTGGTCGGCAGCAGCGGCAGTGACAGGCCGCTGAGCCGGAAGGCGGTGACCGGGATGAACATTCCGGCGACCACCGACACCACGATCGCGATGGACGCGGCCTGCGGTGGAGTCGCCGGGCTCAGCGAGACGATCAGCCCGAACACCAGCAGCATCAGGACGAAGGCCAGGGCGGCGGCGAACAGCGCCGCGGCGTCGGCGACCGCGGCCAGCCCCAGGCACAGCCCGATGAGCGTGGCCACCGCCGCGCCCGTGAGCGCGACGGCCACGCTCGCCGGCGGGTCCACCGCGAGGACGAACAACCATCCCGTCACCGTGGCGTAGCAGACGGCCACACCGGCCACCATCACCGCGGCGACCAGTTCGCGTGCCGCACGGGCCAACACCGCCGCACCGCACAGCAGCACCACGGTCACGCCGGCGGCGATCGCGACCTTGCCCACCACGGGACCGGCGGCGAGCAACACCGGAAGCGTGGCCAGGAACACGACCGCGGCTCCCAACAGGAGCATCCACCGGGTGCGGCCGGCCGTCCACGCGCCGGGGTCCTGACGTATCTGTTCGGCGACACCGTCGACCAGATCGTCGAAGTCGATCGGCGAGAACTGGTCCGCGCGTGGCCGCAGGTAGAGGGTTTCGCCGTCCAAGAGGTTCAGCTCGGTGGGCGTGCGATCCTCGTCCAGCGGTGGTTCACCGAGCCGTTGAACCACCCAGCCCTCGTGATCCGCGCCCTGCTCCACCCATTCCGCGCCGAACTGGGGTAGCACCGCGGGCAACAGATCGACCAGCGGAACCTCGGCCGGGAGGGCGACATCCGTACCCCTGGTTCCCAGCACGAAGCGTAGCCTTGCCGGTGCGCTTGTGCGATGCTGTGTTCGCTCTTCCATGAGAAGCGTCCGGTTTCCTTCCTGCCATGGCGAGATAACCGAGACAGCCGGAAGCTAGCCGTACCCCCGAGTACGCGGCGCCATGCCAACCCATGGCCGCCGGATCGAGGGGGAAACCCTCCAGCAAGGGAGAGCGCCATTGGGAACCATGTTGTTCACCCGCAGGGCCCGGCGTGCCGGGCCGAAGGCTCCCGGTGGCCAGGTCGATCTGCAGGAGCCGCCCTCGGTGCCCGAGGAGATCGGCGGCGGGATCAGTTCCGTGCTGATGTACGCCCCGATGGGCATCAGCTCGCTGGCGATGGTCATGATGTACCTGCGACCCGGTTCCGGCCTGGTCGCCTACATCGGCGGCGGCCTGATGGTGCTGGCGTCGATCGCCATGCTCTTCACCCAGCTCATGCGCAGTTCCCTGACGCACAAACAGAAGTTGCACGGTCACCGGCGCGACTACATGCGCTACCTGACCCAGTTGCGCGCCACCATGCGGGCTGCTCTGCTGGGGCAGCGCAAGGCGGCCCGGTGGATCCATCCCGACCCGCGCGCGCTGTGGTCGATCGCGCTGGGCTACCGGTTGTGGGAGCGACGACCGTCCCATGAGGACTTCGGTGAGGTCCGGATAGGACTCGGGGTGCAGCGGTCGGCGATGAAGCTGACGCCGCCGGCCACGAAGCCGGTCGAGGACCTCGAACCGCTGTCGGCCCACGCGCTGCGCCGGTTCCTGCGCGCCTACTCCACCCTGGCCGAGGCGCCGATCGCGGTGTATCTGCGCGGTTTCGCGCAGATCCTGTTCTCCGGCGACGACGAGGCGGTCCGCGGCCTGGTGCGGGCGCTGCTGGCGCAGGCCGTCACCGCGCACGCGCCCGGTGAGCTGGTGCTGGCGGTGTGCACCGCGGCGGAATCCCGTGACCAGTGGGACTGGGTGAAATGGCTGCCGCACAACCAGGATCTGGACAGCCAGGACGCCACCGGCACCCGGCGGCTGGTCACCGACAGCCTCAGCGATCTGGAGGGACTGCTCGGCGGCAACGCCTTCACCGGCCGGCCTCGTTTCGAGCCGGACACTCCGGTCACCCCCTCCGAGCCCTACGTGCTGATCGTTCTCGACGGCGTGTCGGTGCCGGCCGAACACCGGGTCCGCGACGAGGGCTACCGCAACGCGGTGATCCTGGACGTCTCCGGTTCGCTGCCGTGGGAGCCGCGGCCGCACGCGCTGTGCCTGGAGGTCACCGCCGATCAGGTGAGCACGGTGTCGTTCGACCGGCTCGGCAAGCCGAGCGGCACCCCGCTGTGCCGGCCGGACTCGATGAGCGAGCGGGCGAGCGCCGCGCTGGCCCGGGTGATGGCGCGCTACCGGGTCGGTGAGGCCACCGACACCGATGAGCCGCTGGCCACCGACTACGACCTCGCCGGCCTGCTCGGCCTCGGCGACGTGCGCACCTTCGACCCACGGAAGTACCGCTTCGAGCGGATGAGCAGCAAGCGCCGGCTGCGCGTGCCGATCGGTATCGCCAGCAACGGCTCCCCCATCGAGCTGGACATCAAGGAACCCGCCGAGGACGGCATGGGTCCGCACGGCATGTGCATCGGCGCGACCGGGTCCGGAAAGAGCGAGCTGCTGCGGACCCTGGTGCTGGCGCTGGCGACCACGCACGGCTCGGAGGAGCTCAACTTCATCCTGGTCGACTTCAAGGGCGGCGCGGCCTTCCTCGGGTTCGACCAGCTGCCGCACACATCCGCGGTGATCACGAACCTGGCCGACGAGCTGGAGCTGGTCGACCGCATGCAGGACGCGCTGACCGGTGAGATGAACCGCCGCCAGGAGCAGTTGCGCGCCACCGGATACGCCTCCCGGCGTGACTACGAGCAGGCCCGCGCCCAGGGTGCGCCACTCGAACCGATGCCCGCCCTGTTCGTCGTCGTCGACGAGTTCAGCGAGATGCTGACCAGCAAGCCGGAGTTCATCGACGTGTTCGCGATGATCGGCCGGCTCGGCCGGAGCCTCGCCGTGCATCTGTTGCTGGCCAGCCAGCGGCTCGACGAGGGCCGCATCCACAAGGTGGAGACGCACCTGTCCTACCGGATCGGCCTGCGCACCTTCTCCGCCATGGAAAGCCGCAGCGTGCTCGGTGTTCCGGACGCCTACGAGCTGCCCAACAGTCCGGGCAACGGCTACCTGCGCTCGGATACTCAGACCCTGACCAGGTTCAAGGCGGCGTACTCCTCGGGCGTCTATCGGCCGGCGACGCGCCGGCGCCAGCGCGGCATGCCGGCCGACCAGCTGGTGTCCTTCGGCACCGGCTACGTTCCGCCGCGAGTGCCCACCGAACCTCAGAACGAGCAGCCGGAGGAGGAGGGTCCACAGCAGACCATGATGGAGATCCTGATCGACCGGCTGAAGGACATCGGGCCTCGCGCCTACCAGGTGTGGCTGCCGCCACTGAAGGAACCGCCGACCCTCGACCAGTTGCTGCCACCGCTGGTGGACGACCCCAACCTCGGCCCGCGCCCGGTCGGCGGGCTGGAGACCAGGACGCTGACCGTGCCTGCCGGCCTGGTGGACCTGCCGGCCCTGCAACGCCGGGAGCTGCTCGTCGCGGACCTGGCCGGCAGTAAGGGAAACGTCGCCGTGGTCGGCGGCCCGCAGAGCGGCAAGAGCACCATCCTGCGCACCCTGATCTGTGGTCTCGCGCTGACCCACACCGCCGAGGAGGTGCAGTTCTACTGCCTGGACTTCGGCGGAACGCTGACGTCCCTGGCGAAACTGCCGCATGTCGGCAGCATCGCCGGCCGCCTGGACCGGGACCGGGTCACCCGCACCGTGCTGGAGGTGTCGAACCTGCTCGCCCGCCGCGAGGCGCTGTTCGCGGCGAACAACATCGACTCGATGGCCAGCTACCGGCGTGCCCGGCAGCGTGGTGAATACCGGGACGCCGATCCCTACGGCGACGTGTTCCTGGTCGTCGACGGCTGGTACACGGCCAAGCAGGACTTCGAGGAACTGGACGGGCGCTTCGCCGAACTCGCCGCGCGTGGCCTGAGCTTCGGCATCCACCTGATGGTCAGCGCCACCCGGTGGACGGAAATGCGTCCGTGGCTGCGTGACGTGCTCGGTACCCGGTTCGAGTTGAAGCTGGGCGACCCGATCGAATCCGAGGTCAACAGCCGGCTCGCCGCCAAGGTGCCCAGCATTCCCGGGCGCGGCATCACCGTCGACAAGATGCATTTCCTGAGCGCACTGCCGAGGATCGACGGCAACCCCTACACGGACGACCTCGCCGACGCGACCATGGAACTGGCCGAGGCGCTGGCCCTGCCCTCGGCACCGAAGGCGCCCCAGGTGCGCCTGCTGCCGCACGAGCTGTCGGTCAGCGAGCTGCCGCCACCGGAATCGCCCGCGCCAGAGCTCGACATGCGGGTCCCGCTCGGCATCGAGGACGTCGGGCTTACCCCGCAGTGGCAGGACTTCGACAGCAGCCCACACCTGATGATCTTCGGCGACGCCGAGACCGGCAAGACGAACATGCTGCGCCACATCGCGAAGGCCGTCGCGGCGCATTACCCGTCCAGCGAGGCGCGAGTCATGTTCGCCGACTTCCGCCGCGAACTGCATGACTGCGTCCCGCAGCAGAACCAGATTAACTACACCGTGGCCACCGACGCGCTCGCCGGCTCCCTCCAGCAGGCGGCGGCACTGTTGCAGAAGCGGGTGCCCGGTCCGGAGATCACACCGGACCGACTGCGCAAGCGCGACTGGTGGACGGGCGGGCGGCTGTTCATCGTCATCGACGACTTCGAACTCACCGAGGGCGGCGGCATGGCCGGTGACCCGCTGGGCCCGCTGCTGCCGTTGATTCCGCATGGCAGTGACATCGGCCTGCACCTGATCATCGCACGCAACACGGCGGGCGCCAGCCGCGCGATGATGAGCCCGGTGCTGCGACGGATGTGGGAACTGGGCACGCCGGCGTTGCTGTTCTCCTGCCCCAAGGACGAAGGAGTCTTCCTCGGCAACGTCAAGCCGCGGGTGCTCCCACAGGGCCGCGCCCAGTTCATCAACCGCCGCCGAGGGCTCCGGCTGGTCCAGACCCCGCTGGTGCCCGGAGGCACGCCAAAGCGGGACTGAACGTTTCCGGTGTTCCAGGTGGCGCGGGCCGGCGTTCTGCGGCCTTGCACCGCATCCACCTGGAACGCCGGAACAGGTTGGGGTTCAGGGGCGCGCGGGTTCGGTGTGGGTGAGCACCGCACACGGCCTGCGGCCCGCTTCCACTGAGAACACCGAAAATGGCGTGGCACAAGGCAGCTTGAGCGCCAGTAGACAGCCCCCGCCCGCCCAGGGGGCGACCCCTTGGCCAGTCTATCGGCGCAGGTCATCGACACAAAGGGCGAGACCCGGCGCTGTGGATGGTCCGGACGGCCTGTGGACACTCGTTTGCCGACCGCCGCGTGCGTCTGGTATCCCGCGCGGCCTAGGCCGCGGCCACCTGGCGCGGCACCGACGTGTTGGGGATCTACTTGGCGCTGTTGGGCGTCGTACTCGACGGAAGCAGGGAGATGACCCGTGCGGGGCGCCAGCGGCGGCGACGGCCGGGCGGACCGAACAGCCAGGCGGTTCGGAGCACGAACGCCAGGACGATCGTGGCGAGCACCCCGACGATGGCGACCAACGGCCCCACCCGGTCCTGGTCGGGCAGTCGGGGATGTGCCGCCGGTGGCGGGCTGACCACGGGCGCCCCGGCCGCGCCCTCCTCGGGGAGCACCGCGGTCACCGCCGCGACCGGATTGACCATGCCCCAGCCGAAAGCGGGATCGGGCAGGCTGTCGGCGGCCGGATGATCCGCGGTGACCTCCAACCGATGCCGGATCTGGTCGGCGGTCAGCCCCGGACGGTAGGCATGGACCAGCGCGGCGACCCCGGCGACGAACGGCGCCGAATAGCTCGTCCCGCTCCCCTCCCACTGCCCCGGTCCGCCGGGACCGATGCTGATCACGTTGACCCCGGGCGCGACCAGGCCGAGATAGGACCCCGTCTGCGAGAAGTCGGCCCGGCTGCCGGTGGAGTCGACCGCACCGACCGCGAGCACCGAGGGAAACGACGCGGGATACGTCACCGGGTCGCCCTGCTGGGCACTGTTCGCGGCCGAGGCCACGATCAGCACGTTGCGGGAAGCGGCATAGTCCACAGCGGACTTGAGGTCCGGGCTCGCGACATCGGTGCTCGACGACACGTTGATGATCTGGGCGTGTGCGTCGACGGCGGCCCGGATGCCCTGCGCCAGCGTCGACGCGGGATTCTGCAGACCGGTGGCGGAGCGAATCGGCAGGATCGTGACATCGGGCGCCACCCCGGCGAACCCGGTGTCGGCGGCCGGTGCCGCGCCGATGATCCCGGCGACGAAGGTGCCATGGCCGTAGCAGTCGGTGTCGGCCGCGCCACCGCCGGTGTGGATCACGTCGATTCCCGGCAGCACCCTGCCGGCGAGTTGCGGCGAGTTCGCGTCCACCCCGGTGTCGACGACGGCGACGGTGACGCCCGCCCCGCGGGTGAGGTTCCACACCCGTTGCGGGGCAAGCTGTTGCTGCGCCCACGGCACCGCCGTGTCGCTGCCCTTGGGAGCCGGCAGGCACTGCTGCGAGTTGTCGCCGGGCAGCGACGGCGATGTGGTCGCCGCCGCGACGGGTATGCCCGTCGACAGCGCGGCGGCGAGCACGAGCGCCGTGGTGACCAGTCGACGGACCAGTCGGCTGGTCAGTCCACACCGCGCCGACGAACCGCGCTTCACGATGTCACCGCCGTCGTTGGCGCGCCGGAGGCGCCCGCCACCGTGACCATCGCCGCCACTCCGGCATGCACGGCTCCGGTGTCCACCAGGGGTGCGGTCAGACGCACGACGATGTCCGGATCGTCCAGGGTACGGACCGGCACCCGCTGCCGTTGCGCCCAGGCACGTTCCAGCTTCGCCAGCGCGGCCCGGTCACGTGAGTCCACTTCGGACGTTCCGGGCTTCTCGTCCGGCGACAGCTCACGGACGAGAACGGCGGTTCGTGGCGCGCGCGGGCCGTCCTGTTCCTCGCCCTCCGGGTCAGCGTCGGCGATCCGGACGGCGAGCGCCTTGAAACGCCGGCCGGCCAGGAAGAGCGCCTCGTCGATCGGCCTGGACAGGCCCAGTTCGGAGGTCCGCCGTGCCGAACGCGGCCAGATCAGCATGTCGAGGTCGGCGCCGGGCACGGCGACGTCGAGGCCCACGCTCGCGCTGAGGAAATCGGGCGCCGCCAACACCGACCCGACCGGATACCGCTGTTCGACCGGCTCACCGAGGACGCACTGGCGCAGCAGGGCGCGGCGATGGGTCGGCAGTCGGCGGATGCCCGACACCAGGCAGGGCAGGTACCCGTCGAACGGCACGCCGGAGCCGGTGTGCAGCGCCTCGTTCAACCTCGCCGCGCCGCCGTGTCCCCGGCCCAGGTACAGGCAGACCGCGACATAGTCGGTCTTGACGCCGGCGTCGCTGTGCCGCAGTGCCGGCCACGTCGCGAGTGCCGCGTTCACGGTGGCCAGCGCATCGGTGAACGCCTCGCCCGCGGCCGCGGCGAATCGCCCCTGCTCCGCCGGGGTACTGGGCCGGTCGGGGATGATCACCGGGATGGCCGGCCCGGCAAACGGCTTCCGGGCGGGCTCGGGCGGTTGGCTCGTGGCCGATTCCGGCGTGGGCTGGTCGGGCTGACCGAGGTCGAGCTGGCCGGCCTGGTCGCCGGCGGCGTGGGCGGGGTCGGCCGTCCGGGGCGGTGCCGGTGATTCCGCGTCAGGTGATTCCCCGTCGGGTGATTCCGCGCCGGGAAATTTCGGCGGGGAAGCCGGTGCGGTCGGACCGGACACGGTGGACACCGGTGCCGAGGACACGGTCACGATGGGCGCCATGCCGGGCGGCGGGCCGGGCACCGCCGGTGGCGGCACGGGTGGCGACGCAGGTGGCACCGCCAGCACGGCCGATCCGGCATCCGACCGCGGTTCCTGGGGAGAGGGCGCCGACGGCCCCGGCTCGTGCGGAACCGCGTCAGCCCCGCCCGCCGACGAATCCGGCGCGGCATACGGCGCGGCCGCCGACGAATCCGGCGCG
>DASVLX010000264.1:0-4541 GCA_036384655.1 Pseudonocardiaceae bacterium
GGGACTGACGCTGCTGCCGCTGCTCGACGGTCGCAGCCAGGCCTGCTGCGCGGCGATGGCCGGCATCTACCACCACCTGCTGGACCGGATCATGGCCCGCCCCTGGCTGGTGGCCCGGACCCGGGTTTCCCTGCCCACCTGGGAGAAAGCCGTGGTCGCCGGCCAGTCCCTGGCGGGAGCGCGGTCATGACCACGGAGGGGATGGACCCGGGGAATGACCCGGTCGTCGAGGCCGGTGCCGCACATGTCGTGGTGGTCGGCGGCGGCCTGGCCGGGCTGTCGGCCGCCTGCCGGCTGGCCACCGAGGGACGGCGGGTGACCCTGTTCGAGGGGCGCGCCCGGCTCGGTGGCGCGACGTTCTCGTTCGAGCGCGACAACCTGACCGTCGACAATGGACAGCACGTGCTGCTCCGCTGCTACGAGGAGTACCGAGCCTTCCTCGACCTGCTCGGGGTCGGCGAGCATGTCGGCATCCAACCCCGGTTCCACATCCCGGTCGTCACCGCCGACGGTCGACACGCCGAACTGACTCGCAACGACCTGCCGGCCCCACTGCACCTCGCCGGCACGCTGTCCGGATACCGGCTGCTGTCCGCTCTGGACCGTGCCAGGGTGTTGCTGGCCGCCGGCCTGATGCGGACCCTCGATCCGGCCGACCCGGCGCTGGACGACCGGTCGTTCGGGGACTGGCTGTCGGCACATGGCCAGAGCGCGGCGGCCAAGGCAGCGCTGTGGAACCTGATCACCGTGGCCGCCCTGAACACCGACGCCGACCACGCCTCCCTCGCGTTGTGCGCCAAGGTGTTCCGGACGGCACTGTTGCGGCATGCCGACGCCGCCGACATCGGCGTGCCCCGGCGGCCGCTCGGTGAACTGCACGGCGAGGCCGCCGCCGCCTTCCTCGGCCGGCATGGCGGCACGGTGTTGACCCGCGCCGCGGTGCGGGAGATTCGCCCGACGGCCGAGGGCTGGCTGGTCTGTACCGACACCGGCAGCGTCACGGCCGACGCGGTGGTGGTCGCCGTCCCACCCGAGTCGGCGGCGGAGATCCTGCCGGCCGGCGCGCTGCCCGAGCCGTCCAGGCTGCTGAAACTCGGCTCGGCCCCGATCATCAACGTGCACGCCGTCTACGACCGGCCGGTCACCGACGCGCCGTTCACCGCCGTGGTCGGTTCGCCCGTGCAGTGGGTGTTCGACCGCACCGAGGTCAGCGGGGCACCGGCGGGCGGGCAGTACCTCGCGGTGTCGCTGTCCGCGGCGGGGGAGTGGATCGACGAGCCGACCGCCCGGCTCCGGGAGGTGTTCGAGCCCGAACTGGCCAGGCTGTTCCCGGCCGCCGTGGGCGCCACGGTCACCTCGTTCTTCGTCACCCGCGAACGGCGGGCGACGTTCCGACAGACTCCGGGCAGCGGCCGGCTACGGCCCCCGGCCCGAACCGAACTGCCCGGATGTGTGCTCGCCGGCGCGTGGACCGCGACCGGTTGGCCCGACACGATGGAGGGTGCGGTGCGAAGCGGAAACGAAGCCGCCCGCGTCGTCGGGGCGTATCTCGCCCACGACGCGCGCGGCAGAAATGGTCACGGCGCGGCCAACAGCCGCGTCGCTGGCCAGACCGACGGTCCGACCGCCGGCGAAATCCATGGCCAGCCCCACACCCTGGAGGCCACGTCATGACCACCAACGTGGGCATCTCGCCCTCCCAGACCGGCGGCTCGACCGAGAACACCGCCAAGAACACCGCCGCGAACACGGTCGGCGCCGTGCCCGTGCAGACGCGCGGTGCCACACTTCCCGTCGAGATCACCGAGGCCCGGACGCTGGTGGAGCCGGCGCTACGGCGGGCCGTGGACGAACTGACCCCCGGCATGCGCTCGGTATCCCGGTTCCATCTCGGCTGGGCCGACGAACAGGGCCGGGAAACCCCGGGCGGCGGCGGAAAGGTGCTGCGCCCGGCCCTCACCGTGCTGGCCGCGCGGGCGGTCGGCGCCGAGCCCGAACGGGCCGTGCCCGCGGCGGTCGCCGTCGAACTGGTGCACAACTTCTCTCTGCTGCACGACGACGTGATGGACGGTGACGTCGAGCGCCGGCATCGTCCGACCGCGTGGAAGGTGTTCGGCATCCCGGCCGCGATCCTGGCCGGCGACGCCATGCTCACCCTCGCCGTCGAGGTCGCCCGGCGGGGGAGCACCCGCGACTCCGCCGACGCCGTGATCGCCTGCCTCGACGAGGCCGTCCAGCAACTGATCACCGGTCAGACCGCGGACATCGACTTCGAGCGGCGGCAGGACGTCACGCTGCCGGAATGTCTGGAGATGGTGGCCGGCAAGACCGGCGCGCTGATGCGGTGCTCCACCGCCATCGGCGCCATCGCGGTCGACGCGCCACAGGAGGCCGTGGCCGAACTGGCGGCCTTCGGTGAGCATCTCGGCATGGCGTTCCAGCTAGTCGACGACCTGCTGGGAATCTGGGGCTCGCCGGCGGTCACCGGCAAGCCCAGGATGACGGATCTCGCCTCCCGCAAGAAGTCCGTGCCCGTGGTGGCCGCGCTGGATTCCGGTACCGACGCGGGTGAGCGGCTGCGCGAGATGTACTTCGAACCAGACGTGGTGGACGACGAGGAACGACTGTCCAGGATGGCCGATCTGGTGAAGCTGGCGGGCGGTCTGGAATGGACGGAGGCGGAGGCGGACAGCCGCATCCGCGCCGCCGAGAGCTGCCTGCTCCGGTTGGACGCCCCGGCCTCCGTGACCGAGGCACTGCGCGCCACGGCCTGGTTCGTGACAAGGAGGGATCGATGAGTCACGCGGTACTCGGCGACGACACGACGGGTCCAACGGGCCCGGACCGGGACCGTGACCGGGAGGCGGCCGAGCGCGCCGCCGAACGCGGCCGCGAATACCTGCTGTCCATTCAGGACAAGGACGGCTGGTGGAAGGGCGACCTGGAAACGAACGTGACCATGGACGCCGAGGACATGCTGCTGCGGCAGTTCCTCCGCATCCGGGAACCACGGCGCACCGAGGAGACCGCGCGGTGGATCCGGTCGCAGCAGCGCGCCGACGGCACCTGGGCGACCTTCCACGACGGCCCGGCCGACCTGTCCACCACGATCGAGGCGTATGTGGCGCTGAAGCTCGCCGGCGACGCGCCGGGCGCCGAGCACATGCGCAAGGCGCGGGAGTTCGTGGTCGCCAACGGCGGCATCGAGGCCAGCCGGGTGTTCACCCGGATCTGGCTGGCGTTGTTCGGCGAATGGTCCTGGGACGAGCTGCCCGTGATGCCTCCGGAACTCGTTCTCCTGCCCTCCTGGGTGCCGCTGAACATCTACGACTGGGGCTGCTGGGCCCGGCAGACCGTGGTGGCGCTGACCGTGGTCAGCGCGTTCCAGCCGATCCGCTCACTGGGCATCTCGGTGTCCGAACTGCACAGCGAGCGGACCCCGGCCCGGGTCACCGCGCCGCTGCTGTCCTGGGCCGGCGCGTTCCAGCAGCTCGACAAGGTGCTGCACCGTTACCAGCGGCTGCCGAGGAAGCCGCTGCGGAAACTCGCGCTGCGGCAGGCCACCGAGTGGATCATCGCGCGCCAGGAGGCGGACGGCGGCTGGGGCGGCATCCAGCCCCCCTGGGTCTACTCGATCATGGCGCTGAACCTGATGGGCTACCAGCTCGACCACCCGGTGATGCGCAAGGCGATCGACGGCCTGGAGTCGTTCACCGTTCACCAGGACACCCCGGACGGTCCCGTCCAGTGGCTGGAGGCGTGCCAGTCCCCGGTTTGGGACACCTGCCTGGCGGTCACCGGGCTGCTGGACGCCGGTGTGCCCAACGACCATCCGGCCCTGCTCAAGGCCACCGACTGGATGCTCGGCGAGGAGATCGGCGTGCGCGGCGACTGGGCCGTCCACCGGCCCGGCCTGAAGCCGGGCGGCTGGGCGTTCGAGTTCGCCAACGACTGGTACCCGGACACCGACGACACCGCCGAGGTCGTGCTCGCGCTACGCAAGGTCGCGCATCCGGACCAGCCCAGGGTGCGCGCCGCGATCGACCGCGGTGTGCGGTGGCTGCTCGGCATGCAGTGCAAGGACGGCGGCTGGGGCGCCTTCGATGCGGACAGCACCCAGGAGTTGGTCCTCAAGCTGCCGTTCTGCGACTTCGGCGCGGTGATCGACCCACCGTCGGCGGATGTCACCGCGCACATCGTCGAGATGCTCGCGGCCGAGGGACTGTCCGATCTGGACGCCACGCGGCGGGGCGTGAGCTGGCTGCTGCGCGACCAGGAAGCGGACGGCTCGTGGTTCGGCCGGTGGGGCGCGAACTACGTGTACGGCACCGGCGCGGTCGTTCCGGCCCTGGTGGCCGCCGGCGTGTCGACCGAGGCCCCGGCGGTGCGCCGGGCGGTCGAATGGCTGCGGACGCACCAGAACAGCGACGGCGGTTGGGGCGAGGACCTACGGTCCTACGACGATCCGGAGTGGATCGGTCGTGGCGCGTCCACCCCGTCACAGACCGCCTGGGCGTTGCTGGCCCTGCTGGCGGCCGGTG
>DASVLX010000265.1:0-9559 GCA_036384655.1 Pseudonocardiaceae bacterium
GCCGTGCCGGCTCAGTCGACCCGGCCGGCCGAGACCAGCGCGCCGATCGCCGAACCCGCCGGCGAGCGGGCCAGGAGCGTCCAGTCCGTCGAGGCCAACCTGGTGAACAGGGCCTTGACCCGCGAGCGCCGCACGGTGTGACCGTTCTGGCTGGCAGGGACGGCCGTCGACCCGGCACGGGTAGTATTCCCAGGTACCGCCGACCCCACGTTGTCGTTCCGTTCTGTCGTTCCGTCCTGGAGTGTGCCCCGGTGGCCAGAGTCGTTGTCGACGTCATGCCGAAGCCCGAGATCCTTGACCCACAGGGCCAGGCGGTGGCCAATGCCCTGCCCCGCCTCGGCTTCACCGGCATCCACGAGGTACGCCAGGGCAAACGGTTCGAGATCGAGGTCGAGGACTCCGTGGACGACGAGACCCTGGCCAAGATCGCCGAGGGGCTGCTGGCCAACCCGGTGATCGAGGACTGGACGGTACGGCGGATCGCGGAATGAGCATCGGCGTTATCACCTTCCCGGGCACCCTGGACGATGTGGATGTGGCCCGCGCCGTACGTCGGGTCGGCGCCGAGCCGGTCGCGCTTTGGCACGCGGACGCCGATCTGCATGGCGTGGACGCGGTGGTCGTGCCCGGCGGCTTCTCCTATGGCGACTACCTGCGCTGCGGTGCCATCGCACGGTTCGCGCCGGTCATGGGCACCGTGATCGAGCGGGCCGCGGCCGGGATGCCGGTGCTGGGCATCTGCAATGGCTTCCAGATCCTCTGCGAGGCCGGCCTGCTGCCGGGCGCGCTGATCCGCAACGCGAGCCTGCATTACGTGTGCCGCGACCAGCGACTCCGTGTCGAGCGCACGGATACCGCGTGGACCGGCCGCTACCAGCCCGGCGCGGAGATCGTGGCGCCGGTCAAGCACGGCGAGGGCAACTACACCGCCGAACCCGCCACCCTGGACGAGCTCGAAGGCGAGGGCCGGGTGGTGTTCCGGTATCTGGGCAATCCCAACGGTTCACAACGCGACATCGCCGGTATCACCGACGCGCGAAGGAGGGTGGTGGGCCTGATGCCGCACCCCGAGCACGCCATCGACCCGCTGACCGGACCCGGCGCCGACGGCCTCGGCATGTTCCAGTCCGTGCTCGACAGCATGGTGACGGCATGACGGGCGCGAACGTGGTGGACACCGGGACCGGCGCCGCGGAAACCAACACCGCTGGAACCAACACCGTGGGAATCGACACGGTCACGCATGCGCGGTCCACACCGGACATTCCCCAGCCGCATCGCGAGCTGGGCCTGAAGGACGACGAGTACCAGCGCATCCGGGATATCCTCGGTCGCCGGCCGACCGAGGCCGAGCTGGGCATGTACTCGGTGATGTGGAGCGAGCACTGCTCCTACAAGTCCTCCAAGGTGCACCTGCGTTACTTCGGGGAGACCACCACCGACGAGATGCGGGCCGGGCTGCTCGCAGGCATCGGCGAGAACGCCGGCGTGGTCGACATCGGTGACGGCTGGGCGGTCACCTTCAAGGTGGAAAGCCACAACCATCCGTCCTATGTGGAACCGCACCAGGGCGCGGCCACCGGCGTGGGCGGCATCGTCCGGGACATCCTCGCGATGGGCGCGCGCCCACTGGCCGTGATGGACTCGCTGCGGTTCGGTCCGGCCGACGCGCCGGACACCCGGCGGGTGCTGCCCGGCGTGGTGTCCGGTGTCGGCAGTTATGGCAACTGCCTGGGCCTGCCCAACATCGGCGGCGAGGTCGTGTTCGACCGGACGTACGCGGGCAACCCGCTGGTGAACGCGCTCTGCGTGGGCGCCATGCGAGCCGAGGACCTACACCGCGCGTTCGCTTCCGGAGTCGGCAACAAGATCATCCTGTTCGGGGCCCGCACCGGCCTGGACGGCATCGGCGGAGTGTCGGTGCTGGCCTCCGAGACGTTCTCCGGCGATGAGGGCGGCACCGGTCGTAAGAAGCTGCCCAGCGTGCAGGTCGGCGACCCTTTCGCGGAGAAGGTGCTCATCGAGTGCTCCCTCGAACTGTTCGCGGCCGGCCTGGTGGTCGGCATCTCGGACCTCGGTGGCGCCGGCCTGGCCTGCGCGACCAGCGAGCTGGCCGCCGCCGGTGACGGCGGCATGCACATCGCGCTGGACCGCGTTCCACTGCGCGCCACGGGCATGACTCCCGCCGAGGTTCTGTGCAGCGAGTCGCAGGAGCGGATGTGCGCGGTCGTGCGTCCGTCCGATGTGGCCGGATTCATGAAGGTCTGCGCCAAGTGGGACATCATCGCCACCGAGATCGGCGAGGTCACCGACGGGGACCGGCTGGTGATCACCTGGCACGGCGACCCGGTGGCGGACGTGCCACCGCGCACCGTCGCTCTTGACGGTCCCGTCTACCAGCGTCCGGTGGCTCGTCCGGCGAGCCAGGACGAGTTGATCGCGAACGTCCCGGACGGACTGACCCGGCCCAGCACCCCGGACGAGCTACGGGAAGCCCTGCTGCGCCTGGTGTCCTCACCGAACCTCTCCTCCCGCCAGTGGGTCACTCAGCAGTACGACCGGTACGTGCGGGGCGGCACGGTGCTTGCCCAGCCCGCCGACGCCGGCGTGATCCGCATCGACGAGAGCACCGGTCGCGGTGTCGCGCTGGCGACCGACTGCAACTCGCGCTTCGTCGCACTGGACCCGTATCAGGGCGCGCAGTTGGCGCTGGCGGAGGCGTACCGCAATGTGGCGGCCAGCGGTGCCAAGCCGGTCGCGGTGACCGACTGCCTGAACTTCGGATCACCCGAGGACCCCGGCGTCATGTGGCAGTTCGAGCAGGCGGTGCACGGCATCGCCGAGGGTTGCCAGGTCCTCGGTATCCCGGTCACCGGTGGCAATGTCAGCTTCTACAACCAGACCGGCGGTGTGGCGATCCTGCCGACACCGCTGGTGGGTGTGCTCGGCGTGATCGACGACGTGCGGCACCGCGTGCCGACCGGGTTCGGCGCGGCGCCCGACGAGACCCTGCTGCTGCTCGGTCGGACGCGGGACGAGTTCGCCGGCTCGGAATGGGCGCATGTGGTGCACGGCCATCTGGGCGGCCGGCCGCCGGCCGTGGACCTGGCCGCCGAGCGGAGCCTGGCCGAGGTCCTGGTGGCCGCGGCACGGGACGGCCTCGTTTCGGCCGCACACGACCTGTCCGACGGTGGCCTCGCCCAGGCTGTCGTCGAGGCGGCGCTGATCGGCGGGGTGGGCTGCCGGATCGAGTTGCCCGGGGACGCCGACCCGTTCGTCTGGCTGTTCTCCGAGTCCGCCGGCCGCATGCTCGTCGCCGTGCCCAGCGACCGGGCGGAGCGGTTCACCGCCCTGTGCGCGGAGCACGAGGTGCCGCACACCCGCATCGGCGCGGTCGACCGGAACTCCGACGAGGTAGCCATCTCCGGCCTCGCCCCCCTGTCGCTGACCGAACTGCGCGCCGCTTGGGAGGGCGCGCTCCCCGCCCTCTTCGGCTGACAGCATTGGACTCCTCTGTCCTACCCGGTGGATGCGGCCCAACCGCAGGCCGCGTGGCGTATTGCAGCGACGTGGGACCCGCGCGCCCCTGAACCCAGACAGTTCCGGCGTTCCAGGTGAATGCGGGCCAAGGCCGCAGGGAGCGTGATCCTGTTGGGTCGGTGCTTCGCCCCGACCCAACAGTCGACAAGCTCAATCGGCTCGGAGACGCGAGCGAGCTCGCGCCCCTCTCGCCTCAATCGCTTGTGGCGTGCTAAGGCACGCGAGCGACCGAGAACGCCGGCCCGCGCCGCCTGGGACACCGGAACTAGCCGTTGGCTAGAGCGCGCAAACGCTCCTGGCTGCCGTCGAAGTAGTCCTGATCACCTGGCAGCGACCCGGAGTCGCTGTACTGCCAGAACGTCCAGTACGTCCAGCGGGACGGCAGTGGTCCGGGCTGCCCCGCGTACCGGGCCACGAACAACGGGTCCTGCGTGGCCAGGTCGACCCGGTCGCCGGTGCACTGGTGCCACCAGCTCGTGCTGGTGTAGATGGTCGGCCAGCGTCCGGTTCGGGTGTGCACCTCGGTGGCGAAATCGCGCACCCAGCCGGCCATGGCCGAGGCACTGAGCCCGTAGCAGGTCGCGCCGTACGGGTTGTATTCGATGTCCAGCATCGGCGGAAGGGTGCGGCCGTCCCTGGACCAGCCGCCGCCATGGCCGATGAAGTAGTCCGCCTGCGCCTTGCCGGACGACCGATTGGGTAACGCGAAGTGGTACGCGCCGCGAATCAGTCCGGCGTCGAAGGCACCGTTGTACTGCTGGGCGAAGCTGGGATTGATGTAGCTGGTGCCCTCGGTCGCCTTGACGTAGGCGAACCGCGCTCCACCGGCGGCGGCCCGCCGGAAGTCCACACCCGGTTGGTGCGAACTGACGTCGAAGCCGCGAAGCCAGTTGGCGGACGGTGTCTGGACGCCGCGCGGGCCGGGGCCGGCCTGCTCATGGATGCGGATCTGGGAACCGGCCCAGTCCAGGTCCGGGTGGTCGGCCGGCGCTGACAGGCCGGACATGGGCAGCAGGACCGCCCCGGCCGATGCCACCAGCGGTGTGGTCACACCCGCGATCAACACGCATGCCGCGACGAACGCGCGGTGCGCGATTCGGCGGATCAGAATGACTGCCCTCATGACGGTGAGTGTGCGTGATCTCGCGTTCCGCTGTCGGAAACTGTGCACAGCGGCACGCGGTTGTGCACAAGTGATCATCTCACGTGGGCAGTCACCCTGATCGCGTGGTAGCGCGGCGCCCGGGCTGGGCCGCTAGCCGCCCGCCAGCAGGCGCAGCTGGCCCAGTGCGCCATTGAAGTAGTCCTGGTCGCCCGGGAACTGGCCGGCGTCGGCGAACTGCCAGAACGTGTGATAGTTCCAGCCCGCCGGCAGGGACCCGACGCTGCTGCCGTACCGGGGAATCCACAGTGGATCGGTGGCGCCGAAACCCGGGTCGTTGCCGGTGCACTGGCTCCACCAACTGGTGCTCGTGTAGATCGTCGGATAACGACCCGTCTTCCGATCGACCTCGGTCGTGAAATCACGCACCCAGGACACCAGCGCCGGCGCTGACATGCCATAACACGTATCGCCGTACGGGTTGTATTCGAGATCGACCGCCGGCGGCAGACTGAGTCCGCCGAGCCCGCCACCATGTGCCAGGAAATAGTCCGCCTGGGCGGCTCCGCTGGACGCGTTCGGAATGGCGAAATGATAGGCACCGGGAATCAGTCCGGCCGCCTTGGCGCCATTGTATTGAGCGGAGAAGGTCGGGCTGGTGTAAGTCGTGCTCTCGGTCGCCTTGACATAGGCGAATGTCGCCCCGCCGCCCGCGACCGCCGGCCAGTTCACGGTGCCCTGGTACGAACTCACGTCCAGCCCGGGCAGGGTGCCCGCCCCGACGCCCGCTCCCTGCTGCGCGTACGAGCCCACACCCTCATGTTTGATGATCTGCGAACCAGCCCAGTCGTCCTGCGGATGGACGAGCACCGGTCCGGCCACGGCCGGGGCATCCGGCCAGAGCACCCTGCCGCCGAGCATCGCGCCGGCCAATACCACACTGCCGACCACGTTGAGCGCGGCGCCGCGCCAGCGACGCCGGCGGGCGCGACCAGGACCTCGTGACCTCGGCACGCGCACCTCCCGGTCGGGTGGATCTCCATGTAGTCCGGATCACAGGTTGCCCCGCCGCCGGCCGCCGCGCATCTCGAAACGGCGTGCCACGCGACAGGTCCACACAATCTCGTTACGGTCGGCGCATGCCACTCCAACATCCCATGGCCGGCCGGCGCTCGGGCCGTGAGGAAGTTTCGGTGAATCCGATCTTCACCCGAGAACCCGTGCATGTACCAAAGAACGTATTTCCGACACGCGAGCTTGATCCGGACATCGCGTACCAGGTGGTACATGACGAACTGATGCTGGACGGCAATGCCCGACTGAACCTGGCCACCTTCGTGAGCACCTGGATGGAGCCGCAGGCGAACCGGTTGATGTCGGAATGTTTCGAAAAGAACATGATCGACAAGGACGAGTACCCGCGCACCGCCGAACTGGAGGCGCGGTGCGTCCGGATGCTCGCCGCGCTGTGGCGCGCTCCCGACGCGGAGGACGCGCCGGGCTGCTCCACCACCGGATCGAGTGAGGCGTGCATGCTTGCCGGGCTGGCCCTGAAGCGCCGCTGGCAGCACGCCCGCGAGGCCGCCGGCAAGCCCGCCGACCGACCGAACATCGTGATGGGCATCAACGTCCAGATCTGCTGGGAGAAGTTCGCGAACTTCTGGGACGTGGAAGCCCGGCTGGTGCCGATGGAGGGCGACCGGTTCACGCTCTCCCCCGAGGAGGCGGTCGCCCGCTGCGACGAGAACACCATCGGCGTCGTGGTCATCCTCGGTTCGACCTTCGACGGCAGCTACGAGCCGGTCGCGAACGTTTGCGCGGCGCTGGACGAGCTGCGGGACCGAACCGGTCTGGACATCCCGGTGCATGTGGACGGCGCGTCCGGCGCGATGATCGCGCCGTTCCTGGATCCCGAGCTGATCTGGGACTTCCGCCTGCCGCGGGTGGCGTCCATCAACACCTCCGGGCACAAGTACGGCCTGGTGTATCCGGGCGTCGGCTGGGTGGTGTGGCGGGACGTGCGGGCGCTGCCCGAGGACCTGGTGTTCCGGGTGAACTACCTCGGCGGTGACATGCCGACGTTCGCGTTGAACTTCTCCCGGCCGGGCGGGCAGGTCGCCGCCCAGTACTACAACTTCATCCGTCTGGGTTACGACGGGTACCGGCGCGTGCAGCAGCACTGCCGAGACGTGGCCACTCACCTGTCCGAACGGATTGCTGAGCTGGGGCCGTTTCGGTTGCTCACCGATGGCAGCGAACTGCCCGTGTTCGCCTTCACTCTCGGTGATGATGTCGGCAACTACTCTGTGTTTGACGTTTCCGCTGCCATGCGCTCCAACGGCTGGTTGGTGCCGGCCTACACATTCCCGGCGAACCGGACGGACCTGGCCGCGCTGCGTGTCGTGGTGCGCAACGGGTTCAGTCACGATCTTGCCGACATGTTCCTCGATGACCTGCGACGATCACTGCCGGTGTTGGGTCGGCAGACCCACCCGAACCTGGGCAACGAGGCCGCCGCGTTCGCGCATGGCGCGGGTAGCACACAACACCGATGAGGGACGCGACAGCGGCCGAACCGATTTCGTAACACACAGTTGGCAAAATCCGTATTCGTGTTATCACACGTCCGGACGTATGCTCGCGTCTGACGTGTACGTGACTGCGGGGTGTGAAGGGAGCAGCACGGTGCGAGGAAGTGGCCCCGCCGGACTCGCCGTGCGGCAGGCCGGTTGACATGGCCACGCCAGCCCGCGCGGAACAGGATGCGGTGAACGACACCGCGTCAGACACCCACCCGTTCGCGCGAGTGTGGTCCTCGGCCATCGCCGGGACCAGCTACGTGCCGATGAGCGGCACCGAGGTGCTGGCCTTACTGGACGACCTCACCGATGGTCTGATCGAGGCGCTGCTGTCCGACCCCTTCGAGGCGGCCGCAGGGACGCGTGCCGGTGAGGCACTGGTCGGCTGCCACTTCACCACCGTCAGCACGCTGGAGCGAACCATCGACGTGCTCGGCGAGCGGCTGCTGCCGGAGTTGGGCCTGACCCCGACTCCCGTGCTGGGCAGCCGGCTGGCCAAGCTCCAGGGCGCGCTCGCCGGTGCCTACGCGCACGCCCTGCGCGAGAACACCCTCGCCGAGCAGGAGGCGATCAGCGCCGCCGTGTTGCAGGCCCGGGACGACGCCGAGATGGCGCTGCGGTCCAGCGAGGCCAAGTTCCGCGCCATGTTCACCGATGTCGCGACCGGCATCTGCATCGCGGACATGACCGGCCGGGTGCTGGACGCCAACGACGCGCTGCTCCGGATGGCGGGACTGAGCCGGGAGCAGGCGGTGCGCGGCCATGTGCGTGACTACCTGATCCCCGAGGATTCCACCGTGACCTGCTGGGACGTCTGGGACCGGCTGCGCCGTGGTGAGATTGACCACTACCAGGTTGAGAACCGGTTGCACCGCCCGGACGGCGGTTGGGCCTGGGCCTATGTCACCGCGTCCCTGGTGCGCGCCGACGACGGCCAGCCGCAGTACCTCGTCGCGATGATGGAGGACGTCACCGAGCAGCGCGCACTGCGCGAGCGGCTGCGCTACCAGGCCACCCACGACCCGCTGACCGGGCTACCCAACCGGGCGCTGTTCCTGGAACGGCTGGACGAGGTGTTCGCGGACAACGGTCCGAAGCGGGCTGCCCTCTGCTACCTCGATCTCGACCGCTTCAAGATGATCAACGACAGCCTCGGACACGACATCGGTGACCAACTGCTGGTCGCGGTGGCCAAGCGGCTGGACAACGCGGTCGCCGGGCCCGGTCGGCTGGTCGCGCGGATGGGCGGCGACGAGTTCGTCGTGCTCGTCGAGGACACCGAGTCGGTCGACGACATCACGGACATCGCGGATTCGGTGTTGCGGGCGCTGAGACCGCCGGTAATGATCGCCGGTCACGAACTGTCCGCATCGGCCAGCGTCGGTGTGGTGGAACGTGCGGTGTCGGCCACCACGGCCGCCGACTTCATGCGCGACGCGGACATCACGCAGTACTGGGCGAAGGAGGATGGCCGTTCCCGGTGGGCCGCCTACGACGCCGAGCGCAACGCCCATGAGGTGGCTCGCTTCACGCTGTCGGCCGCGATGCCGGCGGCCATGGAGCGGCACGAGTTCTACGTGGAGTACCAGCCGCTGGTGCGGATGTCCGACGAACGCATCGTGGGCGTCGAGGCGCTGGTGCGCTGGCAGCATCCGGTGTTCGGCCGGCTGCCACCGGACCGGTTCATCGAGCTTGCCGAGGAAACCGGACTGATCGTGCCGCTCGGCAAGTGGATTCTGCGCACCGCCTGCGCGGAGGCCCGGCGCTGGCTAGACGAGTTCGGCGACAAGGCGCCGTTCGTGAGCGTGAACCTGGCGGTCCGGCAGTCTCGCGAACCCGATCTGGTCTCGGATGTGCGGAGGATCCTCGCCGAGACCGGCCTGCCGCCCGCCAAGCTGCAGCTGGAGGTCACCGAGAGCGCGATCATGGGCGTGGCCGATGACGGGCCGCTGGACGCGCTGCGCACGCTCGCCGGCATGGGCGCGCGGATCGCCATCGACGATTTCGGGACCGGCTACTCCAATCTCGCCTACCTCCGGCATCTCCCGGTGCACGAGCTGAAGATCGCCGGCTCGTTCGTCGAGGGCCTGCAGGTCAGGGGCGACGCCGACCCGGTGGACGCGAAGATCGTGAAGACCCTGGTCTCGCTGGCCCACGCGCTCGGGCTGACGGTCACCGCCGAGGGCGTGGAAACCACCGAGCAGGCCGACCGGTTGCGGCGCATCGGTTGCGACTCCGGACAGGGTTGGCTGTTCGCCCGACCGGGCACCGCCGCGTCGATCGACAAACTCCTCTCCCGCGACTGAGGTTCTGCCGTCCCAGGCGGCGCGGGCCGGCG
>DASVLX010000266.1:0-10749 GCA_036384655.1 Pseudonocardiaceae bacterium
TTGGAGCAGACGATCCACGCCGGTAAGGATGTATACAAGGTGCGCAGGGTGGACAGCGCACATGGAGTGGTTCATGCGCACAGGTTCACCCGTCGCGATCAGGCTGGTACGCGGGAGGATCTGTGCGAGATCCCTCCCAAGGGGCATGATGTGGTCAATCGACTCTTCTACGAAGAGCTCGACAAGATGCTGGACGAGTGGGACGAGAACTTGCGGAGGTGGCGGGAATGTTGACAGCAGAACGTAAGGCCGCTGCCAAGCGAGCTGTGGCCATTATCACCAAACTTGCGGCTCAGGGACATGTTCCGGCGAGCTTCCGCTCCGACACACCGGTGGTAGTCGCTCTTGAGAATGAGCAGTTCAGCGATGTCCTGGACCGCATCATCTCGTATCGGCCGCCGGTGGTCCTGGCCGTCTACTACCCGGCAACGGATCGGATTGAGCTGCTCACGATCGAGCCCGACCGCAAGCCTGAAGGACCGGACCGCGAGCGCGTGGCCCGTGTGCACCGGAACTGCACAGTGGGCATGGTGGTCGATACAGGCGGATACATCGCGACGCCGGGCCAGTGGGAAGAGGTACTCGCCACCCATCGGTTGACCCTCGACGGCGCGTCTGCCTAGTCACCACGCCGTTCGGCGGTGCTCGCGTAGTCGCAACGAGTCGCTGCCCGGCCCCGGGGTGGACGGGGGCATCTGTGGTTGGCATCATGATCACGATGCGGTTGATGATCCCCAGGCCCAGGCGTCATGTCTGTGACCAGTGGCACCAGGGTTGCTCCATCGGATGGTGTTGACATGACCCAGGGCTCGCTACACTTCTCCACCGTCCGTTGCTCGACCGGTGCCACTTCTGACCTGAGGCTACGGCGAACGGGTGGATTTCAGTCTCACCGGGCCGATGACGGCTCATCATGAACAGTGCCCGACGAGACTGCAATGCACGACGGGGGAACCGGATAGGATCAACTCTGCGCGTGTCGATCACTACTCAACGTCATGCGGACATGTCCCACTCGACACCAGCATCCGGGGCGGCTGCTGAACCCGTCGCCGCATCGCGACTGTCCGCCCCGGTGCTCGCCCCAGGGAGGACGAGATGACGGGCTCGGCCCTCAGCACGCTGGCCGCCACAGGCCTTACTACCAGTGCCTTCAGTGACTGGCTGCTCAAGAACATCGTTCCTTTGGTGCTGCTGGGGATCGCGCTGTTGTTGTTGTGGCTGGGCGGCAGCAAGGGTGACAACGCCGGTGTCATGCGCCGGATCATCGGCGTGTTCGTGGCACTGGCGATCATCGGGTTGGCGGTGACCGGGGCCGGCGTGAACCTCGGCACGTGGCTCGCCAACCTCTTCACCAGTTGACCGGCAGGGTGAGTTGCTGTGCGGGTACGCACCGACGATGAGGTGTACCGCGTCGATGCGGTCTGGCTTGGCCCACCCAAGGCCACGTTCCCCTGGCGCGTCAGGTACGTGGGCTGGGGCATCGGCATCCTGGTGTTCTTTGTCACATTGTCAGTCGAACATGTGATCGGGTTTCACTTCGGTTTCTTCCCGGCGGCCTGGGCCCTGGTCATCACGATCGCGGTGACGCGCTTCGTGACCCGCCGAATCACCCATGAGCGCCCACTCAGCGCTGTTTTCGCGATGTGGCTGGGTGAGCTGCAGTCGCCCCGGGAGAAGACCACGGCCATCGGCGGCGCCGCCAGCGCGACCCGGATCCGGGTCCGCGCGCAGCGCCCCCGCCCGAAGGTCTCGGCCGGCAGGAGGGCGGCCACCAGGAGGGCGGCCAGCCAGCAGGCCACGGTCCCTGGTAGGGCGGTGGCGGCGCCGAACACGGCGGAGGGGGTGAACGGCCGGCTGGTGGGGCAGCCCGAGCGGCGGCAACTGTCCTGGGAGCAGGTTCCCCCACCCGGTCCTCGTAACTGGGACAGGTCTGGTCAGCAGGCGATCTGGATGGCGGCACAGCCACCTCGGCAGCCGGTCACCGGATCACCACGGGCGGGCGCGCGGCACAAGCGGCGGCGCGGTCGGTCAGCAAGGAGGTAGGCGGTGTTCGGACGCCGGGCGAATAGCGGCCGTCGCGGTGCTGGCGGTGCCGCGGGCGGCACGCCCCCCTACGGGGTACGGGCGGAGCAGCCCCAGTACAGCCGACGCGGCCGTCGGCTGCCCGGTGAGCAGGCCATTCCGCACTACACACCGTCGATCCTGGCCCGCAGCATCGACGGGCACCTGCTGCGCACCTCGCAGGAGGTGTACGCGTGGTACCGGCTGGCCCCACAGCGCTGGTCGTTCCGGTCCGACTCGCAGCGTCAGGACCTCATCACCGCGATCGCCGGGCAGTACTCCGAGCTCCAGGGCCGCTGGCTGCACCTGCGGGTGACGACCCGCCCGTATCCGGTCCGGATGTGGGCCGAGGCGCATGTGCACAACGCGGTCAACCGGCTGCCGGACACGCCCGGCGCGCTCACCTTCGACGACTACATGGTCGGTGAGCAGCAGCAGTTGCTCGGCCGGTCGATGGCCGAGAAGGAGGTCTACCTCGGCGTTCAGGTGCAGACCCGGAACATGATGGACCGCGCGGTGGAACGGGCCGCGCCACTGCTGCGCAGGATCTTCCCGGATGCCGTGGACGCCGAACTGGTCGCGCTGGACAGCGAGGTCGAGCACCTGGACCAGGTGGTCGGCTCGGCAGGTCTGCAGGGCCGTCCGGTGACCGCCGAGGAGATGTCCTGGCTGATGCACCGGTCCTGCTCGCTGGGCCTGCCCGCGCCGCGCAACCTGCCGGCCGTGCCGGGCGCGAACTGGGAACCCGAGGACCTGGCCAGCTTCACCGACGCGGCCGACTTCTACGCCGAGCCCTATTCACCGACCGTCACCGTGCGAGGTCGCACCGGCTCGAACGCCGGCCTCCGGCGGTATGTGACGGTGCTGACCGTTGGCCAGATGCACGGCCTGCAGATCCCCGAGGTGGACGACCCCTGGGTGCAGCACGCCGACCGGCTGCCCACCTCGGTCGAGTGGTCGGCGCGGATCTACGTGCGGCGCCCCGAGGACGTGTCCGGCGAACTGCAGCGCCAGATGAACAAGGTGCGTTCGCAGGTCCGGCACTACACGGACGAGCATGAGCTCGACCCGCCGCAGTCGTTGTCCCGGCAGGCATCCCGCGTGCTGGAGATCGACGACGAGATGACCTCCGGGTTCACCGAGCTGGGCACCCGGGTCCGGTCCTGGTGGCGGCTGGCGGTGTCCGGCGCCACCGAACGCGAGGCCCTGCGGCTGGCCCAGCAGTTGCTGGAGATGTACAAGCCCAAGGTCGCCATCGAGCACCCGGAGGCGCAGTACCAACTGGCCCGTGAGTTCATCCCGGGCGAGCCGCTGGCCAACGCCGCGTACGCGCGCAGGGGCTCGGTCGTCTGGGCCGCCTCGGCGGTGCCGACCGCCACCGCCGAGGTTGGCGACCGGCGTGGCGTCCTGCTCGGCGAGACCTGCACCGCGACCCGCCGGCCGGTCGCCTGGGACGCCTGGATGGCCCAGGAAATCCGGGACAGCTCCGGGTTGACCGCCCTGGTCGCCGGGCTCGGTGGCGGTAAGTCGTTCCTCGGTGGCGGCCTCGTCTACAAGACGCTGCGCGCCGGCGCGCACTGGACCCTGCTCGACCCGTCCGGCCCGCTGGCGCGGCTGTGTGACCTGCCCGAACTGCGCCGGTTCGCGCGGCCAATCAACCTGCTCAACGCACAGCCCGGCATCCTCAACCCGTATCGGGTGGTCGCGGAGCCGGATCTGGCGCATTTCCTCGACGAGGACGATCCGGAACGCGCCTGGCGGCGGGAGAAGGCACTGGCCGCCGCGACCCGTCGCCGGCTGGTGCTGGACGTGCTGACCGGCCTGCTGCCCTACGAGGTGGCCCGGCTGCCACAGACCAGGATCGTGCTGCTGCGCGCGGTGCGGACCGTCGGTGGCCGGATCGACGCGGACCTGGCGCAGGTGTTCGACGCGCTGCGCCGGGACGCCGGCGAACATCATGAGCACGCCGTCGTAGTGGCCGACTTCCTGGACGAGATGCGGGACCGGATGAGCCTGCTCATCCCGGAGCGGGACGCCGACCCGTACTCCGAGACCCGCGACGACCGGCTGACCGTCCTGACCATGGCCGGTCTGACCCTGCCCAAGGACGGCGTCGGCCGGGAGCACTGGACGGACGCCGAGGCGCTCGGCGTGGAACTGCTCAACCTGGCGGCCTGGCTGACCCAGCGGTCCATCTATGAGCGACCGAAGGACGAACGCAAGGGTGTCTGGATCGACGAGGCGTTCTTCCTTTCCGAGGTGCCAACCGGCCGGGTGCTGATGAACCGGTTCGCCCGTGACTCCCGTAAGTGGAACGTCCGGGTGCTGCTGTCCAGCCAGATCCCCGCGGACTTCCTGCGCATCCAGGGCTTCGTGACGTTGTTGGACTCGGTGTTCGTCGGCCGGCTGGACGACGGACAGGCCCAGGCCGACGCGTTGCGGCTGCTGAAGGTGCCGGTTGGCGCCGGGTACGAGCAGGTGGTGGCCAGCCTGGGCCGGCGGCCCGGCGGCGATCAGGGCATGACCGAGCGGGACCGGTCGCCCCGGCAGTTCATCTTCGCCGACGGTGCCGGGGGCGTGGAGCGGATGCGAATCGACTTCTCCGGCCCGCATCTGGAGCATCTGCGCGCGGCACTGGACACCACCCCGGACGCCACCCGCGAGGAGCGCGCCGCGATCCCGGCGGCCAACGGCCAGTCGGTGCCCGCGCCTCCGGGTCTCGGTGGCGATCCGATCGACGACGGTCCCGCCGACGGCAGGCGTCTCAATGGTGCTCACTTCGTCAGCGACGATCTGGATGGCGACGATCTCGACGGGAACGATCTTGGCGACGAGGGACTCGACGACGACGAGTTCGACGCCGAGCTTGAGGTCGGCCTGGCCGACGAGCTGATCACCACGCCGGGCTCGGATGCCTCCGACCCGACCGGCGGCCAGCGCCGCACGGGCCGGGACGATCTCGCATGAGCGGGGTCATCGAGGCGGCGGTCGTGACCGTCGCCGTGCTGCTGGGTGTGTTCCGGCGCTGGAACAGGCGCCGCCGCGCGCTGGGTATCCCGCTGCGCTCACATCGCAAGCGAACCGTGCTGCTGATCGTCGCCGGCATACTCGGCTCGCAGGTCGTGTTCGGCATGCCGGCGTTCGCCGACGGATGCGGGGTGGCGCCGCTGCCGGAACGCCCCGGCTCGGGCATGGTCGGCACGATCGACCCGCCGACCCCCGGCAAGGGCGATCTCAACGACAACTACATCAAGTACAACTACGCGGGCGTCGTTTGGCACGCGTACCAGGACCAGTGCGTGCTCGGCCAGACGATCACCGACCCCAACTCGGTGATCGACACCTGGGTCGGCAACGAGCTGTTCGACGTGGGCAAGAACATCGTCGGCGCCACCAACAGCCTGCACTACGTGATGCTCTCGCCGGACAGCATGTTCGCGCCGCTGGACAACGGTGTGCAGAAGGCCGCGAACACCTTCTACGACAACGTCTACGTTCGTTGGTTCGCGCCGGTCGCGCTGATCCTGGCGATCATGCTGTTCCGATACATCTGGACCGGCGACCTCGCCAGGATCGGTAAACGCACCACCTGGGCGCTGGCCGGGATGTGGCTCGCGGCGTCGGTGCTCGCGCTCGGCCCGCTCTACACCGAGGCCGACAGCATCCTGCTGCAGAAGACCTCGCAGATCGAGGCCGGGTTCCTGTCCCCGGATCAGGCGACGTCACAGCTCAACGCGTTCCCCAACGAGCTGTACAACCATGTGATCTACACCAACTGGCTGCGCGGCGAGTTCGGTGATCCCAACGCCCCGCAGGCCACCCAGTACGGCCCGGAGCTGCTGGCCGACCAGGCCTGGACGGTGGACGAGGAGAACTCCACCACCTCAACCGATTCGGCCGCGCTGGCCGCCAAACAGAACGACTACAAGAGCATGCCGGCCAAACTCGGTTCCACGGCCGGCTATTTCGAGGGCACCGCGGGCAGCCGCACCGGCGACGGCTTCCTGGCGCTGTTCCAGGCGATCGCCTACGCGCTGTTCCAGTTGTTCGCCAAGGCCGCCGTGCTGCTCGCCCAGGTCCTGCTGCGGGTCCTGATCCTCGCCGCGCCGCTGATCGGGCTCGCCGCGATGGTCATCGAGGACCTGCTGCCCCGGGTCGCCCGGGCCGCCGGCGCGGTGCTGTTCAACGTGCTGCTGCTGTCCGCGCTGGCCGGCATCGACGCGCTGCTGCTGAACCTGATCTTCACCGCGAGTTCGCTGTCGCTGATCGCTCAGTTGCTGCTGGCCACTCTGATGACCGTGGTGTTCTTTATGGTCGGCAAGCCCGGGCGACGGATGTGGCAGATGGTCGAGGTGTCGGTGGCGGCCTCCGGGGCCGGCGTGCCGTCGGCGCCCAGGTGGTTTCCACGCCGCCGCAGGGCCGAACCGACCGCGCAGGAGCAGTTCTGGCGCGGCGTCCGGGACGGCGATGTGGCCGCTGGCGGCGACGAACCACACATCCGGCCCGAGGCGACCATCCCGGCGCAGGCCTCCGGGCCGGCGATGCGGGCCAGCGCCCAGCGGATGGACCGGACCCGCTCGCTGTGGGGCGGCGGCGACGGAGACCGGGCGGCGCTGCCGCACGGCGGGTCGCGCTACGGCGGTTCCACGGTCGTGCCGGAGGCCCGCAGCCGGCTGGTCGACGCGTCACCGGTGGTGGACCGCGGCTGGGACCGGACCAGCGACCTGTTCGTGGTGCCGTCGCAGGGCAGCAGGCCGGCAGGCGTGGGGTCCGGCCCACGGCGGGCGGAGACGGAGATGGTCGCCGGCCGTCCGGTGTACGTGCTTTACCGCCCGTCCCGCGGCCTGGAGGTCCGGGACGGCGGCTGGGACGGCCAGTCCAGGTGATGGAGTAGAAGCTCATGCCGATCCGCACGAACCGAGGCCGCTCCGCGGTGTATCGCCGGCTGTGGGCCTGGCCGTTGCGCTCGCCGCGACATCTGCTGGCCGCGATCATCGGCCTGGCGGTGCTGGCGCTGGTGATCGCGGCGCTCCTGCCGCAGGTCCGCGGCATCGCCAGTCGCGGCTCGTCCGGTCCGGGCAACGCGACCACCGCCAACAACGGTTCCTGGTTCGCCACACCGACCAGCACGACGACCACCAGCCCACAGACCCGGCTGACCTCGATACCGGAACATCCGACCTCGGCCGCGCCCGATCCGAACGCGGTGTCGGTGGCCAAGGCATGGGCCGCCGCCTGGGTGAACCATCCGGTCGGGATGACATCGGCGCAGTGGCTGGACCAGCTGCGGCCGTACACCGAGCCCGAGTTCCTGGCCACCCAGATGAGCACCGTCGACCCGAGCAACATCCAGGCCACGGCGGTCACCGGTGGCCCGGTCGTGATGGAGTCCTACACCAGCTCCGAGCTGATCAGGCTGCCTACCAATGGCGGCGACCTGGACATCACGGTGGTCAACACCCCGACGGGCTGGCTGGTGTCCACCTACACCGGGGGATCCTGACATGCGGCGCGTCGGCGCCCTGGTGCTGGCGGTCGGCGCGGTTGCTGTGGTCGTGGTGGTGCTGCTGGTCGGCACCATCGTCAATGTCGTACTCGGCGGCGCGGAGCAGGCCGCCGAGCTGGCGTACCGGAACACCTCCTGCGACGCCACGCTCGGGCCGTACTCGGCCGTCGACGTCAGCTCCGGCAGCGGCCGGGCCGCCTCGCTGAACGGTGACCAGCAGGCGATCGTCAACCAGATCATCACCATCGGCAAGCAGCGCAAGCTGCCACCGCTGGCCTGGCAGGTCGCCATCCAGGCCGGCATGCAGGAGTCCGCCCTCCGCAACATCCCGTACGGCGACCGCGACAGCCTGGGCATCTTCCAGATGCGTCCGTCACAGGGCTGGGGCACGACGACCCAACTGCTCGACGTCAGCTACGAGATCAACAAGTTCTACGACGTCCTCGCCACCGTGCCGAACTGGCAGCAGCAGCCGCCCGGCCAGGACGCCCAGGCCGTGGAGCGTTCCGCGTTTCCGTTGGCGTACAACAACTGGACCGCGCTGGCCGCATATCTCGTGAAAAACCTCGGTCAGGTCGCCGATCCGACCGGTTGTGGCGCCAGTTCTGGTATTATACTGCCCAGTGACAGTCGGGTCGCCGCCAAGGCCATCGCCTTCGCCCTGGCGCAGGTGGGCAAGCCGTATGTGTGGGGCGCGACCGGCCCGAACACGTTCGACTGCTCCGGCCTCATGCTGCGGGCGTTCCAGGCCGCCGGCATCAACCTGCCGCGCACCTCCGCCGAGCAGTTCACGGCCGGCGCGCTGCTACCCGTGCGGAACGCGCAACCAGGTGATTTGATGTTCTTGGCGTACAACCCGAGTGACCCGAGCACGATTCACCACGTCTTCATGTACCTGGGAGGCAACCAGGTCGTCGAGGCCCCGCAGACCGGCGAACTGGTTCACGTCAGGGCCATGAACTGGAACGACCCGGATCTGGTGCAGCAGGCGGTTCGTCCTGGGGTCTGACCAAGGGCGAGGAGGCCAGCATGTTCACCCCGAATCCGATTCCCCGGCCGAGTGGGCCACCCGCGTCCAGCACGCCACTGCGCGACTATCTCGACAGCGGACAGAGGCCAGGCTGTGACGAACGCTATGTCGTGGTGCCGCGATCACTTGCCGAGGCGATGCCGCTGCCCTGGCAGCAGCAGATGACCTACCTGCTGGCCGAGTTCCACCGTGCCTTCGGGCATCTGTCCTGGCCGATCTACCGGGTCGTACCGTCCCGGCCGGAGAAACTCGTCGACCTGGACGAGGAACAGCTGGCCGAGGCCGGCTATCTCGTGGAGATCGATGCCAGCGGTGATCTGGTCTACCGGGAACGCAACGGCCGGCGCGTCCACAACGCCGAGGACACCACCGTCCTGGTGTCCTGCCTGGACCCGATTCCGCAACCGCCGCGATCGAACTAGGGTCGAGGTGTGGCGATTGACCCGGCTCGCCAGAACGTCCGGGGCGCGGCGCAGGACTTCACCGGTGTCCGCGCGGAGTTCGGTCTGCCGTCGGACTATCCGACCTCGGCACTTGTCGAGGCCGAACAGGCCGTTTCCGCCGGCTGGACCGGCTGGGGTGGTTGGCCCGATCGGGAGGACGCCACCGATCTGCCGCTGGTGACCATCGATCCGCCCGGCGCCAAGGATCTCGACCAGGCCATGCTGCTGCGCCGCCGGCCGCGCGGCGGGTTCCGGCTGGACTACGCGATCGCCGACGTGGCCCATTTCGTCCGGCCCGGCGGGGCATTGGACACCGAGGCGAGACGGCGCGGCCAGACCCTCTTCCTGCCCGACGAGGCAGTGCCGCTGCATCCGGCGCTGCTCAGCCAGGACGCGGCCAGCCTGCTGCCCGACCAGGTGCGCCCGGCCGTGCTGTGGACCGTCGACTGCGACGCCGACGGCGAGCCCACCTTCGTGTACGTGCGCCGGGCCATCGTCCGGTCCGTCGCGCAGTACGACTTCGACACCGTGCGCTGCGAACTCCTGCACGGCATCCCGCATCCGTCGTTCGCGGCGTTGCCCGAGTTCGGCAGGCTGCGCCGGGAGCACGCGGTCAACCGGGGCGCCGTCGAACTGCAACTGCCCGAACAGCAGGTGGTCGCCGACGAGGACGGCGGCTGGCGGCTGGTGCTGCGCTCGCGGGTGGACGTGGAGGCGTGGAACGCCGAACTGTCCCTGCTGACCGGGATGTCAGCCGCGCAACTGATGTTGGAGGCCGGCATCGGTGTGCTGCGCACCCTGCCCGAGGCGGACACCGACACCATGGTCAGCCTGCGCGAACGCGCGCGGACCCTGGGTATCGCGTGGCCCGAGGACGTCAGCGCTACCGAGATGCTCGCCGAACTCGATCCCATCCGGCCGGAGGCGCTGGCGTTCCACGTGGACGCCACCCGCTTACTGCGCGGTGCAGGCTATTCGGTGCTGGACACCGACGGCGGGGTGATCGCGCGGACCACCGGTCACGCCGGCCTGGGCGCGGCGTACACGCACGTCACCGCGCCGCTGCGACGGCTGGTCGACCGGTTCGCGGCCGAGGTCTGCCTGGCCGTATGCGCGGAAACCGAGGTGCCCGAATGGGTGCGCGCCGCGTTGCCCAATCTGCCCGCGCTGATGGCGTCGTCGGACGCGCTGGCCGCCCGGGTGGAGCGGACCTGTCTGGCCCAGGTGGGCTCGTGGATGCTGGCCGACCGGATCGGCGAGGTGTTCCCCGCCGTGGTGCTGCACGCCGAGGCGCGCAACGGCAGCGGTGAGGTGTTCGTGGCCGATCCGCCGGTCCTGGCCAAGTGCGTTGGCGACAACCTGCCCGAGGGCGAGCGGATATCGGTACGGCTGATCGACGCCGACCCGGTGCGGCGCAAGGTCATGTTCGCGCCCTACTCACCGGACGAGATGCCACCGGCCGGGGCCGGTGGCATCTCCCGTCAGTAGCCGATCACCGCTCGATGCGGCAAGGCCACAAGGTCGCGTGGCGTCCGCCCGGCGCCACCTGCCCGTCGAGCACCCGTCCTATACCCGACAACGGGCTCGCCCGCCCGCATCCGTGCACAGAGCGCCTCGTTTATCCACACCAGCCGATTTCTGTTTTTGTGACGCTGACCTGCGGCGATAGACTGACCAAGGGGTCGCCCCCTGGGCGGGCGGGGGCT
>DASVLX010000267.1:0-22043 GCA_036384655.1 Pseudonocardiaceae bacterium
CTGACGTTCATCCGCCGGCGCAGGCCGTTCGCGGCGCTCGAACGTTGGCAGACCGGCTACCTGCCGGTGTACGCCGTGTGGGCCTGGACCGTGGTCCTCGTATTTCCCCCGTTGTTCAGCTACGTCTGACGGCGGCAAGCGCAACGCGGCACCACAAACGTGCGGGTCGAGACATGTCTCGACCCGCACGATGGCAATGATGGATTGTGTCCGAGGGGGGACTTGAACCCCCACGCCCTTAATCGGGCACTAGCACCTCAAGCTAGCGCGTCTGCCTTTCCGCCACTCGGACCAGTGCAGCGATGTTCTGCGGTGGTGGCGCACAGCCTAGCTGATCCACCCGACCGAACCCAAGTCGACCCCACTGTGACCTGATCATCCCCGGTCACGGTGACCACCGTTATGTCGGGTCACGCCATATTCGCCGATGGTAGAACGGGTGGATGGCACAGGGGCAGACACAGGGGCAGAGCGTCGAGCGACCGACCGGCGGCAGCGCAGCCGAGGCGGAGGTCACGGGTCTGGTCAGCGACCTGATCCGGATCGACAGCACCAACACGAACGACCCGGAGACGCTGGTCGGCGAACGCGCGGCGGCCGAGTACGTGGCGGAGAAGCTGGCCGAGGTCGGTTACGAGACCACCTATGTCGAGTCCGGCGCCAAGGGCCGCGGCAACGTGTTCGCCCGGCTGCCCGGCGCCGACCCGAGCCGCGGCGCGCTGCTCGTGCAGGGGCATCTGGACGTGGTGCCGGCGGATCCGAGCGAGTGGACCGTGCATCCGTTCTCCGGCGCCGTCCAGGACGGCTACGTGTGGGGGCGCGGCGCGGTCGACATGAAGGGCATGGACGGCATGAGCCTGGCGGTGGCCCGCCAGTTCCGCCGCGAGGGCTACGTGCCGCCCCGGGACATCATTTTCGGGTTCCTCGCGGACGAGGAGGCCGGCGGTCACCAGGGTGCCCAGTGGCTGGTCAAGCACCGTCCGGAGCTGTTCGAGGGCGCGACGGAGGCGATCAGCGAGGTTGGCGGGTTCTCCGTGACGCTCGGCGACAACGTGCGCGCCTATCTGGTGCAGACCGCGGAGAAGGGGATCCGCTGGATGACACTGCGGGTGCGCGGCGCGGCCGGGCACGGCTCGATGGTGCACCGCGACAACGCGGTGACGAAGCTGTGCGCGGCCGTGTCACGGCTGGGCCAGCACCAGTTTCCCTTGGTGCTGACGGATGGTGTGCGGGAGTTCCTGGCCGGGGTCACGGAGATCACCGGGATCCAGTTCCCGGAGGATGATCTGGAGGGTGCGGTCGGCAAGCTGGGCAACCTGTCGCGGATGATCGGCGCGTCGCTGCGCGACACCGCGAATCCCACGATGTTGTCCGCCGGCTACAAGGCGAATGTGATCCCGTCGGTGGCGGAGGCGACGGTGGACTGCCGGGTGCTGCCGGGCCGCGAGGAGGCGTTCGAGCGGGAGCTGAAGGAGATTCTCGGTCCGGACGTGGAGTACGAGTGGGACAACCTGCCGTCGGCGTCGACGAGTTTCGATGGCGCGCTGGTGGACACGATGGCGGAGTCGATCAGTGCGGAGGATCCGGGCGCGAAGTTGTTGCCCTACATGTTCTCGGGTGGCACGGACGCCAAATCGTTCCAGACGCTGGGCATCCGGTCGTTTGGTTTCGCACCGCTGAAGCTGCCGGCCGATCTGGATTTCACCGCGCTGTTCCACGGTGTGGACGAGCGGGTGCCGGTGGACGCCCTGACGTTCGGCACCCGGGTCCTGGATCGACTGCTGCGCAACTCCTGACGGCCCGAGGCCGTCAGAGGATCAGGTCCGGCACGCCGGCGGGGGTGCGGCGGCGCCGCAACCACACCTTGCGGGTGCCGTCCGCGTAGAGCAGCACGCGGGACAGCTCCCAGTCGCAGAACTCGGCCTGCACGGCGAGTTGGATCATCGCGGCACGTCGGGACAGGCAGGCCGGCAGGCGCAGCGGCCGGTACTCCCAGTCCCCGTCGATCACCCCATCGGTCATGGCGTAATCACCCGTATTCCTTCCCCGGCGGCGGACCCGACGTACACGCGCCCGCTGGCCGGATCGACCGCCACCGAATTGGGTTGGCGGACGGTTGAAAGCCGGTACTTCTCGGTTGGTGATCCCCCGGTCATGGCGAATCCGACGAGCTGGTTGGTGGCGGTGAGGGTTACCCAGGCCAGGTCGCGTTTCGTGTCGTAGGCGATGCCGTAGGGGGATCCGGGCAGCGGATAACGCTGCCGCATGATGATCGTGTCGAGCGTGAACGCGAGCAGTTCGCCGCCGCGGGTGTCGACCACCAGCACCCGCCCGTACTCGTCGGTGACCGCGTTGGTGGCACCGTCACCGGCGCGCAGGCCGGCGCCGAGGCCGCCGGCCGGGTGCAGGTCGTAGAGCGCGGAGTTCGGCCGGTCCAGCACCGCGGTCTTGCCGTCGACCGTGAGCACCTGGTCGGGCGCGTTGTCGCCGGTGATGCTGTGCACGACGGTGTTGCCGGACAGCACGTCGACCGTCTTGCGGCCCGGCACGGCGACGAGCAGTTGCCCGTTGAGTTGCGCCGCGCTGGTGGGGCCACCGGCCACCGGCACCACGCTGGTCGTGCCGGCCGGAAGCGCGACCTGGACCACCTGGTTGGCGGTGGTGACGGGTGCCAGCACCGGACCGCCGGCCCTGGCCAGCGACAGTGTGGCGGCCGGGCCGGGCAGGCCCACCACGCGTGGTGGCGTGGTCGGGTTGTCCAACGAGTACAGCCACAGGGCGGCCGGTTTGGTCACCGCGACCGCCAGCGTGCGGGTGGTGTTGTCCAGCACCATGCCGGACACCGCCACCGACGACCAGGTCACGCCGGCGGCGGCCGGCAGTGTGGTGCCGGCCGGTGACGAGGCCGGTGGGGACACCGCCGGGGTGGCGGCGGCCAGGCCCGGCGCACCCTGCAGGTTGTCCTGGGACGTTCCGGTGGAGCATCCCGCGCACACGGCGATCACCACGCCCGTGGTGACCAACGTGGGGACAATTCGCACTGCCACGACCTCCGCCATCGGTGACGTTCCTTCAGCATGCCCCTACGTTCACGTGGGGGACACCCCTGGTTGGTGATTGGTTGGCCGGATTTCGCCCGGCCAGTCAGGGCAGTCGGCGCTCGGGATAGCCGAACTCGACCGCGCTGACATCGTCCAACGCCGCCCGGATCTCGGCGGGCAGGCACAGTTCCTCGGCGGCGAGTGATCCCGTCAGTTGGACTGTGTCGCGCGCTCCGACGATCGGCGCTACGACGGTCGGTCTGTCCCGCACCCACGCCAGGGCGACCGCCAGCGGCGAGGTGCCCAGCCCGTCGGCGGCGGTGACCACCGCCTCCACGATCCGGGCGGCGTGTTCGGTGCGGTGCTGGTCGACATAGCCGGCCATCCGGGGTGACGCACCGCGCGAGTCGGCGGGGGTGCCGCCGCGGTACTTTCCGGTCAGCACGCCCCGGCCCAGCGGCGCCCACGGCAGCACGCCGACCCCGTGCTGCTCGGCGGCCGGCACCACCTCACGTTCCACCCCGCGTTCGGCCAGCGAGTACTCGACCTGCACGGACACGATGGGGCTGCGCGCGGCCACCCGTTGGTGGGTGGCGGCGGTCGCCAGCTGCCACCCGCAGTAGTTCGACACGCCGACGTATCCGACGCGGCCGCTGGTCACGGCCGCGTCCACGGCGGCGAGGGTCTCCTCGATCGGCACGGTCGGATCCCAGGCGTGTAGCTGCCACAGGTCGATGTGGTCGACGCCGAGCCGGGCCATCGAGCCGTCGAGGGCGCGCAGCAGCGCACCACGGGAGGCTCCGCCGCCGAACGGTCCGTCGGTGCGGCGCGCGACGGCCTTGGTCGCGAGCACGACATCGTCGCGGGGTACCACGTCGCGCAGCAGGTCGCCGAGGATGCGTTCGCTCTCGCCCTCGGTGTAGACGTCGGCGGTGTCGACGAGCGTGCCGCCGGCGTCGATGAACGCGACGAGTTGGCTGGCCGCCTCATCCGGGTCCGTCTCCACCCCCCAGGTCATGGTGCCCAACCCGATCCGCGAAACCCGCAGGCCACTGCCGCCCAACTGCCGATACTCCACGATCGGCAAGCGTAACGGCCCGAGCGCCCAGACCGGGGCGGCTCGCACCAACCAGATCAACTCGTCGCCCGAACGTGTCGTCCGTTGGTTGCTTGGAGTCGTCGTTACCGGCAGGTAGTGTTCGTGCTCATGCGACTCGGCGTGAACCTTGGGTACTGGGGCGCGGGCAACGACGCCAACAATCTGGCGCTCGCCCGGGAGGCCGACCGGCTCGGCTACGCGGTGGCGTGGGTGGCGGAGGCGTACGGATCGGACGCGCCGACCGTGCTCGCGTGGGTGGCGGCGCAGACCGAGCACATCGACGTGGGCAGCGCGATCCTGCAGATCCCGGGCCGTTCGCCGGCGATGACCGCGATGACCGCGGCGACCCTGGACACTCTCTCGGGTGGCCGGTTCCGGCTGGGTCTGGGCGTGTCGGGGCCGCAGGTGTCGGAGGGCTGGCACGGTGTCCGGTTCGACAAGCCGCTGGAACGCACCCGCGAATACGTGGACATCGTGCGGATGGCGTTGCGCCGGGAGCGGGTCCGCTACGCCGGCAAGCACTACCAGCTACCGCTGCCGGAGGGGCCGGGCAAGGCACTGACCCTGACGGTGCACCCGGTCCGCGAGTACATCCCGATCTACCTGGCGGCGGTCGGCCCGAAGAACCTGGAACTGGCCGGCGAGATCGCCGACGGCTGGCTGGCGATCTTCTTCTCACCGAAGTACGCCGGTGAGGCTTTGGGGCACATCCGTGCCGGGCGGGCCCGTGCCGGCCACACCACCCCCGACGGTGCTGGCGACCTGACCGGATTCGACATCGTGCCGACCGTGCCGCTGGTGATCGGTGACGACTGGCGGGCCTGCGCCGATGTCGTCCGCCCCTACGCCGCCCTCTACATCGGCGGTATGGGTAGCCGGAAACGCAACTTCTACAAGGATCTCGCGACGCGGATGGGGTTCGGTGAGGCCGCCGAGGAGGTCCAGAACCGCTACCTCGCGAGGGACTACCAGGGTGCGATGGCCGCCGTGCCGGCCGAGTTCATCGACGCCACCTCGCTGCTGGGCCCACCGGAACGCATCCGCGACGGTGTGGCCGCGCTCGCCGAGGTCGGTGTGACCACACTGACCGTGACACCGATGGTGGTGGGCCAGGAGCAGGCGTTCGCCACGTTGCGGGCCGCCGTGGACGCGGTCGAGGCCGCCGGGGTGGCGGGCTCGTAGGCTCGGCGCGTGGCCACCGTCATTCTGTTGCGGCACGCCCGGTCCAACGCCAACGGGTCGGGCGTGCTGGCCGGTCGTAGCCCGGCCGTCGGGTTGGACGAGACCGGCCTGAAACAGGCCGAGGGCCTGGTGCGCCGGCTCGCCGGGGTGCCGCTGGCGGCGGTGGCCTGCTCGCCGTTGTTGCGGTGCGAGCAGACTCTGGCGCCGCTGCTGGGTGAGCGTGGGCTGACCGCCAGCACCGAAGCCGATCTGGCCGAGGTCGACTACGGCGACTGGACCGGTCGTGAACTGAAGGGCCTGGTCAAGGAACCGCTGTGGCGGGTGGTGCAGCAGCATCCGTCGGCGGCGGTGTTTCCGGGTGGCGAGGGCCTGGCGACCGTGCAGTCGCGGGCGGTGGCCGCGATCCGCGCCCACGACCGGCGGATCACCGCGGAACACGGCGCCAACGCGATCTGGCTGGCGTGCAGCCACGGTGACGTGATCAAGGCGGTGCTCGCCGACGCACTGGGTCTGCACCTGGACGGGTTCCAGCGGATCGTGGTCGACCCGTGCTCGGTGTCGGTGGTCCACTACACCGAGGCCCGGCCGTTCGTGTTGCGGGTCAACGACAACGGCGGTGATCTGTCCGGCATCATCCCGCCCGAGAAACCGGCTGGAGACGCGCACAAGGACGGCGATTCCCCCAGCCCGCCCGACCAGTCCGATGCCATGATCGGTGGCAGCACCGGCCAACCGGCCGGACAGCATCCCACGGCTGAGAAGTGAGGAACGTTGAGCGACCGGACATTCCGTTTCGGTGTGGTGGCATCGCCGCGCGCCGATGGCACCGGCTGGCAGGCGAGGGCGCGGCGGGTCGAGAACCTGGGCTATTCGACGCTGCTGACACCCGACGGCACCCAACTCTTGTCACCGTGGCCCGCGCTGGCGTTGGCGGCGGCGGCCACCACGACCCTGCGGGTCGGCACGTTCGTACTGGCCAGCCCGCTGCGGCCGCCGAGGCTGGCGGCCTGGGACGCGCACAGTCTCGGCACCCTGATCGACGGCCGGCTTGAGCTCGGTGTCGGCACCGGCCGGCCGGACGTGATCCGCCAGGCCCACGAGGTCATCGGGATGCCGCCGAGCACCGGCGCGCAGCGGCTGGCGCATGCCGCGCAGATCATCGACGACCTGCGGGAACTGGACGGGAACCGGCACACGACGGTGATGGTCGCCGCCTCCGGACCCAGGGCGCGGGCGATGGCCGCGGCCAAGGCGGACATCGTCGCCGTGACCCGGGGACCGCTGGCGACCCGCGACGAGATCGTCGAGGTGACCACGGAACTTCGGGAGCTGGCCGGGGAGCGGGCCGACGACATCGAACTGTCCATGAACCTGTTCGTGATCGGCGCGGAGCCGACACCGTGGATCGAGCGGTTCCTGGGAGTCGACGCGGCCACCCTGATCGAGCATGACTCGCTGAGCATGCTGCGCGGTTCCACCCAGCAGATGGCCGACGAGCTGCGGCGCCGCCGCGACGACTTCGGGGTCTCCTATGTGACCGTGAACGAGGCGTTCTTCGAGGAGTTCGCGCCGGTGGTGGAGGTGCTGGCCGGCACCTGACCCGAAGGGCTGGGCGGTGCCGGTCGATCTGTGGCAGTCTGCCGCGGTGAGCCGTTGGTATGAGTTGGCGCCCTGCGACGCGGACGTCTTCGACGCCGCGCCGGTCCGGTATCGGTATCCGATGGAGCTGTCGGCGTCGGCCGAGCGGGTGTGGGCCGAGCTGACCGGCGATCGGCCGCTGTCCTGGTGCCGGCTGCTCGGAAACGGTCGCTACACCACCGACCGTCCGTTCGGGGTGGGCACCAACCGGACCATCCAGGTCGCCGGGCTGCTGCGGTTGCGTCAGCGGTTCTTCCGGTGGGAGGAGGGGCGGCGGCACTCGTTCTTCGCGGTGCAGGCGAGCCTGCCGCTGTTCCACCGGTTCGCCGAGGACTACCTGATCGAGCCGACGCCGACGGGCTGCCGGTTCACCTGGACGTTCGCCCTCGAACCCGGGCCGCTGCTGCGGCCGACCGGTCCGCTGGCTGGGCGGTTCAACGCGCCGGTCTTCGCCAGCCTCGCCGCCGACACCCGCCGACACTTCGGCACGCCGGCCGGCGCTGCCTGACGAACTCGCCGGGGACGATCAAGCCGCGTTCGAAGGCGGCCGCCATCGGTCCTCAGTTGTCGTCACGCGGCGCGAGTCCGGCGAGGAAGACGTCGACGAGCTGGGCCAGCTGGGCCGAGGTCACGGGGGCCAGGCCGAAGAGGCTGCGGTGCTCGATGAGGCCCAGGAGCGTGTCGAGGACCAGGTCGATGTCGGTGCCGGCGCGGATGAGCCTCTCGTCGATGCCGCGTCGCATCACCCCGGCGAGCACGGCCCGGTCCGGCCCGATCCGCTCGGTCACGTAGTTCCGCGACCTGCCGGGGTCGCGCCTGGCCTCGACGGCCAGCTGCGGCAGCAGCTGGCCGAAGCGGGTGGCCGTGACGATGTGCCTGGAGTACTCGAGCATGAACAGCAGGTCGTCGCGCACGCTGCCGCCCGGGGGCCGCGGGGCAGGATCGCGGACGGAGTCGAGTGCGTCGCGGGCCAGCTCGTCGACGCTCGACCAGCGGCGGTACACGGTGCTGCGGGGCACCCCCGCGCGGGCCGCGATCCGGGCGATCGTCATGCCTTGCATGCCGTTCTCGGCGAACTCGTCCAGGGTCGCCTCCAGGATGGCCGCGTCGATCGTCGAGCTGCGCGGCCGGCCGGTGCGGGGACTGGCCGGGGGCCGTCGCGCGTGGTGGTCCGCGGCGGCCGTCACGGTGTCTCCCGGAGCGTCTCCCGGAAAGGGCGATGGCGGCCGGGTAGCCAGACGAGCGCGACGACCGCGCCCAGTAGGACGACCATGGCACCACAGAATAGAGCCACGTGGAAGGCCGACACGTACGCGTCGCAGGCGCGTCCCACCAGATCCGTTAGCTGAGAGCGCAGCCGCAGAGCCTGTGCCATCGAGAGCTGACCCTGCCCGATCGCGAGCCGCCCGGCGGCGGTGACCCGCTCGACGGCGCCCAGCGTTCCCGCGATCGAGCCGGACGCCTGCTCGCGGTACTGGGCGGGCAGCACGCTGGCGGCGTCGCCCAGGTGCGCGCGGTACGAGCCGGCCAACAACGCGCCGAGGACGGCCACCCCGAGGGCGCCGCCGATGTTCCGCAGCGCGCTGTTCACGGCGGAACCCTCTCCGGCGCGCTCCCGCGGCACCACCGACATCATCGACTCGGTGGGCGCGGTCAGGGCCAGCCCGGTCCCGACGCCGCTGAGCAGGATCAGCGGCTCGTACACCCAGGCCGTCGTGTCCCGGCCGATTGACAGGAAGGCGAGGTTGGCGGCCGCCAGGAGCACCATGCCGGCGGTCGTGGTCAGCCGGATGCTGAGATGCCGGGTCAGCAGCGGCGCGGCCACCGACCCGAGGGCGATGCCGATCGCTCCCGGGACCAGCAGCACACCGGCGAGCAGGGGACTGTCCCCACGGACGCCCTGCAGGTAGTACGAGAGCGCGAACGACAGCCCCATGAGGGCGAAGAAGGCGATGGCGACGGAGGTGGCGCCCGCCGTGAACGCGCCCTGCCGGAAGAACGTCACGTCCAGGGCCGGGTGGTCGCTGTGTCGCTCGACGAGGGCGAAGATCGCGAGCACCAGCAGCCCGCCGAGCAGCGCGCCGAGGACCTCGGGGCGGGTCCAGTCGGCCTGGTCGCCGGCGCGGATGATGCCGTACACCACGGCCACGATCCCCAGCACCGACAACGCCACGCCGAGGATGTCGACCCGGCCCGGTTTCGGGTCACGGGAGTCGGGCACGACGAGCCAGATCGCCAGCAGGCAGGCGGCCACGAGCGGCACGTTGACCAGGAAGATGCTGCCCCACCACCAGTGCCCCAGCAGGTAGCCGCCGACCAGCGGACCGATGGCGGCGCCCACCCCGCCCGCGGCCGACCACACCCCGACCGCCTTGGCGCGCTGTCCGGCGGGGAACACGTTGGTGATGATCGACAGGGTGATCGGGAACACCGTGGCCGAGCCGATGCCCATCACCCCACGGGCCATGATCAGTTGGATCGGGCTGTCGGCCCACGCCGACAGGGCCGAGCCCAGGCCGAACACGGCCAGCCCCACCAGCAGGACGGGCTTGCGCCCGTAGCGGTCGCCCACCAGGCCGAAGCTCAACGTGAGCCCCGCGAAGATCAGCGTGTAGGAGCTCATGGCCCACTGCATGTCGGCCTGGGTGGCGTTCAGGTCCTCCTGGATGGTCTTGAGCGCCACGTTGAGGATGGTGCTGTCCATCCAGACGACCAGCAGGCACACCACGCAGATCCCCAGCACCGCCCATCTGCGCGGATGCCCCGGTTCGTGGTCGGCCTGCTCGGACCGGTGCTGCGGTTCGCTGACGGCTGGGGTTGTCATGACGGCATGCCTCCGTACGCTCGCAACTACTTACGCTCCATGAATGTAGCGTAAGTAGTTGCGAGCGTACGGAGTCACCTCGGCGTCTCGGCCGAAAGCGAGGCAGCGCGATCTCCGAGATTCCCCGTCCCCGTGAGCACGCTGTGCTGATGCCCGACCGTGACGAATGAACGACGGACCGTTGTCAAGATGACATGAGCCACGTTTTATTTCGGCATGTCCCGTACAACGGTTGGGTTGGAAGCTGATGGCGGATCATTCGCCACCACCAGCGAATCCAGCACAACTCACGCACTTTCGGAGGCATGTCATGGCGGCACCGGCCGGCAGCGACATCGCAACGGCCCTGGGGCGGCCGTTCACCATCAACGAGCTGACCCTGCGGAACCGGATCGTGATGGCCCCGATGACCCGGCGGCTGTCACCGGACGGGATTCCCGGCCCCGACGTCGCCGCCTACTACGCCCGCCGCGCCGCCAACCAGGTTGGCCTGATCATCACCGAGGGCACCTACATCAACCGGGTCGCGGCCGCCGCCTACCCCAACGTGCCGTTCTTCCACGGCGACAAGCCGCTGGCCGGCTGGGCCAACGTGGTCGACGAGGTGCACCAGGCGGGCGGCGCGATCATGCCGCAGCTGTGGCACACCGGCCTCGCCCGCGACCCGCGTGACCCCGACGCACCGCCCGCCGAGGGCCCGTCCGGCATCGGCCTCAACGGTGCCCCGCACGGCAGGGCGATGACCCAGGACGACATCGATGCCGTGATCGCCGCCTTCGCGCAGGCCGCCGCCGACGCGCGGCGCATCGGTTTCGACGGCGTCGAACTGCACGGCGCGCACGGCTACCTCATCGACAGCTTCCTGTGGGCGGGCACGAACCACCGCACCGACGGCTACGGCGGCGACCCGGTGTCCCGGGCCAGGTTCGCCACCGAGATCGTGCGCGCGGTGCGCGCCGCCGTCAGCCCCGAGTTCCCGGTCGTGTTCCGGTTCTCGCAGTGGAAGTCCGACAACTACGACGCGAAGATCGCCGAAACCCCGGCGGAACTGGAGCGGATCCTCACCCCGCTGGCCGAGGCCGGTGTGGACGTCTTCCACGCCTCGACCCGACGCTACTGGCTGCCTGAGTTCGACGGCAGCGACCTCAACCTGGCCGGCTGGGCGAAGAAACTGACCGGCAAGCCCACGATCACCGTCGGCTCGGTCGGCCTGGACAAGGAATTCAACGGCCCGCTGGGCCGGTCGCGGCATGCCGCCGTCACCGGGCTGGACCTGCTGCTGGAACGCCTCAACCACGACGAGTTCGACCTCGTCGCGGTCGGCCGCGCGCTGCTGGCCGACCCCGAGTGGGCGGCCAAGGCACTGTCCGGCCGGACCGAGACGATCGCCTATGACGCCAGCGTCCTCGACACCCTGTTCTGAGCGCCCAGGGCGAGCGCGATGCTGGCCACCGCCAGGCCAGCGCCCACCCACGCGGCCACCGTGTACCCCACCCCGGTCGGCACGAACTGTGCGACCGGGGTGGCGGCCGCCAGCAGCAGCCCGGACAGCGCGCTGCCCAGTGCGAACCCCACCGACCGGACCACCTGGTTGACGCTCATCGCCGCCGCGGTCTCCGTCGGCGGCGTGACCGCGAGGATCGCCTGCGGCATGGACGCCGAGAACCCGCCGACCCCGAACCCGAGCACGCCCATCGCCACGATCGGCCATGCCACACCAAGCGAACGGCTGGCCGCGAACAGCGCGCAGGCGAGCGCGACCACCACACCACTGGCCGCCAGCAGCGGGAACGGACCCAGCCGGCCCCGTAGCTTCGGCACGATCCGCCCTGCGACGAACCCGAGGACGGAGAACGGCACCAGCACGAGACCGGCCTCGAAGTCGGTGAGGCCGTAGCCGTAGCCGGCCAGCGGCGGAGTCTGCACGTATCGGGTGATCAGCGTGAACAGCAGATACATCGCGACACCCGAGACGGCCATGATCAGGTTCGCGCCGGCGACCGCCGGATGCCGCAACGCGATCAGGTCCACCAGCGGCCTGCGCACCCGCCGCTCCACCGCCACCCAGCCGGCCAGCACCACGATCCCGGCCGCCAGCACGATCCCCGCCACCACCGGGCGGCTGGTCCACAGCCCGGTCTCACTGGCCACCACCAGCACCGCGACCAGCCCGAGCGACAACAACACCGCGCCGAGCCAGTCCGCCCCACCGACCTGGGACGCCGTGTCCTTCGTGGTGTCGGTCGTCTTCTCGGCTGCCGGCGTGGTGTCGCGGGGCAGCGCCACGATCCCGATCAGCAGTGCCGCCGCCGCCACGACAAGCCCGAGCAGATAGGCGGCACGCACCCCACCGAACTGGGTCAACAGCCCCGCCGCCGGATAGCCGATGCCGATCCCGACCGTGGAGGCCACCGACAGCATCGCGATCGTGCTCGGCGCGCGGCCGCCGAGATGCCGCCGCGCGGTGGCCATCATCAACGCGGTCAGCCCCAGACCGACGCCCTGCGCGGCCCGGCCGGCCAGCAGCAGCGCGAACGGCCCGGGCACCACCGTGGCGACGCTGCCGACCAGCACCGCGATCAGTGTCCCCAGCACGACGGTCCGTCGGCGACGATCCGAACCCAACCGGCCCAACAGTGGCGTCGCGACCGCCCCGGTGAGCAGCGTGGCGGTCAACGTCCACTGCGACGCCGTCAGCGACACCCCGTAGTCCTGGGCGACCGCGGTGATCAGTGGCGCGCCGAGGCTGCCGATCGCGGCCACGACCAACGCGATGAACACCAACGCCGCCACGAGTGGGGTGCCCCGGCCGCCGACCGCCTCGCTGGTCGCGGGGCTGGTGGAGGTGCTCATTGATTGTTCTCCTCGGTGATGTGCTCGAACAAGCCGGCGTGAATGCGGGTGCGGATGCCCAGCGCCCAGTCCTCGTCGACCTCGCTGGACTCCAGCGCCGCGGAGGTGTTGAGCAACATGCCGTAGGCGATGAACGTCTTGACCGCGACCGGCGGCAGTCCGCTGCGCTCGGCCGCCGCCCACATGCGCGACATGTGCTCGCGTACGGCCTCGCGCACCTCCGGGTCACCGCAGGCGGCGAACGCCTGCAGTTGCACGAGTAGCGCGGTCCGGTCGGCCAGCGCGCTGTCATAGAACTGGCCCATCGCGGCGACCGCGTCGCGGCCCGTTCTCTGTTGCCTGGCCTGGTCCATCCCGTCGATGAGCCGGCTGAACGCCCGCTCCACGACCTGCAGGAACAGGGCCTTTTTCGAGCCGAACAGCCGGAACACATAGGTCTGGGTGATCCCGGCGCGCCGGGCCAGCGTGTCCGTCGAGGTGCCGTGCAGGCCGGCCCGGGCGAACTCCTCCGCGGCCAGCTCCAGTAGTTGTTCGCGTCGCTGCTGTCCCGACATGCGCTCGGTCGGCGTTGATCCCATGGCCGGAAAGATAGCAGATACCAGTTACTAACTACTAACTACACCGCCGTTCCGCGTGATCAACCGGTCGTTCTCGTCACCGCGCGAAGCTGCTAGCTTGCGCCGGACAGGTTACGAATTCGGCCACTGACGCGCCCAGCGGACGGTAGTCTGCCGTCGTCGTACTGTTACGATCTCCGATAAATCCGAAATATCCGTATCGGGGGTTGTGGGTGTCGGCGGGTTACGGAGAAGAGACGACCTCGCCAGCCGAGGCGGTCGCGTCGACCCAGTCAGGGGCGACCAGCGGCGGCGTGCCGCGGTTCGCGCGGCTGCCGGTGTTCATCGTGGCCGGTGTGGTGGCGGCGTTGCTGCTGGGCACGAGCTGGCGCCTCGGGTACTTCGGCGACGAGCTGTACTTCATCGCCGCCGGCCAGCACCCGGCGTGGGGCTATGCCGACCAGCCGCCGCTGTTGCCGCTGCTGGCCCGGCTGATGACCACGATCGCACCCGATTCGCTCGTCGTGCTGCGCCTGCCGGCGGTGCTGGTCACGGCGGCCGGTGTGGTGTTCGCGGCCATGATCGCGCGCGAACTGGGCGGCGAGCGGCGGGCGCAGCTGCTGACCGCCGTCGCCTACGGCGCGTCGATCGAACTGCTGGGCACCGGCCACCTGCTGGCGACCTCCACCATCGACCCGTTCCTGTGGACGGTGACCACCTGGCTGATCGTGCGCTGGGTCCGCGTTCGCGACGACCGCCTGCTGCTCTACGCCGGGCTCGTCACCGCCGTCGACCTGCAGGTCAAGTACCTGATCCCGATCTTCTGGATCGCCCTGGCCGGCACCGTGCTGGTGATGGGACCCCGCGACATGCTGCGGCGCCCACTACTGTGGCTGGGCCTGGCGGTCGCGGTGCTGACGATGGTGCCGTCGCTGCTGTGGCAGGCCCACAACGGATGGCCCCAGCTGGCCATGAACAGCCAGGTCGCCGCCGAGGTCGAGGCCGGCTACGGCGGCCGGCTCGGCTTCCTGCCCTGGGCGCTTCTGGGCGCTGGGGTGCTGTTCGGCGCGGTGCTGCTGTGCTACGGCCTGTGGCGGCTGCTGCGCTCACCCGACCTGCGGGCCTACCGGTTCATGGCCGTGGCCAGCCTGGTGACGGCGGCGCTGTTCATCGCCGCCGAGGGCCGGTACTACTACGTGGCCGGGTTGTACGCGGTGTGCTGGGCGGCGGGAGCCGTGGAGATCCAGCGGCACCGGCCGGCGGTGTGGTGGCGCTGGGCGGTCGACTGGCCGACCGCTGCGGTGTCCGCGCTGGTCACCGTCCTGTTGGTGCTGCCGATCCTTCCGCCGCGCTCCACCGACAGCGGTGACCTGGTCAGCGGCGGCAGCGTCGGTTGGCCAGAGCTCACCGACACCGTGGCGACCGCCTACCTCTCCCTGCCAGCCGACCAACGGGCACGCACGGCGGTGGTCACCGCCAGCTACTGGCAGGCGTCGGCGCTCGCCAAGTTCGGTCCGGCACGCGGCCTACCCACCGTCTACAGTCCGAACCGGGGTTTCTGGTTCTTCGGACAGCCTCCGGCGGCCGACACGGACGCGCTGGTGATCGGTCCTGAGGCGGTCGGATCGCAGCTGTCGAACCTGTGCACCTCGGTTCAGGCGATGACCACCGCGCACTACCCCGGTGGTGTTTCGGGCGCGAACACGGACGTCACCGTGTGGCACTGCGTCGGGATCCGCCAGTCCTGGTCGTCGGTCTGGGACCAGGACCGAATGAGCTGACGGCGATCAGGCGGGCCGGCCGGTGGGCGGCTCCGCCGCGTCGGGTGGCAGGACATCGGCCGGGTTGGGCACCGGGATGGTTCCCGGTCCGGGCTCGGCCGACAGTGATCCTGACACCGACCCCGACTCCGAGACCGGCAGCGGGTCCGGGCCGAACTCCCGGAACAGATCCTCGGCGACCGACCGGACCAGGTCCGCCGTCCGCAGGCCTTCCCGCCATTCCCGCCTGATCGCGTCCACCCCGTACAGCGCGCCGACGATGTTGCCGCAGATCGCGGCCGTCGAGTCACTGTCGCCGCTGTGGTTGACGGCGATCACCAGCGCGTTGTTCGGGCCGCGGGTCACCAGCGTCGCGTAGACGGCGATGGCCAGGGCGCATTCCCCGGTGAACCCGGTGCCGAGACTCTCCGTCATCCGCGCGGTCGGACGCCCCTGGGCGGCCAAATCGACCGCCATGTCCAGAGACTCGACGGTTTCCTCATGCCCCGGCCAGGTCAGCAACTCGGCGCGGGCGTCCGCGATGGCCGTCCTGATCGGCTGGTCGAGCAACAGGCGCTGCACGATCACCGCGAGGGCACCGGCGGACAGGTATCCGCTGGGATGCCCGTGAGTGAGGGCGGCGCTGGCCGCCGCCAACCCGAACACCTCGGCCGGGTCGGTGGACCACATCGCGATCGGGGCGACCCGGATGACGCCGCCGCAGCCCTTGGAGTCGTTGATCGGATGCTCGAAGTCGGCCATCACGCCGGTGCGGCCGAAGTTCTCCAGACTGGCGAAGCAGGTGGCGCCCGGTGAGCGCCGCTGGAACAGCTCGTGCTGGGTGAGCAGCCCGTAGTCCGGTAGCGGAGCGGTCGAGCGGGGTCCGCGCACGGTCTCCCACGCCCTGCCCTGGGTGTGCAGCCAACGCTGGTAGCCCATCTGCAGCGCGTATCGCGGGTTGGCGGCCTTCGGGTCGCCGCCGGCCGCGCGGATCGCGCGGTGCGCCCAGATCAGGGCCTCGGCGGTGAACAACGTCAGCTGTGTGTCGTCGGTGATGCGGCCGGTGCCGTCGCCGTCCCGGACATAGCCGGTGATGCCGCGCGGCCCGTGCTCGTCGATGATCCGTTCCAGCGGCTGGAACTCGATCGGAGCGCCGAGCGCGTCACCGATGGCCCCGGCGAGCAGGCTCCCGTACAGCCGGTCCCACGACCACGACGGCGTCGCCGGTTCGGCGGGCTGGGCCGGCTCCGCGACCGGTGCCGGGCTGGTCGCGGCCTGCTGGGCCTCGGGTTCGGACTGGGTCTCGGACTGAGCTGGCGCCTCCGGTTGGTCGGGAACCGGGGGTTCGGCCGGCGCTTCGGGTTGCGCGGCAACCTGTTCGGCCTCGGCCGGTTCCTCGACGGGGGCCGGTGGATAGCGTTTCAGCCACGCCTCCCGCCGCGTCTCGTCCGGCCAGTTCGGGTCGTCGTGGTGGGCGAACCGCAGGACCAGATCGCTGGCCAGGTCCTCCAGTTCGAAACGGGAGACCAGCTTGCGCAGCGCCTGCTGTGGAAGACCGGGCACACCCGTCCGCGCCCCCAGGATCGCGCCGGCCAGCGCGGCGATGGCCGGGTTGTCCTCGCCGTACAGTCCATACAGGACGATCCGCGCGACGGCCTCGTCGGGGTCGTTCTCGAAACCGGATACGGTCGCCAGCGCCCGCCCGAGCACCGACAGGGTGCTGTGGCCGTCGCCGATGGCGTCCACCACGGGCGCGGCGGCCGTCGCTGCCTTGCCCAGTTTCGCCAGGGACTGTTGGGCCATCGCCCTGATCTCGTCCCATCCCGACCCCTGCCGGCCCTTCAACACCTGGCCCGACACCGCCCACGCCGGCAGGCTGGTGACATATCGCTCGTTGCCGGGGCTGGAATGGGAGTTGCTGCGCAGCATCTGTTCCAGCAGCAGGCCGAAATAGAGCGCCGCGTTCACGTCGAGTTCGGACCCGCCGGTCGCCGCGGCGATCGCGCGGATCGCCGGTTCCAGAACATGCGGGAGGGGTCCCTGGCGATGGCCGGCCGTCAGCACCGTGGGGATCGCGGCGATCAGGCCGGCGACGCCGGGGGTGAGTTCCTGGGGTGGCCGAAGATCGGCGACGAGCCGCCTGTCCAGTTCCCTGCCGGACCGGATCACCACGTTGGCGCAGTCGACCAGCCATTTCACCGCGGGCGGCCGCGGGTCCCGGAAATCCGTGACCAGGCCGGCGGCCAGTGCGAATCCGAGACAGGTGCCGACGACGTTGTGCCAGCCGATCGAGAACGTGGTCGGCCGTACCGGAAAGAACTTCCCGAAATGGTTCACCCGCGGGCCGTCCTGACCGAGCACCAGACCCTCGGCCGCCAGCGCGTCGACAGCTTGGTCGGCGGGCCAACAATCGGGTCCGAACGACCGGGCACGCTGTTCCCAGGAACGCCCGACGACCACGGACCGGCATTCGTCGAGACTGAGCAGATAGCCACGCTGCCGCGCGTCCTGTGCCTCGCGGGTCGGTGCGCTGACGGGGTGCGGCAGCCCCAGCCGGTTCGCGGTGTCGGCCGCCAGTTTCAGGACGCTCGGGTCCAGTTCCGGGAACGACCCCTGTTCGTCGACCGGTGGCGTGGGCCGGGGAAACTCGGCCAGCGCCGCCAGCACCTCGGACGCCTCGACGCTGGTCGTGACGTCCGGGCCACACAGTTCCAGGGTTGGCGGTTTGTTCGCCAGTTCCCGGTAGAGGCTGGCGATGTCGACCCGCCGCCATGCGTAGTTGTCGAGGTGGTCGTCGGTGAAGCGGACCGGTGAGGTCGCCACCACCATGGTGTTGGCCTCGAAGTACGACCTGTTGGTGGCCAGCAGGTTCCTTGTCCGGTCGACCAGGAAATACACCTCGGAGTGGGCGAACCCGATCACGAACTTCCGGCGGTCGAGCCAGCCGAAGGCATGGAATAACTGGAGATATTCGAGGGTGTTCTCGGGCTTGGGGAACCCGGACCGCACCGGCCCGGAATGGTATTCCGGGTTCTGCCGGATCTCGCCGGTCTCGGTGCCGTCGGCGGTGACACGCTCCCAGCCGGTGATCGCCTGCGGTGGCACGCCCAGATATCCGAATCCCGAGGCGCGGTACTCGTCGTCGACGATCTCACGCCAGTATTCGCGATCCGGATACCGGATGGGAGTCGAAAGCCCGCCCGGTTGGGAGGCGGCCTGACGGAGGTCGTGTTCGATTTCCCGGTAGACCAACGCCGGCGCTGGGAAGATCGCCCGGACACGCTGGCCGCGGTCCAGGAAATCAACCGTGTTGTAGGGGACCCGCCAGCCCTCGGGTGTTCGCCGGACCTCCGCGTAGTCGACGCGCAGTTTCCCGGTTTGCTCAGGATAGGTGTCGGCCAGCCATTCCTGGACCTGGGCGACGGCCTGAGCGGCCGCGGGCGAGAGGGCGGCCAGTGCCTGCCGCGCGGCGGGGGTTTCCGCGGGCGGTTCGAGGATCGACCGGAAACCGAAGGTGGGCGCGATACCGCTGGCGCGGCGCGCGAATTCCTGGGTCCACAGTGCGAAGGTCTGCCGGCGAATGCTGGCGGCCAGGGTGTTGTCGCGGGCCGCGGCCGCCGGATCGTCCGAATCCTGGTTGGTGAGATCCTCGGCGGTCTCGTACAACTCGAAGATCGGCCCCTCGCCGCGCAGATACCGTGCCCGGGCGCGCTCGGTCAGGTCGATGAACTCGGCCTCGCCGACCTGCCTGATCGCCGGGTCGAACAGAGCGAGCACCTGGTCGACGGTGCCGGCCGGGGCGATCTCGAAATCACCGGTGGTCAGGTTCAGCCGTCGGCACAGCAGGCTGCCGTCGGCCACCTGGTCCAGCCGGCATGTCCCGGTGAAGTACGTGAAGAACGCGGGTGTCTGGATCGGCATGTCCGGTGCTTCCTTCACAGCAGAACCGAATGGAATTCGAAGCCGGCTGGTTCGCCGGTGTCGCGGCGGGCGAACTCTTCGGCCCACATCGTGAACGTGGCCTCTCTCAACTCGGCGAGAGTTGTCCGTTCCTCGGCCGTGGGATCGCGGTTCTCGGCCTCGCACTGCTTCAGCAGCGCGTCGGCGGCGTCGTAGAGGGCGAAGATTGGTCCGTCGCCGCGCAGATACCGTGCGCGGGCCCGTTCGGTCAGGTCGATGAACTCGGTCCTGGTGACCGGGGTGATCTCGGCGCCCGCGGCGGCGAACAGGACGCGCAGTGCCGTTTTCCGGGATGTCACCTCGAACTGCCCGGTCCGCAGGTCCAGCACATGGCCGACCAGCCCGCCGTCGGCCGCGGTGTCGAGCCAGCAGGTTCGGTCGAAATACGCGTAGTACTGCGGGGCGGGAGTGCGGGCGGGCGCTGTCACGGCACACCATCCGCCGTGGTGGCCGTGTCGGCGGCCAACATTCGGGTGATGCTGTCCTGTCGGCCGGCGAACTTCTTCGCCGCTTCCGCGTATCGTCGTTGCCGCCGCGCCACGAACCGTCGCGCGGTCGCCGGACCCGGGTAGCGCGGGTCGCCGGGGAGGATCTCCTCGGCTCGGATGATCCGGGCCGTCGACCCGTCCGGCAGTTCTTCGAGTCGGTTGCCGCGCACGTGGAGCGGGATGAACGGCCTACCGAGCGCCTCACGTTCGGCGGGAGTGTTCCACAGGGCCGAGACCTCCCGGAAGCCGTGCGAGTCGATGTGCGGTTCGATGTCCACGCCGCATGGGTAGTGAGCCGAGGCGCCGCTGTCGATCCGCGCCCGCACCGGCGTGGTTTCCACCGCCATCCGGCCTTCGCGGTATTCACCGGCGGTGAGGTCGATCCACTTCTGTGGCCCGTAGCCCGGCCGAGGCGGACCCACGGGACGTTCCCCCGGGCGCGGCGACGGCGGCGGGATCTCGTGGGGCGGTGTGCCCTGCGGAGGGGTCGCCCGACCGTCCGGAAGCCCGTCGGCCTGCTCACGGAGAGCATCACCGCGGGCCTGCATGCGGGCGTGTTCGTCCCCCCAGTCGGTCACGAACCGTGAACATAGCAGAACAGCGAGCGGTTCGAGGGTGATATTGACGATCCGCGTCAGCGCTGGTTGGGCGTGTCGTCGCCAGGGCTGGCTTCCAGGCTGGCACCAACCAGATCGACCGCGCTGCGCGACGGGTCGCGGGCGGCGTTGTTGTAGACCTGCTCGGTGGTGTCGATGCTGGTGTGACCGACATCCGCCTGGACGTGCACCAGCTGCGCGCCCGCCTCGACGGCGGTCGTCACATAGAAGTGCCGCAGGGCGTGCGGGTGCATGGCCTCGGCGACATCGCGTAGCGGCTCACCGGCGGCGGCCGCCAGCCGGCGCAACAGCTGCCACACCGCCTGGCGTTGGTATCGCTGGCCGTTTCGGGTGACCAGCAGCGGAACCGGGGTGGGTGCCGAGGCGGACAGCGAGGCGAAGGCGGGTGGTCGCTGGCGGCGGACCGGAACCGCCCCCTTCTTTGCCGCCGCCGTCCGGTCGGCGGTGTCACGCAACCGTAGGTAGGTCATGAGCGCGTTCTCGGCGCGGGCGTGCAGGTAGACGATGCGGGTCTTGCCGCCCTTGCCGTGCACGCGCAGTGCGCGGCGGCCGCGGGTGACGTGCAGGTCGGGGCGGTTGAGGCCGCACAGTTCGCTGACCCGCAGGCCGAGGGTGAACAGCGCGACCACGGCGGCGGCGCGGGCGGTGTCCAGTTCGCTGGCCCCGCGGCGGCGTTGGGCTGCGGTGTCGCACAGGATCCGCACCTCGGCGGTGGTGAGGGTGACGGTCGCCGAGGTGCTGTCGGCGGGTACGACCAGGCCGAGCCGGCGGCGGTTGAGGGCGGCCGGGTTGCCGCTGACCAGGCCTTGGTCGGCGAGATGGCCGTAGAGGGCCTTCACGGTGGCCAGCATTCGGTCGCGGGTGGCGGGCGCGGCGCTGGCGTCGTTGAGGGCGTCCAACCACGCCTTGACATGAGCGGATCGGGCGGCCAGCGGGTCGAGCCGGTGGGAGGCGCACCAGCGCAGCCAGTGCAGTGAACGCAGTCTCCCCCGGCTGGCCGGGGGAGGGCGATGCCCTGGCCGCTCGGTGGCGGCGGGAGTGGTGGGTGTGCTCGGGAGGGCGCCGATGATGACGGCGTAGCGGGCCAGCGCGGCCGGCCAACCGTCGGGTGCCGGGCCGGTGTCCGACCAGTCCCGCAGGTCCGTGGCGGTGACCGGTAGCCCGAGGCCCTCGGCGTAGGTGCGGCGGGTGGCCCGGTTGCCGTAGCCGGCCAGCCACTCGGCGATCTCGGTAAGCAGGACGGCCGGGTCCATCACCCCGGGCCACAGTTCCCGGTCCGTGGCCAGTTCCGCGCCCGGTGTCCCGGCCGCCCCCGTTCGGTCACCGAAACCCGTCGAAATGTCACTGAGAGTCACGAATCCGCCGCTCTTCGCCATTGTTGTTCACGCGATCCATCTTAGCTACAAAAGCTCGGTTCTGTAGCTAACCTAGGTTATGGTTAACGTAACCACGACTTGACGATGTTGGTTACCTAACTCTAAGATCGAACCGTGACCGAGAGTTCCGCCAAGACGCCCACGAACACCGCGTCAACGAACACCGCACCCGCCGGGCTGTGTGGCTTCAGCCGCTGTCGCGCCCCGCTGCCCCCGCCGGGATCAAAGGGAGGACGTCCCTTCGAGTACTGCCCGGACCGCACCTGGCCAGGCGGAAAGACCTGCAAGCAACTCGCCGCCGCGCAGGACGCCCTGGAACAGGCCTTCGGTGAGCCGGTCGCGGCGCAGGCCCTGACGGGGGCCGCCGCCACCTTCACCGCGACCGCCGAACGACTACTCGACCCACTCGGCGAGGTGCGCTCGGCACTGGAGGCCATGCGCACCGCCACCGAGGCGGAACTGGCCGCCGCCACCAAGAGAGTCGAGGAGGCCGAGGCCACGGCCACGACCGAGCGAGGGCTCCGGCAGTCCGCCGAGCACCGCGGCGAAGAGGCCGAGGCGGCGTCGGTCGCCGCCCAACAGGCGGCGCGGGACGCCGAGGAACGCGCCCGCCAGCATCAGCAGGCCCGGGAGGAGGCGCGGGAACTG
>DASVLX010000268.1:0-26941 GCA_036384655.1 Pseudonocardiaceae bacterium
AGGGTGTCCTGCGCGGTGGCCCACGCCTGCGCCGGCCGCGGGTCGATGCCGGTGCGCTGCCGCACGTCCTCACTGAGTTCGCGTTCACGCTCGGCCATGCCGGCACGCACATCCGCACCGAAGGTGCCGATCGAGGCCGCCAACTCGCTCAGCGCGGTGCTGACGTTGCCCGCGATCCCCGCGGGGGTGCTTGCCTTGGCGGTCGCCGTCACCTTCCGGGTGATGGCCACCCCGGCCGCGACCCCGAGGCCCAACCAGAACAGTCGCCTCATTTGCGCCGACCCCCCCGGCGTGAGTGCTTCCCGTTGGCCTCGGTGTCCTTCTTCTTCTTGCCGCGCGCCCGTATCGCCCGAGTGACGCCATACGACAGTGCGGCCGTCTTCACGAGCGGACCACCCAGCGTCGCGGTGAACAGCGACGACAGCGCGGACACATTGCCGGTGACCGCCCGCGCGTTGGCGGTGATCCCGTCCACCCGCTCCAGCTGGGTGTTGACGTGCGTCAACGTCGTGTTCGCACCGTCGAAGATCGGATCGGTGTTCTCGTGGGCCTTGCGTATGGCGATGGTCGCCTCGTCCAGCGTTCGGCCGAGCTTGACCAGCGGAATCGCCGCCAAGATCACGAGCAGCGCGAACGCGCCTGCGGCGACGAGCGCGGCGATCTCCCCTGCCGACACTGGCCCTCCTGGTTATGCCGTAACGGTTACAGAGCGCGCTCGGACTCACGGACAGTTGCACCCGTGGTCCACGGGGTGCGATCGCGGCAAGGTTACCGCGTGTTCAGCCCTGGTCCCGGATGGCCCGGCGGAGCTTCGGCACCCTGTCGGCGAGCACCCGCTCCGCGCCTCGCTGCGTGGGTTGATAGTAGTCGCGACCGACCAGTTCGTCCGGCGGATACTGCTGCGCGACCACTCCCTCGGGTACGTCGTGCGGGTACCGGTACCCCTGGGCGTTGCCGAGCCGCGCGGCACCGGCGTAGTGACCGTCACGCAGACTCGGTGGTACCAGTCCGACGGCTCCCCCGCGCACATCGGCCAGCGCCGAGTCGATGGCGGTGACGACGGCGTTGGACTTGGGCGCGGTGGCCAGGTGAATGGTGGCCTGGGCGAGCGCGAGCCGGCCCTCGGGCATCCCGATGAACTGCACGGCGGAGGCGGCCGCGGTGGCGGCCAGCAACGCCGTCGGGTCGGCCATGCCGATGTCCTCGCTGGCGTGCACGACCAGCCGGCGGGCGATGAACCGGGGATCCTCGCCGGCCTCGATCATCCGGGCCAGATAGTGCAGCGCGGCGTCCACATCGGAACCGCGGATCGACTTGATGAACGCGCTGATCACGTCGTAGTGCTGGTCGCCGGCCCGGTCGTAGCGCACCGCGGCGCGGTCCACCGTGGCCTCCACGGTGGCCAGGGTGATCTCCTTGACACCGGCGGACCCGGCGGCGTCGGCGGCGGCCTCCAGGGCGGTGAGTGCCCGGCGCGCGTCGCCGCCGGCAAGCCGCACCAGGTGGTCCTCGGCGTCACCGGCCAGGGTGAACGCGTCGGCCAGGCCCCGCTCGTCGGCCACCGCCCGGCGCACCAGGGTGCGGATGTCCTCATCGGACAGCGGATGCAGTTGCAGCACCAGGGACCGGGACAGCAGCGGGGAGACCACGGAGAACGACGGATTCTCGGTGGTGGCCGCGACCAGCAGCACGATCCGGTCCTCGACCGCGCCCAGTAGCGCGTCCTGCTGGGTGCGGGAGAAGCGGTGCACCTCGTCGATGAACAACACGGTCGACTCGCCGGTGTGGCTGAGCCGGCGCCGGGCGTCGTCGATCACCGCCCGGACCTCCTTGACCCCGGCGGACAGCGCGGACAGCGCCACGAACCGCCGGCCGGTGGCCAGTGACACCAGCCGGGCCAGGGTGGTTTTGCCGGTGCCGGGCGGTCCGTACAGCAGCACGGACGCGGCGGTGCCACCCTCGACCAGCCTGCGCAGCGGCGTTCCCCGGCCGAGCAGGTGGTCCTGCCCCAGGACCTCGTCGAGCGTGCGCGGACGCATCCGGACCGCCAGCGGCGCGTTGGCCGGCGGGCTGGCTGGGACGCCGTCGGCGCGCTGGTCAGCCCGCCGGTCGGCACGGGCTTCCGCCGTGTCGATCAGTCCGCCGAAGAGGTCTTCGTCCACTCTGTCGATGCTATGCCGAAGACCTACACCGAAGTCCGCTCACGCGGCGTGCTGACGGTCAGCCGCGCGCAGGCGGCGTCCCTGATGGTCTTGGCCCAGTGCGACAGCGAGACCTCGACCTCGGCCGTGTCCGCCGCGTCGCATAACCGGTCCCAGACGCAGGCGCCGGTCCACTCGACGAACCGCCGGTACGCGGTGGGCACCGCGATGCCGAACACCGCCGGTAAGCGACGCCAGGCGCAGCCGCTGGTCAGCACGTAGACCACGGCGGTCATGACGGCGCGATCGCAGACCCGGGAGCGTCCGCCGCCCTGGGGTCTCACCCGCGGTTGGGGTAGCAGCGGCGCGGCCACGGACCACAGTTCATCCGGCACCAGGCGCCGAGACAGTGGTGGGAATCGACGATCAATGTCAGCCGTGCGCACGTGTGCAGACTCCTCCAGCCGGGGCAACACCGTTGTACGGCCAGCGACGGTCTGTGGTCAATCGGCCGCACGGAGCACATGACATTACACAGCGTGACGGTTTCGGCACGCGACTGGTTCTTTCGGGTTCTAACGGCCCCGCGCTGCCGGCTGCTGCGCGGTTCGCGGCCCGGCGGGCGCGCCAGCCGGCACCGCGGTGGGCACCGCGGTCGACCCCACGACCGCCGGCTGAGGCGCCGCCGGCCGCACAGGTTGTGGCGCCCCCCGAGGCCGGGTGCGGGGTTCCGTTCGCGGTTCGGAGGTGATCCGCCGGCCGACCCGCTCGACCAACAGCGCCATCTCATAGGCGATCCGGCCGATGTCACAGCGCGGCGCGGCGAGCACGGCTAGTGCCGAACCGTCGTCGATGGTCATCACGACCATCACCCCGCGGTCCATCTCGATCACGGTCTCCCGGACCGCGCCACCCCCGAAGCACCGAGCCGCGCCGTTGGTCAGGCTGGACAAGCCCGAGGTCAGCGCGGCCAGCTGGTCGGCGTAGTCGGTGGGCAGCTTGTTCGAGGCGCACAACAGCAGGCCGTCGGATGACACCACGATCGCATGGGCGACGCCGGGAACATGGCTGGTGAAATCGTTGATCAACCAGCCGAACTTGCTGCCCGCGGCCAGGCTCGACGTCATTACTGATTCCATTCCCCGTTTTTGTTCGAACACGCGGAACGTGACACTACAACAGCCTCCCGTCCCCCAAACGATTCACGAACGACGCCCATGAACTGGGGTTTTACGACCGGTAGCAACATCACCGAGCCATCGTCCGATCGGGGAATCTCCGGATAGCCCAACCGGGCGACAGTATTCCCCCGCGACGCCGTACGGTGGCCGAAAAATTCACACGGAAGTGCGAAAGGCCGGGTAACGCGGTAGCTCAGCGGCGCCGAATCGCTTTTCCAGTGCCGCGACGACCGAACCGGCGTGTTCGGCGACCAGGCCGTCCCCGACCCGTTCGGCGTCACCCATCAGTTGCCGCCACCGTGCGCGCAGCGCGGCCGCCCGCGACGGCGAGGGTGTGATCGGACCTATCGGCCGGTCCGGTTCGCCCCGCCTGGGCAGCAACAGCCAGGTGGACGTCCAGGTCCAGAACAGCTGCGCGTCCCGCAGCCCGTCCTGCAGGACGTCGTCATCGTCGAGGTCCGGCCACACGCCGGACACCTCGGCCCGCCATGCCGCGATCATCGCCTCGGTCATCCCGGCCGGCAGGCTGAAGCTCAGCGCGCAGGATGGGAACGGCACCCGCAGGTACCCGGCGTCCAGCAGGATGTCCCGCCAGCAGCCGCCCTTGAAGTCGAGGAACCGCACCCCGCGACTGGTGATCAGGTTGTTGTCCGGGCAGGCGTCCGCGCTGAACGAGCGGTGCGGTGCGCCGTAGAGCCGGCGGACGGTCTCGATGGCGCGCTCCCACACCTCCGGGGAGGTCGAAACGCCGAGCGATTCGGACAGTAGTTCTGGTAACCCGGCGAGCGCGCTCCTGCTCGCCTGGACGACCGGATCGGAGATCCGGGGCGCGCCGAGCCGGCGGCTCAGCGCGCCGAAGTCGGCGGCCCGGCCGGCGATGCCCGCGTGCAGCCGGCCCATGGACCGCGCCCAGGACAGCAGTGCCCGTTCCGCCGCACGCGGGCTCCTGGCCAGCAGCTTGTCCGCCAGTGTCGGGCCCCGCCCCAGGTCCTCCAGCACGACCAGCCGCTCGGCACAGTCATGCGCGACCATCTCCGGGCACATCCGCTCGTCCGGGGCCAGCGCGTTGAACAGCTGGTAGCTGACCGCCTCGCGGATGAACGCGTCCGCGCCGGCCGGCGGATGCCTCTTCACCACCAGGGTGCGGGGCAACGAGAACGGACTGGCCGCCACCCGGACCCGCAACACCGTCGACTCGACGCCGCCACCGAGCACGTGCGGCTCGGCCAGCTTGACCGTCGCGCCGAACCGGCGGCTCAACACCCGGGACGCCGCTGCGACCGTGGTCGACACGGGGGCTTCGACACCACCCGCGACATCTGACCCGTCACCGGTGGTTCGCAACGCTCACTCCATCTGATCCGCGTCGTTTCCGGGCACGTGCGCACATGAACGTAGGCCGGGCCCGGGCCGTCAAATGCAACGAGTTGGTAACGGCTCGGACGCCGGCCGAGTTCCTCACATGGCCGTGATCACATGATGTCGATCAGACTGAATTGATCACGCCGATCACTGAATTGATCACGCGGTGGGTTTGGTCTCCGCCTTCTTGGGCTCCGGCTTCGCGTCCACCCCGGCCTCCCGGCGCTGCTGTGCGGTGATCGGCGCCGGTGCGCCGGTCAACGGGTCGTAGCCGCCACTGGTCTTGGGGAACGCGATCACATCGCGGATCGAGGTCGCGCCGGCGAGCAGCATGACGATCCGGTCCCAGCCGAACGCGATGCCACCGTGCGGCGGGGCGCCGAACTTGAACGCCTCCAGCAGGAAGCCGAACTTCTCGTTGGCCTCCTCCTGCCCGAGGCCCATCACCTTGAAGACCCGTTCCTGGATGTCGGCGCGGTGGATACGGATCGAGCCACCGCCGATCTCGTTGCCGTTGCAGACGATGTCGTAGGCGTAGGCGAGCGCGTTGCCCGGGTCCTTGTCGAAGGTGTCGATCCATTCCGGGGTCGGCGAGGTGAAGGCGTGGTGCACTGCCGTCCAGGCGCCGTGGCCGACCGCGACGTCCTCGGTCTGGTCGACCGGCTCGAACAGCGGCGCGTCCACCACCCACACGAACGACCAGGCCTTCTCGTCGATCAGGTCGAGCCGGTGGGCGATCTCCAACCGGACCGCGCCGAGCAGGCCGCGAGCGGCGGCCGGCTTGTCGGCCGCGAAGAACACGCAGTCGCCGGGCTCCGCCCCGACCGCCTTGGCCAGGCCCTCACGCTCCTGTTCGGCGAGGTTCTTGGCGACCGGACCGCCGAGCGTGCCGTCCTCGTTGACCAACACGTAGGCCAGGCCCTTGGCGCCGCGCTGCCTCGCCCAGTCCTGCCAGGCGTCCAGGGTGCGGCGCGGCTGGCTGGCCCCGCCGGGCATCACCACGGCGCCCACGTACGGCGCCTTGAACACCCGGAACGGGGTGTTCGCGAAGTACTCGGTCAGATCGGTGAGCTCCAGACCGAAACGCAGGTCAGGCTTGTCGGAGCCGTAGCGGGCCATCGCGTCGGCATAGGTCATCCGCGGAATCGGCAGGCTGATCTGGTAATCGGCGAGCTCGCTCCACAGCGCGGAGACGATCCGCTCACCCAGTTCGATCACGTCGTCCTGGTTGACGAAGCTCATCTCGATGTCAAGCTGGGTGAACTCGGGCTGCCGGTCGGCGCGGAAGTCCTCGTCCCGGTAGCAGCGGGCGATCTGGAAGTACCGCTCCAGGCCGGCGACCATCAGCAACTGCTTGAACAGCTGCGGCGACTGCGGCAGCGCGTACCAGGAACCGGGCCGGAGCCGGGCCGGCACCACGAAGTCGCGCGCGCCCTCCGGCGTGGACCGGGTCAGTGTCGGGGTCTCCACCTCGACGAACTTGCGGGCGTACAGCGTGTCGCGGGCGATCCGGTTGGCCTCGCTGCGCAGCCGCATGTTGGCGGCCGGGCCGGGCCGGCGCAGGTCGAGGTAGCGGTGCTTCAGCCGGGCGTCCTCGCCGACCTCGACGAACTCGTCCACCGGGAACGGCAGCGGCGCCGCCTCGGAGAGGATCTCCAGATCGGTGACCGTGATCTCGATCTCGCCGGTCGGCAGGTCCGGGTTCTCGTTGCCCTCCGGCCGGACGACCACCTCGCCGACGACCCGCAGGCAGAACTCCGCGCGCAGCTTGTGGGCCCGCGCGGCCATCTCGCCCTCGCGGAACACGATCTGCACGGTGCCGGAGGCGTCACGCAGATCGATGAAGATCACGCCGCCATGATCACGGCGGCGTGCCACCCACCCCGCGAGGGTGACCTCCTGGCCGACGTGAGCGGACCGGAGTGATCCGGCCTCGTGCGTGCGCATCACGATTACCGCGTCTCCTTAAACCATGCCGTACGGTACGGCGTACCAGGCTATCCGGAGGCGCCCAGGTCAGAGCGCACCACCCAGCACGTCGCGCAGGATCTGCTCGTCATGTGCGTCCAGGCCCTGCACGAACTGGCGCAACACGGTCCGGCGATCGCTGCCCCGGGCCAGCAGCAGGCGCATCCGCTCGGCGGCCAGTTCCTCGGGACCCTTGGTTGGTTGGTAGTGGTGGGTGCGGCCGTGCGTGCTGCGCTCCACCAGGCCCTTGTCGTGCAGCCGGACCAGGATCGTCTGCACGGTGTTGTACGCGAGGGGACGGCCCAGCGACTGCTGCACCTCCTTGGGCGCCAACGGGCGCCCGGCAGCCCACAGCGCGGCCAGGATCTCGTTCTCCAGTTCACCGGCGGCCCGCCGGTGCGCGCGCCTGGGACCCATCACGTCCACCTGGCAACCTCCGCTCGCCGCGACCACCTGACTTTACCGTCCGACTGGTAGCGTCGGCCCAGTCGCGCGGGTCTGAGCTATCTCCTACATCATGTAGGGATATGCTTCGGCACGGTCACCCGGGGAACCCGGGACTGGGGCCACGACGTCGATACCGGTCGAGGGGCTTTTGCCGGCGGGACCGGCAATTCAGGGCACCGACAGTCGAGGTCACCGACAGGTCCGTGCCATGAATGGATCGGTGGGAGAGGCGTGGGACGTATCGCGATCGTGTCGGCCAGTTTGGGGGCTGGTCACGACGGGGCCGCGCGCGAGATCGCCCGTCGTTTGCGCACCAGTGGACATCTGGTGGACAGCTACGACTACCTGGAGCTGTTGCCATTCGGCATCGGCCGACGGGTGCGGGCGGCCTACCGACGTCAACTGGATGTGGCGCCGTGGAGCTGGGAGTGGTTGCTGTCCCGGTTGGGGCACAACAGGTTCCTGACCTGGCTGACGGTGTGGCTCGCGGCCGCCTCATCCAGGTCGATGCGCCGGGCGCTGCGCGACAAGGACGTGGTGGTGTCCACGTACCCGCTGGCCAGTCAGGTGATCGTGCGGCTGCGTCGGCGCGGCAAGCTGCGCCTACCGCTGCTGACCTATCTGACCGACCCCTCCGTGCACCCGCTGTGGATCGCGCCCGGCACCGACCTGTACCTGGCCGCTCATCCGGAGATCGCGGCACAGATCCGGGTGTTCGGTGAGACCCGGGTCGCGGTGGTGGCGCCGGCGGTCCGACCGGAGTTCCGGCCGGCGTTCGGCGACGAGGAGCGCCGCAAGGCCCGGGCGAGTTTCGGGCTGCCCGAGGAGGGCGTGCTGGCGCTCGTGTCGTCCGGTTCCTGGGCGGTCGGCGAGATCGAGCAGACCGCCCGCGAGGTCGCCGCGATCGGCGCGACCACCGGCATCATCCCGGTGGTGGTGACCGGCGAGAACCAGGCACTGCGTGAGCGGCTCGCCGATCTGTCCCCCGGCGTGGCGCTGGCCTGGGTGGACGACATGCCGTCGCTGCTGCGCGCCTGCGATGTGGTGGTGCTCAACTCCGGTGGGCTGACGTTCTTCGAGGCGCACGCCACCGGGCTGCCGGTGCTGACCTACCGCTGCCTGGTCGGGCACGGACGTACCAACGCCGAGTCTCTGGAGTCGGCCGGACTGGCCCGCTGGGTGCACGACCCGGACCAGCTCGCCCAGGCGCTGATGGAGGTGGCGTCGAAGAGGGAGGACGCCGCCTGCCGGAACGGCGTCGGCTCGATCTGCCCGTCGGTGGCGATCGGTGCGTTGGCGCTGTACGGCGGGGACGTCCCCGAGCGGCGGGTGTCCACCCGCGCGCACCGGGTGCGCCGGTTGGCGGTGTGGGTGAGCGTGATCACCGCCGTTCTCTGGGCGATGACCAACGGGACCGCGCTGGCCGTCACGCACGGCTGGCGTGAGGTCGGCGACGAGACTCACGGCGGCTCGGTGTACGTGGTCGTCGATGTGGCGCCCGGCCAGACTCTCAGCGAGCAGGATCTCCAGGCGATGGCCGGTCTGCACGCGGCCGCGGCGGTGAGCGTGAGCACGGCCGCCAGCGACCCGCAGACCGTGCGCCAGATCGCCGCCGCCGGCCTGCCGTTGATCAACTCGGCCGGCGGGCATCCCTACGCGACGGGCCTGTTCCACGGCCGTGGCGCGATCGGCGCCGGAGCCCGGGCCATCGGGCGGATCACCTCCCGGTCGCCGGGCCTGATGTTGTCCAGCGGCCGTGTGGACCTCGTGGACGTGGGCCTGGCCACCTTCTACGGTGAGAAGATCATCGTGCCGAAGACGATCCTGCAGTGCGGGGTGACACCGGCACAGCCGGCACACGCCACGGGAGCCGCCCCCTCGAACGCCCCGGCGAACGCGGCGACCCTGACCGCCAGCGATATTTCACTGCCGCACGGCGGTGGGGTGGTGCTGGTGCGCGCGGAGGGTCCGTCATGCTCGCTGTCCAGCGAGCTCACCCGGTTGTCCCAACGTGCGGCGGCGGACAACCTGCGTCCCGCCTCGATCGTGGACCAGAACACCTGATGTCGCGCCTCGCCTCCCGACTCACGGCGACCGCGGCCACCGGCATCGGTGCGGCGCTGGCGATCCACGCGGCGCCGGCGGCGATGTTCTGGCCGGCGTTGCGCCTGCGGTTCTGGCCGGCGCTGGCCGGCATCGGCGACGACCGGCATGTCGCGCTGACCTTCGACGACGGCCCGAACCCGAGCTCGACGCCGCACTTCCTGGCGGAACTGGAGCGCAGGAAGATCCGGGCGACGTTCTTCCTGTTGGGCAGCCAACTGGAACGGACACCGCGGCTGGGCGCGGAGATCGCGTCGGCCGGGCATGAGGTGGCGCTGCACGGCTGGCACCATCGCCGGCTGGTCTGGTACGGGCCGAGGCGAACCTACGACGAACTGGCGCGCGGTCGCGACCTGATCGCGGCCACCACGGGCACCCCACCACGGTGGTTCCGGCCGCCGTACGGAGTCGTCACCACCGCCGCCCTGGTCAGCGCGCGCAGGCTGGGCCTCACGCCGGTGCTGTGGAGCTGTTGGGGCTGGGACTGGAGCGCCCACTCGACACCGGACAGCGTGTTCGACACCGTGACCCACGGTCTGACCGGCGGCGGAACGATCCTGCTGCACGATTCGGATGTCGCGGCGTCACCGGGTGCGTGGAAGTCGACGCTGGCCGCACTGCCCCGGCTGCTCGACGAATGCGAGCGGCGCGGCCTGACCGTCGGCCCCCTCCGCGACCACCGGGTCTAGTTCCGGCCACCGGCCGGGCGCCGGTCGCCTGAGATCGGTCAGGATGTCGCGGGCAGTCGGGGCCAGACGGTCATGGCGAGTTGCCGCGCCATCTGACAATTCTGATCCATCGTGCCATCGGCTTCCACGAAGATCGTCTCGTACTCGATCAGTGTGCTGTTGGGACCGGGATCCGTCGGTTCCCATTGGAAGAGGGCGATCGATCCGGGCCACGGCTTCCAGCCATGTACGGCGGTCATGACCATACATTGGCCTGGCTGGCCGGGATCGCCCGGCTGAGAAAAGGTGTCGCGTCCTGCCACGGAGGATTCGGTGACGGAGGCGCCGCCGAGATCTTTCGGGGATCCGAAATACAGGCTCGTGTACACCCATACGCTGGTGTGCGCGGCTGTCACGTTGCCGCCTTCGTCGTACCCACACTCGTGATTTCCGAGCCCGGGAAATGCGATCAGGCCGGACTGCCCGGTGGCCTGCGACGCCGTTGCGGCATCGACCAGTGAGCAGGCGTCGAGGCTGCCCGCGGAGTTGCTCGGGTAGCTGGGGACACGTCTGATGCCCTGGCTGACCGCGGCAACGGCATCGTTGCTGGCGATGTCGGCCAAGTCACAGGAGGCCACATTGTGCGTGTTGCCGTCGGCCGGCTCCGCGGTGATGTACAGACCGTACTCGCCGGGCATCTCGATACCTTCACTACATTTCTGGTCACTCGGATTCCGATTGGTCGGCCGGTAGAGCGTGAACTCACCTTCCGTGGATATCTCCAAGCCATCCGAAGCGATTTCTCCCTGTAGCATGGGAATGAGTTCGGTATCGATGCTGATGTAGGCTACATCGTTCTGATTGGCCGGGTTGGCGAGATTGATCCCGATTTCGCAGTCGGTGAACGAATTCGGTTGTATTGTCACCACAGGTTGGTTGGTCTTCGGCGCCCGCATAGCCTTGGCCGCGAAACTTGACACCGTGAAGAAACCACATGGGTCGATCGTGGCCAGATCGGCGAGATTGGTCTTGTTCGAACCGCCACCCGAGGTGGGACCTGCCTTGCCGAATGGGTTTGCCGTGATGGTGTCGCCGTGGCCGGACAGCAGGTGACCGGACAGCAGGAAGTACAGGCCGGTACCTCCGCCACCGCCCAGCACAACGACCAGTCCGATGACCAGCCCGATGATCAGGTCCGGGTGTCTCTTCTTCGTGGGTGATGGGCCGGAACCACCGGGCGCGGGAAAGCCACCGCCAGCGGGTAAGCCCGCCGGCCAGCCGAAGGCTGGTTGACCAGGCAGTGTTGGGCCGCCAGGACTCTGCCAGGGGCCGGATGGAGGTTGCTGGGGTGGATAGGTCATGTGTCACGTCCCCTTGAGCGATTCCTCGGTCATCTTCGGAGTGCCAATGCGGTCATGGGGCGATCATGGCATTGGAAACACCCGAGCACATGCGCCGTTGTGGGTAACTCAGGTCGAAAAGCCGGCCCGGAGAAGCTGGGTCAGCGGGAGGGGTGGGCGTCGATCGCGGTGCGGTAGTAGCCGAGCAACTGCTCGGTGGCGGCGGCCCAGCCCCACTTCTCGGCCTCCCGCCGGGCCAGCTCGGCGACCGGCCCCTCCGGGCGTGGTCGTACGGCCGCACGTACCAGTTCCGGCAGGGTGTCCGGCCGGTCAGCCGGGAACAGGCTGGCCACCGGGCAGTCGGCGAGCAGCTCGCGGCTCGCCGGGCTGTCCGCCGCGACCACCGGCAGGCCGCTGGCCAGGGCCTCGATGAGCACCAGGCCGAGGGTGTCGGTGGTGGACGGGAACACGAACACATCGCCCATCCGGTAGGCGGCGGCGAGTTCCGCACCACGCAACAGCCCGAGAAACTTCACCGACGGTCCCAGCCGGTCTGCCAGTTCCGCCCGTTGTGGTCCGTCGCCGACCAGCATCAACCGGACCCCGGAGTCGGGCCGCGCGAGCACGGTCAGTCGGTCTAGTCCCTTCTCGGCGGCCAGCCGCCCGACGTACAGCGCCACAGGGCAGTCGCCGGCCGGCTGTTCCTCGCGCTCCTCGCTGGTCGCCGAGGCGGGCTGGAACAGATCGAGGTCGACGCCGCGCCGCCACAGTGAGACCCGCGGGATGCGCCGCTGCCGCAGTTGGTCGCAGGTCGCCCCCGAGGTGGCCAGGTTCACCCGGGCCCGGCCGTGCAGCCACCGCAACTGTCCCCAGATCACCGGTTCCAGCCAACCGAGTCGGTAGTAACGCGCATATCGGACGATATCCGTGTGAAACGACGCGACCAGCGGACGCCGTCGCAGGCGCGCGGCGATCACACCGGCGACGCCCATCAGAAGCGGATTGACCGCGTGCACGACATCCGGATCAAAATCGCGGAGCCAGCGATCGATTCTGGGCAGTGGCCAACCCCACCGCTTGCCGCCGTACAGCCAGTGCAGGCCGAAGCTCGGCACCAGCTTCACCGGGACGTCCAGAAACTCGCTGGCAGCCGGGTCGGATCCGTCACGCGGAGCGATGACCAGCACTTCATGGCCGGCCGCGCGCAGCTGTCGGATCGTGGAGGTCAGCCTGGTGACCACCCCGTCCGTGGAGGGCAACCAGGTCTCGGTGACGAACGCGACCTTCACGTGCACGCACTCCCAGTTTTTGTCGGGACCCACCGGCCAACCTATCCGCAACCACTCTGGGTGAATCATCGCGGCCCCGCTCGGAAACAACTGGTGAACGGCATCACCGGGCCGTACGGGTCGGCTAGATTCGCCTGCATGCGGGCAGACGCGCCGGATCCGGCGTTGGACGGTTGAGGCAGGCACATGCTGCACGACCTGTATCTGCCGCTGTTGCTCCCGGTCCTGGTTGTTCCGCTGGTCCGGTGGCTTTCCGGCCGTCTGCATCCGATCTGGTCCAGCTGGCTCATCACGGTCAGCGCGTCGGTGCTGGCGGCGGCGACGGTCGTGACGCTGTTTCTGTTGGCGTTCGCCGGCCTGCTCACCGTGCCCAGGGTGGACCGGATGGGGCACTGGTCGGGCGCCGCGGTTCGGGCGACCGACGCGAGCCACCTGCCGTTGAACATCGCGGCCGGCCCGGTGCTGGCGGTACTGGCGGTCGCCACGATCGGGGCGATCGCCGCCCGGATTCGTGCGCTCATCGAGGCGGCACAGATCGCCAAGCTCGGCGGACCACGTGAACGCCAACTCGTGGTGGTGCCCGACGGTCGGCCGATGGCCCACGCGGTGCCCGGCCGGCCTGGCCGCATCGTCGTGTCCACCAGGATGCTGGACCTGCTGGATCCGGTCGAGCGACGGGCGTTGCTGGCCCACGAGCGTGCCCACCTGGTCCAGCGGCATCACCTGTTCGTCGCCACCGTCGAGGTGGCGGCGGCCGCGAACCCACTGTTGCGGCCGCTGGTTCCGGTCATCCGTTACACCACCGAGCGATGGGCGGACGAGATCTCGGCTGGCCGGGTCGGTGACCGGTCCGTGGTGGCGCGGGCGATCGGCAAGGCCGCGCTCGCCACCCGGGAAGTGGCGTCAGCGCCGGGATTCGCCCTCGCCGTGGCCACCGGACCGGTCCCCCGGCGGGTCGCCGCGTTGCTCACCACCCCGCCGGCCGCGCGGCTGGTGAAGGTGCTCTGCTCCCCGGTCGGGTTGTGCGCGGTGGCCGCGCTGCTGCTGACCGCGGTGTCCGGATGGTCCGCCGTCGACGCTGTCGCCGATCTCCGGCGCGTGCTTGAGATCACCGAGATATCGCGGTGAACCCGGAGCCACCGCGTGGATGTCTCCCTGGACGTCTCGGTGGATGTATCAGTGGATGTCCATGCTGACCAGCCCGCCGCCGTCGACGACCAGGATCTGCCCGGTCATCCAGGACGAGTCGTCACCGGCGAGGAACACGGCCACCTTGGCGATGTCCTCAGGTTCGCCGATCCGGCGCAGCGGCAGCCGCTTCTTGAGGCTGTCCTCGTAGTTCTCCCACAATGTGCGGGCGAGGCGGGTGCGCACCAGGCCGGGAGCGATCGCGTTCACGCGCACCGAGGGAGCCAGCTCCACCGCGAACTGCCGCGTCATGTGGATCACGGCGGCCTTCGAGGCGTTGTAGTAGCCGATGCCGGGTTCGGTCGCCATGCCACCCACCGACGCGATGTTGATGACGTTCCCGCCGTGTTCGCGCATGGACGCCCGCCACGCCAGCGTGGTCCACAGCAGCACCGCGCGCTGGTTGACCTGCACGATCTTGTCCGCGACGGGGAGCTCCAGATCAACCAGCGGACCGTATGCCGGGTTGGTGGCCGCGTTGTTGACCAGGATGTCGACCCCGCCGAACGCCGCGACCGTTGCGTCCAGGCAGTCCCGCGCCTGCTCCGGATCGCCCACATGGGCCGCCTTCGGCAGTACCTCCGCGCCGGGGACCCGTTCCCGGATCTCGGCCGCCACCGCGTCCAGTGCCTCCTGCTTGCGCGACGACAGCACCACCCGGCATCCCTGCTCGGCCAACGCCAGCGCGATCGCCTTGCCGATACCTCGCGACGCGCCGGTGATGAGGGCCGCTCTGCCCGCCAAACCGTTGGTCATGACGGACACCTTACCTACCGGTAGGTACCGGTTCGCTCATCTCACTGGCGACGGTGCGGCGTCGGCGGGCATCGTGGAGTCGTGATCGTCGACGAGGAGTTGGCGCCGGCCGTGAAGCTGGTGCGTGCCAGGGACGCGCGCGCTCAACTGTGCGTGTTGCGGCACGGCAGGGTGGTTGTCGATGTGGCGGTGAACTGCGCGCCGAACGCGTTGTTCTGGATCTTCTCGGCCAGCAAGCCGTTGACCGCGCTGCTGGTGCATCTACTCGCCGAACGGGGTGCGCTGCGCCTGGACGGTCCGGTCGCCGCCCACTGGCCGGAGTTCGCGCGGCATGGCAAGCAGGCCATCACGGTGCGGCAGGTGCTCGCGCACCGAGCCGGCCTCCCGGTGGCCCAGGGACTGGTGCGGGACGCGCTGGTGATCACCGACTGGCAGCGGTCGATCCGGCATCTGGAGCGGGCACGACCGACGTACCCGCCGGGCGAGGTTCCCGCCTACCACATGGTCAGCTACGGCTTCCTGCTCGGCGAGCTGGTCCGGCGGATCAGCGGTGAACCGGTCGAACGGTTCCTGCGCGACGAGTTCCTCACGCCGCTGGGCCTGCGGGACACTTATCTGGGTCTGCCAGCACGCCGGGCGGACCGGCGGTCAGACGAACTGTGGGAACGGCACGTCCCGATCGTGGGGCGTGGCGCCACCGAGCGGGCCGTCGCGGTGGCGGCGAACCGCCGGTCGTTCCGCGCGGCGGTGATCCCGGCCGCCGGAATCTCCACCACCGCCCGCGATCTCGCCCGCTTCTACCAGGCTCTGCTCCTCGGCGGTGAACTCGACGGCGTGCGCGTGCTGCGCCCGGAGACCATCGAGGCGGCCCGGCAGCCGTCCAGCGACGGCGAGATCGACAGGGTCATCGGGCTGCCGATTCGCTGGTCGTACGGCTTCCAGCTGGGCGGCCAGAGCGACGAACGCCGGTCGCCGAACCCGATGGGCCTGCTCAGCGACCGGCGGACGTTCGGCCACAACGGCAGCAACCTGTGTCTGGGCTGGGCCGATCCGACCCGCCAGCTCGTGATGGTCTACCTGACCGATCGGCTCGCCGCGCGGCATGTCAACGCACCGCACCAGGCGGCCGTCAGCGACGCCATCCTGACCGCGTTCCCCTGATCGCTCAGTTTTGCTCGACGGGCATGCCCAGGGCCCGCTTCAGCCAGGTGATCTGCAGCAGCATCAGGTTCTCCGCCTCGGCCTCGGCGGACGGGCTCATGTGGGTGGCACCGGTCAGCGGCAGCACGGTGTGTGGCCGGCCATGCGCGAGCAGCGTGGCGGACAGCCGCAGGGTGTGCGCGGCGAACACGTTGTCGTCGGCCAGCCCGTGGATCAGCAGCAGCGGGCGGCGCAGCCCGGGCGCGTCGGGAAGCAGCGAGTTCCGCTCGTACACCTCGGGATGCTCGTCGGGACGACCCAGGTACCGCTCGGTGTAGTGGGTGTCGTAGAGCCGCCAGTCGGTGACCGGGGCGCCGGCGATGGCGGCGTGCACCGCGTCGGGCCGGCGCAGCACCGCGAGCGCGGCGAGGTATCCGCCGTAGGACCAGCCGCGAATGCCGACCCTGGAGGTGTCCAGGTCGGGATGGCGCGCGGCGACCGCGTGCAGGGCGTCGATCTGGTCGTTGAGCGTCACGTCGGCGAAGTCGTGGTACACGGCCCGTTCCCAGTCTGGGCCCCGGCCCGGCGTTCCGCGTCCGTCCACGACGAGCACCGCGAAACCCTGGTCGGCCAGCCACTGTGGTTCCAGGAAGGCACGGCCGGTGGACAGCACCCGCTGGGCGTGCGGGCCGCCGTACGGGTCGAGCAGCACCGGCAGTTTGCCGGACCCGGGCCGGTGACCGGTCGGGAACAGCAGCGCGGCGCGCAGCTCCCGGTCTCCCACGGTCAGCATGGTCACGTTCGGGGTGACCGGCGCGGTCACCGCCAGCGAGCTGACCTCAGCGACCTTCTTGCCCTTGACCAGCACCGAAGCCGTCGATGAGGTCCGGTCCAGGCTTGCCGAAACGAGCACCGTGACGTCACCGCGCCGGCTGGCACCATGCACGCCATCCACACCGGACAACCGGCGGACCGTACCGGCGGGGCCGCTCGTGCTGATGGCGTAGACGTGCACCTGGGTCGGGTCCTCTGCTGAGGCGGTGCACAGCACGTCCTCGTCGCCCACGTCGAGCACGCTCCGGATCTGCAGTTCCGGGCCGGAGATCGGCTGGCCGTCGAGCAGCAACCGGGTGGCGCCGTCCACCGGAGCGACCGTGACCAGTTCCCCGTCCGGGGTCCACGTGGGCACCCCGGTGACCAGGTCGATCCAGTGCTTGTCGGTCAACTCCTGGCGCCGGGTGATCGCGCCGGTGTCCGGATCGATGCTGAACACCCGCAGTGTCCGCTGGTCCCGGCTCTGCGTGGCGATCAGCGGCGGCCCGTCGGGCGTCCACCGCACGGCGGCCAGGTACTCGTCGCCGGACGACTCCACCGGCATTCGCGAGCCGTCCAGGCCGAGCAGCGCGAGGTCGATCTCCACGTTGTTGGTGCCCGCGGCCGGATACGGCACGCTGACCGGCCGCCGCTCCGGATGGGCGGGGTCGGAGATGTGCCAGCGCGTCACCAATGCCGGATCGACACGCGCGGCCAGGAGGGCGGTGCCGCTCGGCGACCACCAGAACCCGTGCATCCGGCCCATTTCCTCGCCCGCCACGAACTCGGCGAGGCCCCAGGTGACGTCGTCGGCGATGTCGTCGCCCTCGGGTTCGATCAGAATCCGATCGGCGGAACCGTCGATCTCCACCACGCGCACGGCGCCGTCGTGCACATAGCCGACCCGCTCCCCGGTCGGATCGATCTGTGGATCGAACACCGGTCCAGCGGTGGTGAGTTCGCGCACGGTGGGCCGGGCATCACCACCGATGTCGGCGACGAAGAGCCTGCCGGACAACGTGAACGCGATGGTGCGGCATTGCTCGTCGGTGGTGTAGCCGATGATGCCGGCCGCCTGGGTGCGGCTGCGTTCCCGGCGCGCCCGTTCCTCCGGCGGCAGGTTCTCGTCGGCGTCGGCCAGCACGACCGCCGGATCGACCAGCAGCCTCTCCCGACCGGACGCGACGTCCAGGCACCACAGGCTGTGCCGGCGTTCCGTGCCGGACAGCGACCGGGTGAACAGCACACGCGAGCCATCGGGGGCGATCCGGAACTCGCGCGGCACGCCGAGAGTGAACCGTTGGGTGCGCGCCTGAAGACGCAGGAAACTGTCAGCCACACCACGACCTTGGCAGATCGCCATTCGGCCCATTCGCCCACCCCGGTGAAACACATTCGAGTGGACCACGATCGACGCAATGTTCCGATTGCAATATGCATATTGACGCAACGATTCGCCTGATCTGGGCACGAATCGCGGCTGATCTCGCCGCCGCTGTGCATCTAGCCTTGTGTCATGTCGGACACCCTGCTGGACGTGGACTACGTCGCCCTTGACGAGCGCTGGAGCGCGCACAACTACCACCCGCTTCCGGTGGTCATCGCCGAGGCCGAAGGGGCCTGGGTGACCGATGTCGCCGGCCGGCGCTACCTGGACTTTCTCGCCGGGTACTCGGCGTTGAACTTCGGTCACCGGCACCCGGACCTGATCGCCGCCGCCAAGGCGCAGCTCGACCGGGTCACGCTCACCAGCCGGGCGTTCCACCACGACCAGTTCGGTCCGTTCTGCCAGGAACTGGCCGAACTGACCGGCACCGAGATGGTGCTACCGATGAACTCCGGCGCCGAGGCGGTGGAAACCGCGATCAAGGTCGCCCGCAAATGGGCCTACCGCGTCAAGGGCCTGCCGCATGACACCGCCGAGATCGTGGTCGCCGCCGCCAACTTCCACGGCCGCACCACGACCATCGTGTCGTTTTCCACCGATCCGTTGGCGCGCGCCGACTTCGGGCCCTTCACACCGGGCTTCGTGGTGGTCCCCTACGGGGACGAGCGGGCGATGGCCGAGGCGGTGTCGGAGCGGACCGCCGCCGTGTTGATCGAGCCGATCCAGGGTGAGGCCGGGGTGATCGTGCCGCCCGAGGGTTACCTGCGCGCGGTGCGGCGGATCTGTGACGAGGCGGGCGCGCTGCTCGTCGCGGACGAGATCCAGTCCGGGCTCGGCCGCACCGGCGACCTGCTGGCCTGCGATCACGAGGGGGTCCGCGCCGACCTCTACACGCTGGGCAAGGCACTGGGTGGCGGCATCCTGCCGGTGTCGGCGGTGGTCGGCCGGCGGTCCGTGCTCGGCGTGCTGCGGCCCGGCGAACACGGCTCCACGTTCGGAGGCAACCCGCTGGCCTGCGCGGTCGGCCGGGCCGTCATCGGGCTGCTGCGCACCGGCGAGTACCAGGCCCGCTCCCGGGAGCTGGGCGCCCACCTGCACGCCCGGCTGCGCGGGCTCGTCGGCCACGGCGTCATCGAGGTGCGCGGCCGCGGGTTGTGGGCCGGGGTGGACATCGCGCCCGGCGGGCCGACCGCCAGGCAGGTCGCCGAGACGCTGATGGAGCGCGGGGTGCTGTGCAAGGAGACGCAGGAGACCACCCTGCGGATCGCCCCACCGCTGGTCATCGACCAGGCCGATCTCGATCGCGGGATCGACGCGATCCAGGACGTGCTCACCACGTGCTGACGGCCTGGTCCGGCGCCCGATCACCACTCGGCCAGCCATGCCGCGCTGACCTGCTTGGATGTCCTGATGGACCAACTGTGGCCGAATGACGTACCCGTCGACCTCGCGGACGACCGCCAGCTGGCGACGCTGTACGCGTATCCGGAACCGTTGGAGCGGCCGTGGGTCAAGGTCAACTTCATCTCCAGCGCGGACGGCGCGGCGTCGGTCGGCGGCCGCTCGGGGGGCCTGTCCGACGCCAACGACCGGCGGATCTTCCGGCTGGGCCGGTCGCTGTCGGATGTGATCCTGGTCGGCGCGGGCACCGCCGCCGCCGAGCGCTACCGGGGCGTGCGCCGCCCGGAACTGCTCACCGACCTGCGGGACTCGCTCGGACTGGCCGCGCTGCCGCCGATCGCCGTGGTCAGCCGGCGCGCCTCGGTCGATCCCACCTCGCCGCTGGTGACCGACACCCAGGTGGCGCCGATCCTGTTCACCACCGCCGCGGCCGACCCACGACACCGGGAGGCGCTCGTGGCCGCCGGCGTCGACGTGGTGCTGACCGGCACCGACGACGTGGACCTGGCCCGGGTACTCGCCGCACTGGACGAACGCGGGTTGCGTCGGGTGTGCTGTGAGGGCGGCCCGACGTTGTTCGGCGACCTCATCGCCGCCGACTTGGTCGACGAGCTGTGCCTGAGCGTGGCACCGCTGCTGGCCGGTGGGGACGCCGGTCGCATCGCCCACGGTCCGGTGCCCGACAAGCCGGTGCCGCTGCGGCTGGCGAGCGTGCTGCGCGGCGGTGAGCTGCTGATGCTCCGCTACCTGCGGGCCACGGAACACACCACCGAAAACGGGTAGCCGGTCCAGAAACCGGGGGCGCCAGGACGGGAGGCACGAGATGTCCGAAGCCACGAGTGGTCCCATGCGGCTGCCGGTGCCACCGCCGGTTCAGCCGATGCTCGCCAAGCTGGTGCGGTCGATCCCGGACCGCACCGACATGGTGTTCGAGCCGAAATGGGACGGGTTCCGCTGTCTGGTGTTCCGCGACGGCGACGAGATGATGTTGCAGTCCCGCTCCGGCAAGCCGCTGGACCGCTACTTTCCCGAGATCACGGCCGGTCTGGCGGCCAACCTGCCGGACCGGGTGGTGCTGGACGGCGAACTGGTGGTCGCGCGGAACGACCGGCTGGACTTCGACGCGCTGTCCGAACGTATCCATCCGGCCGAGAGCCGGGTGCGGCTGCTCGCCGCCGAGACGCCCGCCCGTTATGTCGCGTTCGACCTGCTCGCGCTCGGCGACCGCGGCCTGCTCGACGAAACGACCGAGACCCGCCAGGCGGTGCTGGGCGAGACGATCCAGCCGGCCGAGGGCCTGCATGTCACGCCCGCCACCCACGACCCGGCCACGGCCCGGGACTGGTTCACCCTGTTCGAGGGGGCCGGGCTGGACGGGGTGGTCGGCAAGCCCGCCGACAACCCGTACACGCCCGGCAGGCGGACCATGATCAAGATCAAGCACGCCCGCACCGCCGACTGCGTGGTCGCTGGATTGCGCTGGTACGTCGACACCGAACCGGGCACGGCCGTCGGGTCCCTGCTGCTCGGGCTGTACGACGAGTTCGGTGTGCTGCACCACGTCGGTGTGGTCGGCGCGTTTCCCGCCGCGCGGCGCCGGGAGCTCGCCACCGACCTGGCGCCGCTGGCCGAGCACGGCGAGCGCGACCATCCGTGGCTGGCGGGGGCACGGCAGGAGGGCCAGCGGCTGCCGGGTGCGATCAACCGCTGGCGTGGCGTCTCCCAACAGTGGGTGCCGCTGCGCCTGGAGCGGGTCGTCGAGGTCGGCTACGAACACACCGAGGGCGGCCGGGCGGGCCGGTTCCGGCACACCGCCCAGTTCATCCGCTGGCGGCCGGACCGCGAGCCGGAGTCGTGTCGCTATGACCAGCTGGACGAGCCGGCCCGCTATGACCTGGGCTCGGTGCTGGCGGGCGAGGTTCGCGCGGCCGGCGAGGACGCGGGTTAGAACCGCTCCCCCGGGTCGCTCCGACGGAGGCGGCGACCACCAGGCCAATGGCCACCCACTGCACGGGACGCAGCACCTGCCCCAGCACCAGCAGGCCGGCCAGCGCGGCCACCGCCGGTTCGAGGCTCATGAGCACGCCGAACACCTTCGGCGGCATCCGGCGCAGCGCCTCCAGTTCGACCGAGTACGGCACCACCGAGGACAGCAGCGCCACGCCCAGCCCCGCCGCCAGCGGCACCGGATGCAGCAGGCTGGTGCCCGCGCCGACGATGCCCAGTGGGGCCGCCACCACCGCGCCGACGGTCATGGCCCACGCCAGGCCGGCACCGCCGGAGGTGTGCTTGCCGAGCTTGGCGCCCACGTAGATGTAGCAGGCCCACAGCGCGGCCGCGGTCAGGATGAGTGCCAGGCCCACCCAGGAGACGCTGCCGCCGCCCTCGGTCAGCAGCGCGACTCCGCCGGCGGCCAGCAGCGCCCACAGCACGTCCAGCCAACGGCGGGAACCGGCCAGCGCCACGCCCAGCGGGCCGAGGAACTCGATGGTCACCGCCATGCCCAGCGGCAGCCGGTCGATGGCCTCGTAGAAACAGGTGTTCATGACGGCCAGCACGAGGCCGTAGGCGACCACGACGAGCCAGGCGCGACGGCTCAGTCTCGGTGACGGACGCCATAGCGCCAGCAGCAGCACGGCCGCGAACCCCAGCCGCAGCCACACCGCGCCGAGCGCCCCGATGACCGGGAACAACTGTCTGGCGATCGCGGAGCCGACCTGGAGGCTGACGATCCCGCCCACCACCAGCACCGGTGGCGGCACGCTGCCCAGTCCGCGCCCAACCAGTCTCGCCGGACCCACCACAGCCACGCCGTCGTCCTCCACTCAGTGCCCGACTCGCTACTCACTCGGTGCCCGACCCACTCACTGTCAGCACACGGTCGTCATGCGAGGCTGCCCAGGTGCCACGCCGCCATGTCACCCGACCGCGTCGGCGTCGCGTCCCCTCGACCCCGACAACCATTCTGGTCACCGGTCTGACAGTCGTCGCCGCCGCGATGCTGGCCGCCGGCTGCACGGTCGGCCCGTCCCATCGTCCCGCGCTGATCACCGAGGGCTCGGCCAGCGCGTCCACCTCCGCGACCAGTCCGGCCAACTCGACCGCGCTACCGCCACTGGAAACCACGCCGCCCAACGCGATCCCGTGGACCGACTGCACCGACCGGACCAGGCAGCGGCTGGATACGCCGGCGCCGGCGGCCGGTCTGACGTTCCAGTGCGCCCGGCTGCCGCTGCCGCTGTTCCCGACCGGCGGTGTGGCGGACGGAAACGTCCGAGTGCAGCTGCTGCGGGTGGGCACCGGTCCGACACCGCTGCTGGTGGTCAACGATCTGGACGGGCTGCCCGGCACCCTCTACGCGGCGCGGTTGGCGGGCCAACTGCCCGCGAACATCCTGCAGCGGTTCTCACTGATCGGGATTGACCGGCGCGGCACGGGCGGTTCGGACGGCGTGCAGTGCATCCCCCAGGACGACAGGTCCGGGTTGGTCGGCTTCAACCCGACCAACCCGGACCTGACCAACCTGCTGTCGGCGAGCACGGATGCAAGCGATCAGTGCGTTCTGGACCTGGGAGGCCGACAGCAGGCCCTTGACACCTGGAACACCGCTGACGACCTGGACCAAATCCGTCAGCAGCTCGGTATCAACCATCTCAACGCACTGGGGCATGGCGAAGGTTCCCGAGTTCTCACGGTCTATGCGGACAGGTTCCCCAGCCACGTGGGGCGCTTCGTGCTGGACGGTTCACCCGACCCCGCGCGGAGCGGCGTCGACGCCGCCTCGGCACAGGCCGCGGCCGCCGAATCCACGTTCACCGCGTTCGCCACCGCCTGTGTGAACGCGGGCTGCCCGCTTGGCGGTGATCCGCGCGGCCGGCTGTCCGCCCTGGTGACCAGGCTCGACGAAAATCCAGTCAGCGCGGCCGACGGGCTACGGATCAACGGGGCCATCGCGCTGCGGGCGGTGCTCGCCGGGCTGGCGGACCGCTCACGGTGGTCGGCGCTCACGGCCGCGCTGGCCAGCGCAGACAACGGGAACGTCGATGGCCTGGCGGCGCTGATCCGCCCGATGCTGACAGGTTCGCTGTATGACCCGGCCGGGCTGGACGCGATGCTGGCCAGCGGCTGCAACGACGAGCCCACCCGCCTGGCACCGGCTCAGGTCACGGCGGCACTGAAGACGTTGAACGGCAGATATCCGCTGTTCGGAGGCCTTTACGGGGACCAGTTGCTGTGGTGCGCGCCGTGGCCGGTGATCTCCCAGCCACTACCCAAGCCCACCGCGGCCGGCGCACCCCCCATGCTGGTGATCAGCACCGCGAACGATCCGGAGACCCCACAGGCGGGCACCCAGCAGACCGCGCAGGACCTGGTGTCCAGCGAGCTGGTGGCCTGGCAGGGCTCCGGGCACGGCGCGCTGGGCCGGTCGGCCTGCGCGACCTCGGTCGCCCAGCGGTTCCTGGTGGAGGGTCAGGAACCGCCGAGCATGACCGCGTGCCCGCCCTGATCCAGGCGGGTGGTGGAACCTACTTACAGCTGTCGCAGCAGCCGCAGTGCGCGCCCGTGCAGTTCGAGCAGCAGCCGCAGCCATCGGCCGGCTTCGGGGACATGACGACCTCCTGGTGTTTCGGGATCACCGACCGCCCTCATCGGGCGGCAGGCGGGACTTACTTACAGCTGGAGCAACAACCGCAGTTCGAGCCGGTGCAGTCCGAGCAGCAGCCGTTGTCAGGCTTGCGGGACATGGTGACCTCCTGGGGTCTGGGGTTCATGAGCCGCAATATGACGTTATGCGCATCCACGCACCTAATACACCGCCGGACGAGGGACCCCTCACGTAACATTCCGTTAACCGACGGTCGTGACCCGCCCGTCGACTCCGCCCTGCCCCCTCAGCCCTCGTTGAGCTGGGACAACGCGCGGCGGGCGGCGGTCAACTCGGCCTCCAGTTCGGCGACCCGCCGCCGCTGGCGATCCCGCGCGGCGGCGAGCACACCGGTGATCGCGTCGGCGACATCCGGACCCAGCGAGCGGGCCGCCTCGGCCACCGCCGAGGCCGCGATCGCACGGGCCCGCACCGTTCGCTTCTTGCCGGACAGCACGTCGACGGTCCACTCGCCGTCCTCGGTCGACGCGAGGGTGACGGTGACCGGGACTGGCTGCCTCGGCCGAGCCGGGCGGGCGGCGGCACGGGTCGGGCGCTCCCGGACCACGAGCAGTTCGTCGGTGGCCGGGGTTGGCTGGGCCGGCTCGCTCTGCTCGGCCGGCTGGGAAGCACCGACCGCACCAGCCGGCGCAGCCGTCTCGGCGGGTTCGGACTTGGCGGTGCCAACATTGGCGACGGACTTCGCCCGGCTCGGCTTCGCGGCCTGTTCCTGTTCACCTCGCCGCCGGCGCGGCGGCCGCTCTACGGTCAACTCACCGGGCTCGAAGGTCAACTCGTCGGAGGACCCGGTCGGGCGCACCTGGATGAAGTCGCCCTCGGCCGGCTCGGTGAACGCGATCACCTTGGCGGAGTGCCCAGCGTCGACCCCGACGGCGTCGGGCGTGAACCACACGGCCGGCTGGCGCCCGGCGGCGAGTTCTGCGCGCAGGTGATCGATCTGTTCGGCCGTCAGCGATGTCGGCCTACTTTTGGCGGGCATGACGAGGAAGCTCCTTGGTCGCGGTGCGATATGCGATGACAGGGAGATCTTGCCCGCTCCCCCTGACACGTCCACCACCCGGCGTGCCTGGTCACACCGAGCGGACGGTCACCCGGGTGCCACCGGTGCCGTCAGGCGGGCCGGTCGGTCGGGCGCAGCGCCGCGAAACGCCGTTCCAGGCCGTCGATGAACGAGTCCAGCGCCAGCTCGAACGAGCGCTGGTCAATCTCGTCGGCGTGCGCGCGCAGCGCCGCCGCGTCGATCAGGTTGGGATAGTTGTCGCGGTAGATCCGTTCATCATCCTCGAATCCCTGGGAGAACGACGTGATCGCGGCGCCGACCACCAGATACTTGGTGGCCGCGCCGATCATGGTGGCGTACTTGGCAGGCCAGCCCGCCGACATCAGGCCGCCGTGCACGGCATTGGCCATGCGCAGCGCGGCCTCCCGGCGCCGCGGCCCATACGCCAGGAACGGCACGATGTTCGGATGCTCGGCGAGCGCCGCCCGGTAGGTGCGCGCCCACGTCCGCACCCCGGTCCGCCAGTCGCCGGTCGCGAAACCGGACACGTCGGCCTTCGCGGTGATGCCGTTGGCGATCTCCTGCAGCAACTCGTCCTTGCTGGCCACATGTCCGTACAGGGAGGCCGCCTGAACCCCGAGCGCGGCGGCGAGCCGACGCATGGACAGGCCGGCGAGCCCCTCGGCGTCGATCACCTGGAGTGCCGCGGCATGGATGCCCTCTCGGCTCAGCATCGGAACTCGCGGTCGACCCATGTCACCTCCCTGCCCGGACAGAACGCGCTTGCGGCGGCCAGCTTCGTCCGCCTATGTTATAAACTAACAGCGTTCGGTTAACTGTGGAGGCTTCCCATGGTGGATTTCGTCCTGAGCACCGAGGAAAAGGAAGTCCGTGACTGGGTGCGCACCTTCGTGCGTCGCGAGGTCACGCCGCTGGAGCCGGAGGTGCTGCGCCGGGAACGCACCGGCGCGCCCGGCCTCACCGACGACGAACTGCGCGAGCTGCAGCTCAAGGCCAAGCAGGCCGGCTTCTTCGGGGTGCAGACACCGGCCGAGTACGGCGGCATGGGCCTGTCAGCGGTGCTGACCGCGCTCGTGGAGGCCGAACTCGGCCGCACCTTCGTGCCGTTCCGGTTCGGCGGCTACGCGGACAACATCCTTTACCGCTGCGATGACGAGCAGAAACGGCGTTACCTGCTGCCGACGATCGCCGGCGAGCGGGTCTCCTGCTTCGCGATCACCGAACCGGGCGCCGGGTCCGACGCCCGCGCGATCCGCACCTCCGCGCGCCGGGAGGGCTCGGACTGGATCATCAACGGCGAGAAGACCTTCATCACCAACGGAAACGCGGCCGACTTCGTGATGGTGTTCGCGGTCAACGACCCGGACAGGGGCGCCGACGGCGGAGTGACCTGTTTCCTGGTGGACCGGGACATGGGCTGGAAGTCCGAGCCGATCGCGACCATGGGTGAATGGGGTCCGGCATCGCTGGTCTTCGACAACGTCCGGGTGCCCCAGGAGAACGTGCTCGGCGAGGTCGGCAGGGGCTTCGAGCTGGCCATGCAGTGGATCGGCCGCGGTCGCTACCTGCTGCCCGCCCGCGCCATCGGTTCCTGCGAACGCCTGGTCGAGATGGCCATCGAGCATGCCAGGAACCGGGTCACGTTCGGTGAGCCACTGGCTGACCGGCAGGCGATCCAGTGGATGATCGCGGACTCGGCGGTGGAGATCGAGGCGCTGCGGTTGCTGGTGTTGCAGGCCGCCTGGCAGGTCGACAGCGGCCTGGACTCCCGGCAGGCACAGTCCATGGCCAAGCTCTACGGCGGTGTGAAGGCCAACGAGATCGTGGACCGGGTGCTGCAGATCCACGGCGGCATGGGCTACACGAAGGAACTGCCGGTCGAGCGGTGGTACCGGGAGCTGCGGCTGCTGCGGATCTACGAGGGCACGGACGAGATCCAGCGGCGCACCATCGCCCGCAACCTGATCAAGGGTCACGCCAGTGTCCGCGGCGTGCTCGGCTGAGCCCGGAAGGACCGTTCATGGCACTGGATCGCGGCATCGTCGGCGCGCCACAGGGACCGTGGACCCG
>DASVLX010000269.1:0-21598 GCA_036384655.1 Pseudonocardiaceae bacterium
GCCCCGGTCGTCGATGCCGGTGCCCCGACCGACCACGGCCACCGGCTCCTTGCCGGTGATGGCGGCGACCATCACCGCCGCCGGCGTGGTGTTGCCGATTCCCATGTCCCCGGCGACCAGCAGGTCGGCGCCGCCGTCAATCTCCTCGTCGGCGATCGTCTGGCCGGCCGTGATCGCGGCCTCGGTCTCCGCTTCGGTGAGCGCGTCCTCCCGGTCGATCGAGCCGGAACCGCGCCGCACCTTGAACTTCGAGATCTCCGGCAGGGTGTCGACGGTCACCGACAGGTCGGCCACCCGTACGGTCGCGCCGGCCACCGCGCTGAGTACGTTGATCGCCGCGCCACCGGCCAGGAAGTTCGCCACCATCTGCCCGGTGACCTCGCTGGGATACGCCGACACGCCCTGCGCGGCGATACCGTGGTCACCGGCGAACACCACCACCCTGGGCCGGCCGAACGGCCGCGGCGGGCAGACGCCCTGGCAGGCCGACGCCCACACGCCCAGTTCCTCCAGCCGGCCCAGCGACCCGGCCGGCTTGGTGAGCCGCAGTTGCCGGGCCAGTGCGGCCTGCCGAACCTTCTCGTCCGGGGGTTGGACGGCGGGAAACTCGGACATGGCCTACCTCCACAAGATCAGCGCAACCGCATGGGAATTCCGGCGACGAGCAGCAGCACCTCGTCGCACACCTCGGCCAGGCGCGCGTTGAGCGAACCCAGCTCATCTCGAAAAAGCCTGCCAGAGCGGGTCGCGGGCACGACACCGAGGCCGACCTCGGCGGACACCAGCACCAGCCGGGCGGGGCAGTCCCGCACCGCGGACACCAGTTCGTCCGTTTCGTCCGTGGGGCTGGACGCCCATTTCAGATCGTCCAGGGCGTTCGTCAGCCAGGTCGCCACATCGTCCACCAGCATCGGCGGGTCGGTGGCGGTGCGGCCGCGCAGCAGTTCGGGCAGGTCAGCGGGGTTGGGTGCCTCAACGGTTTGCCAGCTCGCCGGCCGCCGCCTGACATGCGTGGCGATCCGCTCGGTCCACTCCGGATCATCCGGGTCCCGCCGGGCCGTCGCGACATAGGTCGCGGCGCCCTCGGCCGGCAGCAAGCCCTCGGCATGCGCCGACTTGCCCGACCGTGCGCCACCGAGCACCAGTGTGCGACCGCTCACACATGCCTCCCGACCTGCGGATTCCGTCGAGGATCGGAGATTACCCTCGTCGATCAGGGACGGCGGAGGAGGCAGCGGTGGCGTTCCGGTGGCGGTACCACGATGGGGACGGCGAGGACATCGTCGGACCACAGCGGCAGTTCGAGGATCAGGTCGAGGCCGAGGACTGGCTGTCCGAGTCCTGGCGGGAGTTGCTCGACGGGGGCGTGTCGCGGGTGACCCTGCTGCAGGACGAGGCCGAGGTCTACGGCCCGATGAGCCTGCAACAGGAGTGATCCCGCGCCCGAACCGCAACTCCCCGCCGGGACACTCCGGTGCGGATTCCGTGCGGATCTAGTCGTCGTCGTCGGGGGCGGGGCCACCACGGAGGGTGTACAGGAGGCCGGGGAGTTCGTCGGGCTTGATCAGGACCTCGCGGGCCTTCGAGCCCTCGGACGGACCGACGACACCGCGCGTCTCCAGCAGATCCATCAGCCGGCCGGCCTTGGCGAAACCGACCCGCAGCTTGCGCTGCAGCATCGAGGTGGAGCCGAACTGGCTCGTCACGATCAGCTCGGTGGCCTGCAACAGCAGTTCCAGATCCTCGCCGATGTCGGCGTCGATCTCCTTCTTCTCGCTGGACTTCGACGAGGTGACGCCCTCGGTGTAGATGGGTTCTTCCTGCTCGTGGGCGAACGCGACGACCGAGGAGATCTCCTCGTCCGAGACGTAGGCGCCCTGGATGCGGACCGGCCTGGACGCGCCCATCGGCAGATACAGCGCATCGCCCATGCCGATCAGCTTCTCCGCGCCCGGCTGGTCGAGGATGACCCGGGAGTCGGTCAGCGACGAGGTCGCGAACGCCAGCCGGCTCGGCACGTTGGTCTTGATCAGGCCGGTCACCACGTCGACCGACGGGCGCTGGGTGGCCAGCACCAGGTGGATGCCGGCGGCTCGGGCCTTCTGGGTGATCCGCACGATGGCGTCCTCGACGTCCCTCGGCGCGGTCATCATCAGGTCGGCCAACTCGTCCACAATGGCCAGGATGTACGGGTACGGCTTGTACTCCCGCTCCGAACCCAGCGGCGCGGTGATCTCGCCGTCGCGAACCTTGCGGTTGAAGTCGTCGATGTGCCGGACCTTGTTGGCCTGCATGTCCTGGTAGCGCTGCTCCATCTCCTCCACCAGCCAGGCGAGCGCGGCGGCGGCCTTCTTCGGCTGGGTGATGATGGGCGTGATCAGGTGCGGGATGCCCTCGTACGGGGTCAGCTCGACCATCTTCGGGTCGACCAGGATCATCTTGACCTGCGTCGGGTCGGCCCTCATCAGCAGCGACACCAGCATCGAGTTCACGAAGCTGGACTTGCCGGAACCGGTCGAACCCGCGACGAGCAGGTGCGGCATCTTGGTCAGGTTCGCGGTGACGAACCGGCCCTCGATGTCCTTACCCAACCCGATCACCATCGGGTGGGTGGCCTGGGTGGCCTTGGCGGAGTTCAGCACGTCGCTGAGCCGCACCATTTCCCGGTCGGCGTTGGGCACCTCGATGCCGACCGCGGACTTGCCCGGGATGGGCGCGAGCAGGCGGACGTTGTCGGTGGCCACCGCGTAGGCGATGTTGCGGGTCAACGTGGTGATCTTCTCGACCTTGACACCCGGGCCCAGCTCGACCTCGTACCGGGTCACCGTCGGGCCCCGGGTGCACCCGGTGACCTGGGCGTCCACCGAGAACTGGTCGAGCACGCCGGTGATCGCCTCGATCATCAGCTCGTTGGCCTTGCTCCGCCCCTTCGGTGGGTCGCCCGCGGTGAGCAGGTTCAGCGGCGGCAAGGTGTAGCCGGCGTCGGTTTCGCGGGTGGCCGGCCTGATCGGGGACTTCCCCGTCACGACCTCGGGAGGCGCGGCGGGCAGGGCGGCCGGGGTCTTCTTCGTCTTGTCGGCGGCCGCGTCGAACGGCAGCTCGGGTTGGCCGGCCCGGGGGCTCTCGTCGTCCGCGTTGGCGGCCTGCCGACGGCGCGACGGCCGGCGCAGCCGGACCGTGCTGGTGTCCACATCGGTCGGTGACGGGCCGTCCGACGCCTCGCCATGAGCGTCATCGGCCGACTGACCGTCGGTCGCCTTCTCGGCGGCCGGTGCGCCGAGCGTGCGCAGCCGTTGCGGGATCTGCCGGACGGGCGTCCCGGTGAACACCAGGACCCCATACAGCGCCACCAGGATCAGCAGCGGCATGGCCACCCACGATGTCAGGCCCTGGGCCAGGAATCCGCCGGCCAGGTAGCCGAGCGCGCCGCCGGCCTCCCGCCAGCCGGCGTCACTGTCCGGCCGGCCGCCGATCAGATGCGCCACGCCCAGCACGGCGAGGATGAACAGCAGCGCGCCGATCACCAACCGCGGTCGGGCCTCCGGCTTCGCCTCGCTGCGCATCAGCGTGACGCCGATCGCGAGCAACACCACCGGCAGCGCGTAGGAGCCGACCCCGATGGCGCTGCGCAGGGCGATGGTCAGCCAGGAGCCGACCGGGCCGCCGGCCTGCCACCACACGCCGGCGGCGGTCACCACGGCGAGCGCGATGAGCAGCACCGCGACACCGTCCCGGCGATGCGCCGGATCGAGTTCCCTGGTCCGGCCGAGCGTCTTGGCCAGCTTGCCCAGGCCCCTGCTCAGCGGGCCGGGGCTGCGGGGTGTGGGTGCCGGGCGCTTCCGCGCGGACGACCTAGCGGACCTGGTGGAGCCGCCGGACGACCTGCGTGACCTGCTGGTCCTGGTCATGCCGGAACGCGACCTCGTGCCGCCACCAGCCCGACCGCGGGTGGAGCGTTGCGAGCTCGTCGCGTTACTGCTGGCCATACCGCACACCGTAGTCGGATCACCCATCCAGTCCCAGCCGCCACAACGGCCACAGGCCAGATCGATTCCTCAGGGTGTCCGATACCCGTCCGTCAGCCGGGGCGGGGCGGTGGCCAGCCAGGCGTCGGTGATCGCGTCACGCAGCGCCTTCCGGGCGACCGCGCTGAGCTGGACGAGCACCGCGGCATAGCCGTCGAAATGCGGGATCGTGAAGAACGCGATCGGGTTGGCCGCCAGCACGGCCTCCTTCTCACCGAGATCGGCCACCCGCACGGCGAGTATCGGGCCGTCCGGCGGCGTGTCGTCGCCGAACCGCCGGATGTCGGCCTTGGTGAACGGTCGTTCCCAGGCGAGTGCCTTGCCGGCCACGAACCAGGTCCGGTTGCCGCGCCGGTCACCTTCGGTGACCTCCGGCAGCGCCAACGCCAACCTGGCCGCGTCATCGAGGCTCGTCATGGTCACACCGCCTACATCACACCGCGATCACCGTGGGCACGATCATGGGACGACGCCGGTAGGTCTCCGCCACCCAGCGGCCGACCACCCGCCGCACGGCCTGGGCGATCCGGTGGGCGTCGGTGATCCCCTCGGCCTCGGTGCGCGACAACTCCATCTCGACCAGCGGCAACACCGCGTCGAGCGCCTTCGGGTCGTCGGAGAAGCCGCGACCGGACACGGTGGGCGGCGCGACCGGGCGCGCGGTGGCCGAGTCGATGGCCACCGTGATCGCCAGGAAACCGCCCTCGCCGAGGATCAGCCGGTCGGACAGGGTCGACTCGCCGACATCACCGACCGACATACCGTCCACATAGACATGGCCGACCTCGAACCGGCCGGTGATCCGGGCGATGCCGTCGATCAGGTCGACGACCACGCCATCCTCGGCGATCACCACCCGGTCCTGCGGGACACCTGTTCGCACCGCGAGAGCGGCGTTCGCCCGCAGGTGCCGCCACTCACCGTGCACCGGCATCACATTGGACGGTCGCACCGCGTTGTAGAGGAACAGCAGCTCGCCGGCCGGCGCGTGCCCGGACACGTGCACCCGCGCGATGCCCTGGTGCACGACCTCCGCGCCCAACCGGACCAGCCCGTTGACCACGCCGAACACCGCGTTCTCGTTGCCCGGGATGAGCGAGGAGGCCAGCACCACGGTGTCGCCGGGCCGGATGTTGATCTGCTTGTGTTCGCCGCGCGCCATCCGGCTCAGCGCGGACAGCGGCTCGCCCTGCGATCCGGTCGTCACGAACAACGCGGCGTGGTCCGGCAGCGCGAGCGCCTCGTCGATCTCCACGAGCACGCCGTCCGGGACGCGCAGCAGGCCGAGATCGGCGGCGATGCCCATGTTGCGGACCATCGACCGGCCGACCAGCGCGACCGCGCGGCCATGCTTGGCGGCGGCGTCCAGCACCTGCTGCACGCGGTGCACATGGCTGGCGAAGCAGGCCACGATCACCCGCTGGGTGGCCTGCGAGATCAGCCGTTCCAGCACCGGTCCGAGGTCCCGTTCGAGCATCGCGAACCCGGGCACCTCGGCGTTGGTGGAGTCCACGAGGAGCATGTCCACGCCCTCGTCGCCGAGCCGGGAGAACCCGGCCAGGTCGGTCAGGCGGCCGTCCAGCGGCAGCTGGTCGAGCTTGATGTCGCCGGTGTGCAGGACCAGACCGGCCGGCGTCCGGATGGCCACCGCGAGGGCGTCCGGAATGGAGTGATTGACGGCGAAGAACTCCAGGTCGAACGCGCCGAAGCGAGTACGGTCGCCCTCGCCGACCAGCACCGGGTGCGGGTGCAGCCGGTGCTCTCGGCATTTGGCCTCGACCAGGGCGAGCGTGAACCGGGAACCGACGACCGGCAGGTCCGGGCGCAGCCGCAGCAGGAACGGCACGGCGCCGATGTGGTCCTCGTGGCCATGGGTCAGCACGAGCGCGTCGACATCGTCCAGCCGGTCCTCGATGAGCCGCAGGTCCGGCAGGATCAGGTCGACGCCGGGCTGCTCATCCTCCGGGAACAGCACGCCGCAGTCGACGATGAGCAGTCGGCCCTCGTACTCGAACACGGTCATGTTGCGGCCGATCTCGCCGATCCCGCCAAGCGCCACCACCCGCAGCCCGCCGTCGGGCAGCGGGGGTGGCGGACTGTTCACTTCGACATGAGCGGCGATCTGCTCTGGATTCACTTGTGGACGGCTCCCGCACTGGTGTGAGTGGTCAAGGGGACATAGGCGGCGGCGGCATCGGCGGCGGCGACCCGTGCGGCATGCACGTCGGCGGCCGAGCGCAGCGAGACTCCGGCCTCCGCGAGGTCACCGGCGATGGCCGTGACCTGCTGAGGCGTCGCCGGCAGCAGCGGCAGCCGCGGGTCGCCCACGTCGAGGCCGCGCAGCCTCAGGGCGATCTTGGAGAACACGACGCCGCCGACCCGGCTGAACGCGCGCAGCACCGGCAGCATGCCCCGGTGCAGCTCGCGAGCGCCGACGACGTCGCCGCTTTCATAGGCGTTGAGCATGGCGGCGATCCGGTCGCCAACCACATGGCCGATCACGCTGACACAGCCAACGGCGCCGACCGACCACCAGGGCAGGTTCAGCGCGTCATCGCCGGAGTAGTACGCCAGGTCGGTCTGGGCCAGCACCTGGCTACCCGCGAGCAGGTCGCCCTTGGCGTCCTTGACCGCGACGATCCTGGGGTGCTCGGCGAGCCGGCGCAGGGTGTCCACCTCGATCGGCACGACCGAACGGGGTGGGATGTCGTAGAGGATGATCGGTAGCTCGGTGCTGTCCGCGATCGTGGTGAAATGCGCGATCAGCCCGGCCTGGGTGGGGCGTGAGTAGTACGGAGTGACGAGCAGCAGCCCGTGTGCGCCGGCATCCTGTGCCTGGTGCGCGAGGTGCACGCTGTGCGCGGTGTCGTAGGTGCCGGCGCCGGCGACGATCGTGGCGCGGTCTCCGACGGCCGCGACCACGGCGCGGATCAGCGCCGCCTTCTCCTCGTCGGTGGTCGTGGGCGACTCGCCGGTGGTGCCGTTGAGCACCAGGCCGTCGTTGCCCTCGGATACCAGCCGTTCCGCCAGTTCGGCGGCTTTGTCCAGATCCACCGCCCCGGCGGGGGTGAAGGGAGTGACCATTGCGGTGAGCACGCGACCGAACGGCCGGCCGGGCGAGGCGCTGGGGCAGGCAGTCATACCGAGAAAGCTACCCGGTGTTCGGCCATCGTTCGCGGCCGGATGTCCGGTCGCTCCGTGTCCGAAAGCACCTGTTTCGTACAACGGCGACCACCTACGCTCTCCGGTGGCTCCCGAGGAGGACGAGATGGCCAGTGCCCGCCGACGAAACGTCCGCATGGTGCCCCTGGTGGCGGTGTTGGTCATGGGCCGGCTGCTGCGTGACGAGTTCGTTCGCAACACCGTGCGTGCGGCGGTGCGCCGGCTGCGGGCGGGTGATCCCGAGCCGGTGCTGGGACTGCTGGCTCCCGATGTCCGATTCCGGTTCCCCGGCCGCAACTCCTGGGCGACGGACGTGCGCGGCCGTGACGAGGTCAGGCTGTGGCTACGCCGGTTCGTCGACGCGGGCCTGCGGCTGGACGTCGACGACATCCTGGTGGCCGGGCCGCCCTGGGCGACCCGGGTGTGCGTGCGGTTCACCGACCACTGCGACGACGAATCCGGCCGGCTCGTCTACCTGAACCGGGGTGTCATCCTCGCGGAGGTCAGCTGGGGCCGGGCGGTCCGCTACGACGTCGTCGTGGACACCGAGAAGGTCGCCGAACTGGACGCCTACCTCGCCGGCCGAGCCTGATCAGTGCGTGATCAGAAGCCGCACCCGATCAGTAGCCGTGCTTGAGCTCCTTGACGATGTTCACCGCGTCGGGATCGCCGTCGAACTCCACCCGCGCTTCCTTGCGGCCGAACACGTACAGCAACAGCTCACCGGGATCACCCTTGAGGGTGACCGTGCGGGGGCCCTGCTTCAGCTGAACCTGGGTGCCGTCCGGCCGCCGCAGCGCCACGCCGACGGGGCTGCGGCGGAAGGACATCCGGCCCGTCACGGACACGGCCCTCCACAGCGCGTTGTCACGCGTCGGGTCCGATGGGCGGGGCTCCCAACCCGGCTGCGCCCGCCGCACGTCCTCGTGATGCACGAAGAACTCCGCCGCGTTGACCTGCTCGTTCAACGCCGGCAGGGCCAGCGGCGACCAGCGCGGCGGACCGGTCCGGACCAGTTCGATCAGCTCGTCCCATGACTTGCCCGCGAAGTCCTGCTGGACCTTCTCGGTATAGGGAGCCAGCGGCTTGATCGCGATACCGGCCGCGGCATCCGGGCGACGGTCACGCAGCGCCAGATGCGCGGCGAGATCGCGTGTTTTCCAGCCCGTGCACAGGGTCGGTGCGTCCGGCCCCACCTTCACAAAAAGATCGCACAACGCATTGCGTTCGGCTCCGGCGACGCCCATGCCGTCATCCTAGGCGATGTTGTGGCCGGCCGCCCGCAACGCGTCGACCGCCCGGTCAAGATCGTTCTCCTTGATCAACAGGTGGTCGGTGTCGAACGTGGACAACGCGAACAGCGGCACCCCGGCGGCGGCCAGTTCCCCGGTCAGCGCCGCCATGATGCCCGACAGCGTGAACGACAGCGGCCCGCGAACCGTGAGCAGCCGCCAGCCCGGCTCGATCCGCTGCGCGGACGTCGACAACTGCGGCGCGTTGAACACCGTGTCGAGGATGCCGGCCGGTGCGATCACCGACAGCTCCCCCTCGGTGTGGCTGACCGAGACGAGGCCGGGTGCCTCCCAGAGCGAGGCCGGCAGGGTGGCGGTCGGCGCGAACCGGGCGACGGCGTACTCGCCCGGCATGACCGACAGAGTCAGCTTGTGCATCAGTCCTGGGCCGCGTACTCGCTGGAGGCGATCTCGGTGCCGTCCGGCAGGGTGCTGATCTCATAGTCGTCGAAGACGTTCGGCGCGACCTTCTTCAACTGCCGCAGGCATTCCACCGCCAGCGCGCGGATCTCCACATCGGCGTGCTCGGTGGCGCGCATCCCGATGAAATGCCGCCAGGCCCGGTAGTTGCCGGTGACCACGATCCGGGTCTCGGTGGCGTTGGGCAGCACGGCGCGCGCGGCCTGCCTGGCCTGCTTGCGGCGCAGGGTTGGATCGGACACGTCGGCGAACCGCTTCTCCAGGCCGGTCAGCAGGTCCGTGTAGGCGGCGACGCTCGCCTCGGCGGCGGCCTGGAATCTCGCGTGCAGTTCCGGATCGGACGCGATCACGTCAGGTTCGACCACCGCGGCGTCGCGCTCGGGCACGTAACGCTGGGACAGTTGTGAGTAGGAGAAGTGCCGGTGCCGGATCAGCTCGTGGGTCAGCGAGCGGGAGATGCCGGTGATGTAGAAGGTGACCGAGCCGTGTTCGAGGACCGAGAGGTGACCGACCGCGAGGATGTGCCGGAGATAGCCGGCATTGGTCGCGGTGGCGGGGTTCGGCTTGCGCCAGGACTGGTAGCAGGCCCGCCCGGCGAACTCCGCCAGCGCCTGGCCGCCCTCCGCGTCGGTGGACCATGGCACGTCCGTGGGCGGCAGGAACTCCGTCTTCGCGATCAACACGACGCTCGGCGACACCGTCTCTGTCATGCCAGCAGACTAGCGGTCGGAGCCGACGGGAACCCGGCCCGACGCCCGCGGTACCTCGACAACGCATGGGCGGCGTCTGGATGACACCACGATGACACCACGGATGTGACATCATCGTGACGCGAAATGACGTCACGAAGGCTTGACTGACGTCACCCTTGACGCCATGATGACGTCATGGAACTCAGTCCCTACGTCTCCGCACTGCGGGACAACCTCACCGCCGCCGCGGCGGCGGGTGATGAGCAAACCAGGAACACCGGCCGGATTCTGGCGGCGACGGTGGAACCCGCCGCCCGTCTGGCCATTATGAACGCACTGTCCGATCTGGCCGCCGAGATCACCCTTGCCCTGGAGGATCGGGTGGTCGAGGTCCGGCTGGATGGCCAGGACGTGCAGGTGGTGGTGACCGGCGCGGCCGCCGACCACGAGCCTCCGCCCGAGCCACCACCGGCTCCGGGCAGCGAGAGCGACAACATCAGCCGGATCACCGTGCGGCTGTTCGAGGAGCTGAAGGGCAAGGCCGAGCAGGCGGCCGCCGCGCAGGGCGTGTCGCTGAACGCGTTCATCTCGCAGGCCGTGCAGGGCGCGTTGTCCGGTCACGGCCGGGGACGCGGCCGTGGCGGTCCGTGGGGCGGTAACTGGCCCGGCGCCGGTGCCTGGCATGGGGCCTGGGACACCTCCTGGTCGGACCGTGGCGGTCACGGTGGTCCACGGGAGGGTGGTCACGGCGGTGGCCAGGCCGGTGGTCACGGTGGTGGTCAAGCCGGTCCGCGGGAGGGCGGACACGGCTCGTCGCGAGTGCGCGGCTGGGTCGAAGGATGAGCGGGGAAAGTCTGATGATCACGATGAGCGAGAACGACGTGCACGAGGGCGCCGGCGATTCGGGACCGGCCGACGAGATCATTCAGCGGCAGAACTTCGCGGTGGACGGCCCGGTGGAGATCGACCTGTCGATCGTCACCGGCCGGGTCACGGTGGCGCTGGTGGAGGAGCCCGGCGCCAGTGTCGAGGTCAAGCATGACCCAAGCGCCGGAAACGGCTGGTTCGCCAACCTCGGTGGGCTGATCAACTGGATCGGCGAGCAGTTCGGCGAGTCCGCTGCCATGGGCGGCCCGGCGGACGCGGTGCGCGAGACCACCGTCGAACTCAACGGCCAGCGGCTGACCATCCGGGCGCCCAAGGGCCGGCTGCGGATGGTTCCGCTGGCGGTCACGGTGCGCGCCCCGGCCGGCTCGAACCTGGAGCTGCGCAGCGGCTCGGCGGACGTCTCGGTGACCGGTCCGGCCGGCCGCGCGATCATCGCGACCGGCTCCGGCGAGATCTCGCTGGACCGGGCCGACGGTCGCGCCGAGATCACCGCCGGTTCGGGCGCGCTGCGGCTGGGCCCGATGCTCAGCGGGCTACGCGCGCGCAGCGGCAGCGGCGAGATCGAGGTGTCCTCGATCGGCGGGCCGAGCGTGCTGATGACCGGCAGCGGCGACGTGTGGCTGGGCGCGGTCCAGGCCGACGTGCAGGTGCGCACCGGCAGCGGCGACATCACCGTGGCCGACGCCGCCTGCGGCCTGGTCGAACTGGTCACCGGCTCGGGTGACATCCGGATCGGGGTGCGGTCCGGCAAGGCCGCCGAGGTCGACCTGGTGTCCAGCTCCGGTGAGGCACGTAGCGAACTGGACCTGTCCGACCAGCCGCCGGCCGGTGAGACGAACCTCCGGGTGCGCGGCCGCACCGGATCCGGTGAGGCCGTCGTGACCGCGTCGGTCGGCTGACCGGGGGTCGAGCCTGCCGTTCCAGGCGGCGCGGGCCGGCGTTCTCGGTCGCTCGCGTACCCCTTGTACGCCACGCTCCCTGCGGCCTTGGCCCGCATCCACCTGGAACGGCAGGGCGAAGTTCGCTACACGGACGGGGTGAGCGCGGCGGCCAGGTCGCCGCGCTCACCCACGATCACGTCGGTCAGCCCGAGCCAGTCGGCCATCGCCCGCAGTTCGGCGGCCAGCGCCGGGACGACCAGGGCGGGATCCGCGCCGGGTTCGCCGAACGCTCCCTGCACGAGCAGCGCGCCGGCCGACCGGTCGGCCTTGAGGTCGACCCGGGCGACCAGCTCGTCACCGAGCAGGAACGGGAAGACGTAGTACCCGTGCACCCGCCGGTGCTCCGGCACATAGATCTCGATCCGGTAGTCGAACCCGAACAACCGCGCCGTCCGGCGGCGGTACCAGATCAACGGATCGAACGGGCACAGCAGCGCGTGGGCGGCGATGCGCCGTGGTGCCACGGCGGCCGTGTGCAGGTAGGCCGGTGACCGCCAGCCGCGTACCTCGACCGGCCGCAGCGCCTCGGCGTCGACCAGATCGGCGATCGCCGCACGGCAGTCCTCCGGACCGAGCCGGTAGTAGTCCCGCAGATCGGCCTCGGTGGCCACGCCCAGCGCGACGGCGGCGCGCCGGACCAACTCGCGGAACGCGTCCGCGTCGGTAACCCGCGCGCCGTGGGTTTCGGTCGGCAACACCCGTTCGCTGAGGTCGTAGAGCCGCTCGAAGCCGCGCCGCGCCGCGACGCTCAGCTCGCCGGTGGCGAACAGGAACTCGCAGGTCTTCTTGACCTCGGAGCGGTCCCACCAGCTCGCCCGAGCACGCTCGCGGGACAGCCCCAGCTCGCGTTCGACGGCACCCGCGCCGATCGGTCCCTGGTCCTTGACCAGCGCCAGCACATCGTTGACCAGGCCCTGCCGGGTGCGGACCGCCTGCCAGTGCCGGGCCTGTGGGTCGGCGTACCGGCGCATCCGCCAGCGGAACAGCGGCCAGTCGGCAGCCGGGATCAGGCTGGCCTCATGCGCCCAGTACTCGACCAGTTGGCGCGGTCGGCGTGCGGTGTGTGCCCAGGCGGCGTCGTCCAGCAGCTCGGGTCGGTAGGCGCCGAGCCGGCTGAACACCGGCATGTAGTGCGCCCGCACCGCGACGTTCACCGAGTCAAGCTGGATCAGTTGGACCCGGGACAGCACCCGGGCCAGATGTCGCCGGTTCGGCTCGCCCGTGGGGCGTGGATCCGCGAACCCCTGGGCGCCCAGCGCGATTCGCCGGGCCGTCTCCGCGCTCAACGTCTGCACGATCACCCATCGTGCCAGCCGGGTCCGACAGTCCGGCCTGTCAGCCGGCGAGTGCCGTCAGCCGGCCAGGTCGAGGGCGCGGCGCATGGTCTGTCGCGCCCTCCGCCGGTCGCCGGCGATGTCGTAGCCGTACGCCAGCCGATACCAGGCACGCCAGTCCCCCGGCGTCGCCCGCACCTCGTCGCGGCGCTGGTCGAACCAGGCATCGGCGGCGTCCCGGTCGATCCGGCCGGACGGCCGCCTCGGCAGCGCCGAGACGTCCGGAAGTTGGTCCTCGTCGGCGAGCCGGCGGGCCAGCCGCTCGACCCGGATGCCGAACCACAGGTTGGCCGCCGCGATCCAGGCACCGACCAGCGGCAGCACCAGCACGCCGAGGCCCAGCCCGATGCCGGCCGCCGTGCCGGTGCCGATCAGCAGCACCGCCCGCTGGGTGAGCAGCACGAAATACACCACCAGCACGGCGGTGAGCAGGATCGCGGTGGTGCGGGCCCGCATCAGGAATCAGCTCGGCGATCGATACCGGGATCAGAGACCGAGCAGCGGTTCCAGCCCGACGGTCAGTCCCGGGTGAGCCGCGACGGACCGCACGGCGAGCAGCACGCCGGGCATGAACGACACCCGGTCCAGCGAGTCGTGCCGAATGGTCAGGGTCTCGCCGGCGGTGCCGAACAGCACCTCCTGGTGCGCGACGAGCCCGGCCAGCCGGACCGAATGCACGTGCACATCGGACACGGTGGCACCGCGCGCGCCGGGCAGTTCCTGGGTGGTGGCGTCCGGCGACGCTCCCCGGCCGGCCTCCGCGCGGGCCCGCGCCACCAGTTCGGCGGTGCGGGCGGCGGTGCCGGACGGCGCGTCCGCCTTGCGCGGGTGGTGCAGCTCGATGATCTCCACCGAGTCGTAGTAGCGCGCGGCGATCTGCGCGAAATGCATGGACAGCACCGCGCCGATGGCGAAGTTCGGGGCGATCAACACACCAACACCGGGCCGGTCGGCCAGCCAGCCGCGCACCGTGTCGAGCCGGTCCGCGTCGAAGCCGGTGGTGCCGACGACGGCGTGCAGGCCGTGCTCGACGCAGTACCGCAGGTTGTCCATGACCGCGTCGGGGTGGGTGAAGTCGACCACCACCTCGCTGTCGCCCAGCCCGGACAGCGGATCACCCGCGTCCAGCCCCGCGACCAGCTTCAGATCGTCCGCCTCATCGACGGCGTGGCACACCGTGGCGCCCATCCGTCCGCGTGCGCCGAGCACGCCCACCCGAGTTGTCATCGAATCCCTGTCATTCCAGTGCCTCGCGGACCTCGCCGGGGAGGTCGTCGAGATGAGCGTACGGCCCGACCACCGCACCCGACATCGGGCGGCGCAGCAGCTCGGCGGCCAGCGCGGCGACATCCTCCGAGGTCACCGCGTCGATCCGGGCCAGTGTCTCGTCGACGCCGAGATAGTCGGCGTAGTTCAGTTCACCCTTGCCCAGCCGGAACATCCGCGAGCCGACGTCCTCCAGACCGAGCACCAGGCCGCCGCGCAACTGCCCCCGGCCGCGCGCGACCTCGTCGTCGGACAGCCCGTTGGCGGCCACATCGGCCAGCACCTCCAGCAGCACGCCGGCGGCCGGACCCAGCCGTTCCGGTTGGGCGCCAACGTAAACCGACAGCTGGCCGGTGTCCGCATAGGACGAATACGACGAGTACACCTGGTAGGCCAGGCCGCGCCGTTCGCGCACCTCCTGGAACAGCCGCGAGCTCATGCCGCCGCCGAGCGCGGCGTTGAGCACGCCGAGCACGAACCGCCGGTCATCCTGGCGCCGCAAGCCACGCACACCGAGCATCAGGTGCGACTGCTCGGTGTCGTCGGTGTGCAGCTGCGGCCGGCCGTGGCCGAAGCGCAGCGTTCCCGAGCGGGGCGGGACCGGGATGTCCGTGCCGGTCAGCCGATCGGCCAACGCCTTGCGCACCAGACGCAGCACCCGACCGTGCTCCACGTTGCCGGCGACCGAGAACACCATGCGCGGCATGGTGTAGCGGCGGCGGTAGAACCCGCGCAGGCCGGAATGCTTCATCGCGCCGATGGATTCCTCGCTGCCCAGCACCGACCGGCCCAGCGGGTGATCGCCGAACAGCGCGGTGTTGAACGCCTCCTGCAGCAGGTCCTCGGGGTCGTCGTCGCGCATGGCGATCTCTTCGAGCACGACCCCGCGCTCGGTCTCCACGTCCTGTTTGGCCACGGTGGCGTGGAAGACCACATCGCAGACGAGGTCGATGGCCAGCGGCAGGTCCACGTCCAGCGCGTGCGCGTAGAAGCAGGTGTGCTCCTTGTCGGTGAAGGCGTTGAGCTCGCCACCGACCGTGTCGATGTCCTCCGCGATCTGGGAGGCCGACCGGTGCTCGGTGCCCTTGAACAGCAGGTGTTCCAGGTAGTGCGCGGCGCCGGCGACGCTGGGGTGCTCGTCGCGGGAGCCGATGCCCACCCAGATGCCCACCGCCGCCGAGCGGACACCCGGCACCTGCTCGGTGATCACTCGCATGCCGCCGGGCAGCACCGTCCGCCGGACCGTCAGACCATCCGGGGAACGCTCCAACGTCCGGGTTGTGCCCGGCCGTTGCAGGTGGCCGCGGACTCCATGGGAATCCGCGGCCACACTGGCGCCGGGCAGGTATGCCCGTCGGGTCACGGCGCGACAGGAGCCGGTTCGGCGGCGTTGTCGTCCTGGACCAGGATCAGGCTGATCTTGCCGCGCTGGTCGATGTCGGCGATCTCCACGCGGAGCTTGTCACCGACCTTCACGACGTCCTCGACCTTACCGATCCGCTTTCCGTTGCCCAGCTTGGAAATGTGGATCAGGCCGTCCTTACCGGGCAGCAACGACACGAACGCACCATAGGCCGCGGTCTTCACCACGGTGCCAACGAAGCGCTCGCCGACCTTCGGCAGCTGCGGGTTCGCGATCGCGTTGATCTTGCCGATCGCGGCCTCAGCGGCCGGGCCGTCCTCGGCGCCGATGTAGATCGTGCCGTCGTCCTCGATGGAGATGTCGGCACCGGTCTCGTCGGTGATCGACTTGATCATCTTGCCCTTCGGGCCGATGACCTCGCCGATCTTGTCGACCGGGATGTGGATCGAGGTCACCCGCGGCGCGTACGGGCTCATCTCGTCCGGTGCGTCGATCGCCTCGGCCATCACCTCAAGGATGGTCAGCCGGGCGTCCCGGGCCTGCGACAGCGCCTTCGCCAGCACCTCGCTGGGAATGCCGTCCAGCTTGGTGTCCAACTGCAGCGCGGTGACGAACTGCTTGGTCCCGGCGACCTTGAAGTCCATGTCACCGAAGGCGTCCTCGGCACCGAGGATGTCGGTCAGCGCGACGTACTCCGTCTGGCCGTCGACCGTGTCGGACACCAGGCCCATGGCGATACCGGACACCGGCGCCTTCAGCGGCACACCGGCGTTGAGCAGCGACATGGTGGACGCGCAGACCGAACCCATCGACGTGGAACCGTTGGAGCCGATCGCCTCGGACACCTGACGGATCGCGTAGGGGAACTCCTCGCGCTTGGGCAGCACCGGCACCAACGCCCGCTCGGCCAGCGCGCCGTGACCGATCTCGCGGCGCTTCGGCGAACCAACCCGGCCGGTCTCACCGGTCGAGTAGGGCGGGAAGTTGTAGTGGTGCAGGTACCGCTTGGTGGTATCCGGCGCGAGGGTGTCCAGCGACTGCTCCATGCGCAGCATGTTCAGCGTGGTCACGCCCAGGATCTGGGTCTCACCGCGCTCGAACAGCGCCGAGCCGTGGGCCCGCGGCACCACGGCGACCTCGGCGGACAGCCGACGGATGTCGGTGATGCCACGGCCGTCGATGCGGACCTTGTCGCGCAGGATGCGCTGCCGGACGAGCTTCTTGGTCAGCGAGCGGAACGCCGCGCCGACCTCGGTCTCCCGGCCGGCGAACGGCGAGTCGTCGTTCGCGATGACCCGGTCCAGGCAGAGCGCCTTGACCTCGTCAAGGCGGGACTCGCGCTCCTGCTTGCCGGCAATGGTCAGCGCCTGCGCCAGCTCGTCGGTGACCGCACCGGCCACCGCGTCGTAGGCGTCCTGCTTGTACGCCGGGTACAGCGGGAACTCGGCGGTCTCCTTGGCGGCGACCTTGGCCAGCTCGGCCTGGGCCTCACACAGCACCCGGATGAACGGCTTTGCCGCCTCCAGCCCGCTGGCCACGACCTCCTCGGTGGGCGCCTGCGCGCCACCGGCCACCAGGTCGACCACGTTCTCGGTGGCCTCGGCCTCGACCATCATGATCGCGACGTCACCGGCGCCATCGCCAACCACCCGGCCGGCGATGGAGATGTCGAACACCGACTGCTTGAGCTGCTCGCGGGTCGGGAAGGCGACCCACTGGCCGTCGATGAGGGAAACCCGCACGCCACCGACCGGACCGGAGAACGGCAGGCCGGAGATCTGGGTGGACGCGGACGCGGCGTTGATCGCGAGCACGTCGTAGATGTCCTCGGGGTTCAGGGACAGCACCGTGACGACGATCTGGATCTCGTTACGCAGACCGTCCACGAAGGACGGACGCAGCGGCCGGTCGATCAGCCGGCAGGCCAGGATCGCGTCGGTGGACGGACGACCCTCGCGGCGGAAGTACGAGCCGGGAATGCGGCCCGCCGCGTACATCCGCTCCTCGACATCCACCGTCAGCGGGAAGAAGTCGAAGTGCTCCTTGGGGTGCTTCGACGCCGTGGTCGCGGACAGCAGCATGGTCTCGTCATCGAGATAGGCGACCACGCTGCCGGCGGCCTGGCGGGCGAGCCGACCGGTCTCGAAGCGGACGGTTCGCTTGCCGAACCGGCCGTTGTCGATGACCGCGGTCGCCTCATGCACCGCGGGATTACTGAACTCGGTCATTACTTCCGGTTGTCTCCTCGTTTCGCGGGCCGCGCGTTGCTGGATCACGGGCTGCGACGAGGCCGGTCTTCGATCGAAGCCCCCGGGTGTCTTCCCCGGGGACCACTACCGAGGACCGGCGTCCCCGTCCGGCCGCGCGGACCCTGGTTTGTACTGAGGGGGAGCGGCCGTTGGCCACTCCCCCTCGGCATCAGGTTATCGACGCAGGCCGAGTCGCTGGATCAGCGAGCGGTAGCGTGCGATGTCCACGCTCGCCAGGTAGTTGAGCAGTCGTCGGCGGCGGCCGACCATGAGCAACAGGCCCCGGCGGGAGTGGTGGTCATGCTTGTGCACCTTGAGGTGCTCGGTGAGGTCGGCGATGCGCTTGGTCAACAGCGCGACCTGGGCCTCCGGCGACCCGGTGTCCGACTCGTGCGTGCCGTAGTCGGAGAGAATCGTCTTCTTCTGTTCGGTGGTCAGTGCCACGCGGTTCCTCGTCTCGTTGTTCCATCGTCGGTGCCGTGCAGCCCAGTGGCGTCTTCGGTGGACATCGTCGATATCTCGTCGATATCCGTCGACACCCCGGGCGAGAGACGGTACCGGCCGCCACGGACCGCAGCCGGACCCAACTATTGAGGGTATCAGGCGCGCGTCAACGGCACGCGGAGCAGCGCCGTATACACCGGGCCAGGAGTGCTTTCCATGAGCACCACCTCGGCCGGCGTGAACCAAGGTCCACTGTACGCGTCGAACAGCCGCGCCAGCTCGTGCTGAGCCGACCGGTTCGGCCCACCCTTGCGCCAGCGCGCCACGGTCAGATGTGCCTGGAACCGCCGCTGGTCCGCACCGCTAGCCCGGGCCAGTCTGGCCAGCGCGGCAGCGTCCTCGTCGGAGGCCGGCGACACTCCCACCCACACCACGCCACCGAACGCGCCGTTGCCGGCGAACCTCAGTTTCGGCGCCGTCAGGCCGCTGGCACGCCGGGTCAGCCAGCGGCTACGCGGCTGGGGACTGTCGTCGTCACCGAAGAATCCGAGGGTGACATGCCAGCGGTCGGGTGGCACCCACCTCAGTCGGGGATCGTCGATGCTGTCACTCGCCCGCGCCACCCGGACCGCCAGGTCCTCGACGGCCTCGTTGGACGGCAGCAGCGCGGTGAACAGCCTCGCCATCCGGTCAGCCCTGAGTCGACACCGGCGGGACGTGCGGTGCCCGCGCGGGCTGGGACGACCACACGCTGGCCCGCCGCAGCAGCTCGGCCAGTTCCGGGAAGTCGTCGTCCACGATGTCGGCGGCCGCGGCCAGGTCGTCGCTGGCCAGAATGTTGCGTAGGGCCCGGACCGCGGTGGCCGCGTCCGAGGTGCCGTCCACCGGCAGAACGTCCCGGCCGACCGTCGGCTTGGAGTCGCGCACATCGGAGAGCGCCTGCTGGATCGCCTCCGGCTTGCCGGCCGCGACGTCCCGGGTGAGCACCTTGCGTTCCAACATGATCAGCCGGGCGAGTACCGCCGGGTTGCCGATCTTGGCCCGCCGGCCGCTCATCACCTGGCTGAGCATGGGTGCACTGATCCCCAGGACGTCCGCGAGGTTCGCCTGCGACACATTGAAGGCGCGAACCAGCCGACGCACTCGATCGCCCAATGGTTCGCCATACCACTCGCGCTGTAACGCCAGATTGCGCTGGACGATCTCAGGATCCTCCACTTCGCTCCTCCCCGAGCACTGTCCGCAACGGTGATCAGGGCCATTCTGGCAGGCGGACGGCTCAGATGTGACCCATTCAGGTAATTGGGTCGCTACCGGCCGGTGTCGGGGGTGAGAATTTCGCGAGTCTGCCTGACATCGACGTGCAACTGGTCGATGAGATCCTGGACGTTGTCGTAGCGCTCCATGTCCCGCAGCCGGGCCACGAAGTCGAGACAGGCCCGCTGTCCGTAGAGATCGCCCTCGAAGTCCAGCACGTACGCCTCGACGCGGCGCTCCCGGCCGGAGAAGGTGGGATTGGTGCCGACCGAGACAGCCGACATCAACCGCCGGCCCCGGTTGATGAACCAGCAGGCGTAGATGCCGTCCGCCGGAATCGCGGCGTGCAGGGTGGTGGACAGGTTGGCGGTGGGGAACCCCAGATCGCGGCCGCGGCCGTCGCCACGCACCACGATGCCCTCCACCCGGTGCGGCCGGCCGAGCGCGTTCGCCGCCGCCACCACATCACCGGCGTCGATGCAGGACCGCACGTAGGTGGACGAGAACTGCACCTCGTCGTCGCCGTCGACCGACTCACCGGGCACGGTGAGCAGGTTGGCGCCCTCGGTGGAGAACCCGAACCGGCGGCCCAGGTCGCGTAGCAGGTTCACGTCGCCGGCGGCGCGATGACCGAACCGGAAGTTGTCCCCCACCACCACGGCCGCCACGTGCAGATGCTCCACCAGCACCTCGTGCACGAACTCCTCGGGCGACAGCTTGGACAGCTCCGGGGTGAACGGCAGCACGCAGAACACGTCCACGCCCAACCCCTCGACCAGCTCCGCGCGCCGTCGCAGGGTGGTGAGCTGGGCGGGATGGCTACCGGGCCGCACCACCTCGGAGGGATGCGGGTCGAACGTCACCACCACACAGGGCAGGTCCCGGTGTTTGGCGACCTCGACGGCGCGACCGATGAGCGCCTGGTGTCCACGGTGGACACCGTCGAATACCCCGATGGTCACCACACAGCGACCCCAGTTGCTGGGCAGATACTCCAGGCCTCGCCAGCGCCACACGCCGGTCAGCCTAGTGGAGCGAGAACCAGCACCGGTCTGGCGCTCCGTTCCTCGTCCTGAACCAACGCGATCGCCCGGCCGTCCGGCCCGAAAACGCCGTAGGTGCCGGGCAGCCCACCGACCGACAGCCGCTGGCCGTGGGCCAGCCCGACTGCCTCGTGTTCCGTCACGTTCCGGCGCGGAAACGCCAGCGCCACGGCGGAGTCGAGGTCCAACGACAGGGTCGGGTCCTCGGCGAGCACCTCCAGGGTGCGGGCGTGCCGCAGGCCGAACGGCCCGACCTGGGTGCGGCGCAGCGCGGTCAGGTGCCCGCCCACCCCGCTCCTGTCGCCGCCGTGCCCTGCCACCGTGAGTGCCGTGCCGAGGTCCCGGGCCAGCGCCCGGACGTAGGTGCCGGCGGAACATTCCACCAGCACGTCCAGTTCGATCGCGGTGTCCATCCTGCGCAGTGCCAGCAGGTCGAACCGGTACACGGTGACCGGCCGGGCGGCCAGCTCGACGATCTCCCCCTCCCGCACCCGCTGATAGGCGCGCTTGCCGTCGATCTTGACCGCGCTGACCGCGCTGGGCACCTGCTCGATCGGGCCGGTCAGCGCGGCGATGGCAGCGCGGATCTCGGCCTCGTCCAGGCCGCTGGCGTCCGCCTCGGCGATGACCTCACCCTCGGCGTCGTCGGTGCTGGTGGACGCGCCGAGCCGGATGGTCGACAGGTACGTTTTGCGGCCGAGCATCAGGTGGCCGAGCAGCTTGGTGGCCCGTTCGATACCGATCACGAGCACACCGGTGGCCATCGGGTCGAGCGTGCCGGCATGCCCGACTCGGCGGGTGTGGAAGATCCGGCGCACCCTGGCCACCACGTCATGGGAGGTCAGGCCGGCCGGCTTGTCCACGATGACGAGACCGGGTGCTGGGGGCGTTGACCGGGGGCGGGGCTGCGACACGACGGGATATTGTGCCCCAGCCCCGCCCGTTCGATCAGGCGTGGGCGGGCTGCCGGTGCTGTGCCGTTGTCCGCTCCCGCCTGCCGGCCATGTACAGCCGGCCACTGAACACGAGCAGGGCCACGCCCCAGGCGATGGCGAACGCGCCGATCACGAGCACCAACGCGAGCGCGCCCTTGCCGGGCTGGACGATCAGGAAAATGCCCAGGGCCAGCGTGACCAACCCGGCGATGCCCATCATGGCGGCGTGCGCGACCGAGCGGCGCATCCGGAACGCCGCGGCGATCTGCATCACCCCGGCGGCGATC
>DASVLX010000270.1:0-6818 GCA_036384655.1 Pseudonocardiaceae bacterium
GTCGGTCGTGCTGCTCATCGGTGGGGCGCGTGGCATCACCGCCCGCTTCGCCCGCACCCTCGCGGCCGCCAGCAACTGCCGGCTGGAACTCGTAGGCCGCACCGCGCTCGGCACCGAGCCAGAGACGCGAGCGATCGCCGCCGCCCGGGATCTGCCCGCGTTGCGTGCCGCGTTGGCCGCCGCCGGCGGACCCCGGGCCGGCATCGACCGCGCCGCCCGGGAGATCCTGGCCCGCCGCGAGGTCAACGACACCCTCACCGAACTGCGCGAACTCGGCAGCGAGGCCAACTACCGGTCCGCGGACGTTCGCGACACGCAGGCCATCGCCCAACTCGTCAAGCAGGTGCATGCCGAGCACGGCCGCATCGACGGTGTCGTCTACGCCGCCGGCGTGATCGAGGACAAGCTCGTCGCCGACAAGGACGAGGAGTCGTTCGCGCGGGTGTTCGGCACCAAGGTCGACGGCGCGACGGCGGTGCTCAACGCGTTGTCGGGGCTGCCCGGCCTGCCGACGCTGCCCAGGTTCGTGGTGCTGTTCGGCAGCGTCGCCGCCGCGCTCGGCAACCGGGGCCAGGCCGACTACGCCGCCGCCAACGACGCCCTGGAAACGCTGGGCGCCCGCTGGTCCGCGCGCACCGGCGGCCGGGCACTGACCGTCCACTGGGGACCGTGGGCGCCGGCGGACCGGCACGGTGGCATGGTCAGCGCGGAACTCGCGCGCTCCTACCAACAGAGAGGCATAGCCCTCATCGACCCGGCCGAGGGCGTCGCCAGCCTGCTGCGCGAACTGGCCTGGGGAGCCGCCGACGCCGTCGTCCTCAACGCCGCGCTGGGATGGGGGCAACGGTGATCGGGATGCCGAGCCCCACACCGGCCGTGCTGAGGCCCGACTCGATGCTGCGGCTCGCGGCCCGTGATACAGCCGGGCTGAGCGCGCTGCTGGACGTGCCCGACGAGGAACTTCTCGCCGGGGGAGTGAAGGGCGACGGCGGCTGCCGGCTGGGCATCGTCGCGCCCACTCCCAAACGCCTGGGGCTCGCCCGGAAACTGGTCGCCAAGGGCAGGTCGTGGCGGGGTCGCAACGACATCTGGTTCACCGCGCGGCCACTGCTGGCCGGCACCACGGGCGGGATCGCGTTCCTGTTCCCCGGCCTGGAGGCCGATTTCGCGCCGAACATGGCCGATGTCGCCGCCTGGCTGGGGGTGGAACCGCCCGTCGGTGGTTCGGACAGCGGTGATGACCACAGCGGTGACCAACACAGCGGTGACCAACACAGCCTGGGCAGGCATGCCGAGGGTGTCATCGCGGTCGGCCGGATGCTCGATACCGCGCTGCGCCGGCTGCACATCCGCCCGGCAGCGCTCGCCGGACACAGCGTGGGCGAGTGGAGCGCCATGCTGGGCGGCAACATGATGGGCCAGACCAGCGTCAGTGACCTGTTCGGCCGCATCGACATGGACGCCCTGCTGCTGCACGGCTACGACTTCGGGGTGATCGGCTGCCCGGTGGACCGGGTCACCGCGGACCTGGCCGGCCGGCCGGAACTGGTGATCTCCCACGAGAACTCCACCAACCAGACCGTCGTCTGTGGACCGTCGAAGGCCGTCGCCGAACTCGTCGCACGGTTCCGATCACGGGCCGTGATCTGCCAGGTGCTGCCGTTCCAGTCCGGCTTCCACACCCCGATGCTGCGGCGCAACCTGGGTCGCTTCGAGGCCGAGGTCCGGACACTGCCGATGCGTGCCGCCGACATCCCGGTGTGGTCGGCGACGATCGCCGCGCCGTTCCCGGGCGATCCGCGGGCGATCCGCGAGCTGTTTGTGCGGCATCTGCTGGAACCGGTACGGTTCCGCGAACTCGCCCTGGCGATGTACGAGTCGGGCATCCGGGTTTTCGTCCAGAATGGACCTGGGCAGCTCGGCTCGCTGGTGGACGACACGCTACGCGACCATGAGCACCTGACCATCGCGGCGAACTCCGCGCACCGGCCGGGCCTGGACCAACTGCGCCGGGTGGCCACCGCCGTCTGGGTCGAGGGCGGCGAACCCGATTTCGCCCGCCTGGAACCGGATGCCCGACCGATCGAGGTCACCGCCGCTGCCCCCGCGCCGGCCCAGGCACCCGCGCCGGCCGGAGTGTTCGCCGAGCTCACCGAGCTGGCCACGCGGTTCCCCGCCGTCGCCGAACTGAACACCCTGATGCGGGACGTGGCCGAGTCGGTCACCGCCGTGCTGCGCGCCAGCGAGGCCCAGCCGGCCCAGCCGGTGCCGGCCTTCCGCCTGATCGAGCCGGAGCCGGCGCGGACCGAGCGGCTGCTGCACGTGTCCACCCGGACCATGCCCTACCTGCTGGACCACTGCCTCGCCGCGCAGCCTCCGGGCTGGCCGGACGAGACCGACCGCCGGCCGATCATGCCGGCCACCACGATGATCCATCACATGATCGCGGCCGCCGAGCGGTCCGCGCCCGGCCTGCGCGCGATCGGCGTCGACGATGTCCACCTGCATCGCTGGCTGGTCGCCGCCCCGGCGCGGGATGTCGTGGTCCGCACCGAACCACTGGACACCGGCCGGGTCCGGGTGCGGCTCGGCGAGCACGCCGAGGCCGTGGTCCTGCTCGGCAGGACCTACGAACCGCCGGTGACCGCCTGGCCGGTCGATTCCGCCGAGCGGCCGACCGCGCTGACCGCGCAGGACATCTACGAACAGCGGTGGATGTTCCACGGCCCGCGGTTCCAGGTGATGACCCGGTCGCTGGGGATCTGGCGGACCGGTGTGCGTGCCGAACTGGAGGTGGTCGATGTTCCGGGCTCGCTGCTGGACGGCGTCGGCCAGGTGCTCGGCCAGTGGCTTGCCGAGTTCGAGGCGCACCGCCCGATCGCGTTCCCGGCCCGTATCAACCGGATCCGCTTCCACGCGCCGCTGCCGCCGACCGGCACCCGGCTGGGCTGCACGGTCCGCATCCGCGACATCGTCCGCGACCTGGTCGAGGCGGACATGCAGGTCAGCCATGGCGGCCGGCCGCTGGTGTCGATCAGCGGTTGGCAGGACGTGCGGCTGGACAGCGACCGATCCGGCGGCGCGGTCAACCGGTTCATCGAGCTGAGCACGCTGTCGGAACAGCGGCCCGGCGGTTGGTGGCTGCTCGCGGACCGCTGGACGAGCCTCGCGGCCCGCGAACTGTATATGTACAAATACCTCGCGGCGGCCGAGCGCGACGAATACTTCGCCTGCGCCCCAAGGGAACGCCGGCACTGGCTGCTGCGCCGGATGGTCATCAAGGACGCGGTGCGCGGTTGGCTCTGGGACGACGGCGCCGGACCGCTGTTTCCCGCCGAGATCGCCGTTTTCGAGGACGCCCCCGGCCGATTCCTGGTCTCCGGCCGGCACGGCCTGCGGCTACCGTCCCTGTCGGTCGCGGTGTCGTGCTGTCAGGAGATCGCGGCCGCCGTGGTGCGCCCGGCCGGTGGACAACGCCCGGTCCGGATTCACGCGGCCGAGGTCGCGCCCGGCGTGGATCTGGATCGCGCCGCGGCCGCCGCGTTCGATCTCGCGCCGGAGCAGGGCGTGCGTGCCGAACTGATCGACAATCCCGACGGTCTACCGTCACGCCAGTACGTGGTCGCCTGGACGGTTGGCGCCAGGCAGCAGAAACAGGAGGACAGCACGCGATGACGCCCGCCCAGAAAACCGCCGTGTTGGAGGAGGTTCGCGGTATTCTCGCCGAGGTGCTCGAACTTTCCGATGTGGACGATATCGAGATCGAGCCCGACTCGCTGTTGACCGATGATCTCGGGCTGGAGAGCATCGACCTGGTCAGCATCGGCGCCATGCTCACCGAACGCTACGGCGAGAAGGTCAACCTCGCCGCGTTTCTCGCCGAAAAGGACCTTGACGAGGTCATTCGGCTGACCGTTGGTGAGCTGGTCGATTTCGTGGTGAGCAAGCTCGCCGATACCACGGTCGCGTAGGAGAACCGACTCGTGGGAATGATTTCGGTGAACGGTCTTCGCACGCATTACCAATGGATGCGGGCGAAGACCTCCCGGCCCGGCGGCGCGCCCACGGTGGTATGTGTGCACGGCATCGGCTACGACAGCCTGGCCAGCTTCTATCTGACACTGGCCAGCCCGCTGTCGGAGGCGGGTGCCGACGTGCTCACCTACGACCTTCGCGGTCATGGTCGCTCCGAGCGGCCCGCCACCGGGTACACCCTGGGTCATTTCCTGAATGATCTGGAGGTCCTGCTCGACCAGTTGGACGTGACCGGGCCGGTGCACCTGGTCGGCAACAGTTTCGGCGGCACGGTGGCGTTCAGTTTCGCCGCCAACCATCCCGACCGGGTGGCCAGCGTGATCGGCATCGAATCCGAGCCAGCCACCACGGTGTGGTCGGAGAAAATGGCCGTCGCCATGGCCAACACCGTCAAGGTCATGGGGGACCAGGACTATCTCGACTGGGTGGCCGAACACTTTGGGAAGCATCACGCCCGGCTGACCAAGGCGGCGGGGGAGGGCATCGGCCGGACCAGCATCGTCGCGGAACTCTCCCAGGGACCGCTGCTGACCGAGAACGATCTGGCTCGGATCACCTGCCCGGTACTGTCCATTGTGGGTAGTGAAGGCTATCAGCGTGACGATCTCGATGCGGTGTCATCGTTGTTGGCGGACTGCCGGACCGAGGTCATCGACGGCCAGGATCATTCCGTTCTGGTCCAACGCCACCACGCCGTGCGCAAACTCCTGCTGGCCTGGATCGACGAGCACGAGCCCGCCTGGGCGGACGGCGCCGCGTAATGCGGTTCCTGTTCGTGGTCCCGCCACTGGTCGGGCACATCAACCCGACCGTCGGCGTCGCCCGCGAACTACGCTCCCGCGGCCATCGGGTCGCCTGGGCGGGGGATGCTGGCTTGCTGCGGTCCCGGCTGGATTCTGATGCTCGGATCTACCCGTGTGGTTTGCCTGCGGACTTTGGTCAGCGGCCGGCTGACCTGCGCGGCTTCGCGGCGCTGAAATACCTGTGGGAGCGGGTGCTGACCCCGCTCGCCGAGGCCATGGTGCCCGGTGTCGTGGATGCGGTAGCGGCCTTCCGGCCCGATGTGATCGTGGCCGACCAGCAGGCGCTGGCGGGAGCATTGGTCGCGGAACGGCTGGGCGTGACGTGGGTGACCTCGGCCAGCACCTCGGGCGAGTTCACCGATCCGCTGGCCGGCATGCCGAAAATGCGCCAGTGGCAGGACGACCAACTGCTCGACTTGAGACGGCGCTTTGGCAATCCTGAGGCGAGTGGGGATCTCCGGTTTTCGCCCTACTTGGTGCTGGCCTTCACCACCAAGGCGATGGTGGGTGGTGAGTTCGACTTTCCGGTGGCCTTCGTCGGCCCGGCGATCGGCCCGGTCCATCCCGCTGGGCCGGCCTCTGACCAGCCGCTCGTCTTCATCAGCCTGGGCACCGTCAACGCCGACACCAGCGCCCGATTTCTGGGCGAATGCGTCATCGCGCTGCGTGCCCGGCCGAACTTGCGGGGCGTCATCATTGATCCCGCAGCCACCATTCACGATGCCCCGCCGAATGTCGTCGTGAAACCGTTCGTCGACCAACTCGCCGTGCTCGCCGAGGCCAGTGCGGTGGTCTGTCACGGTGGCCACAACACCGTCTGCGAGGCCCTGGCCTACGGTCTACCCCTCGTGATCGCCCCCATCCGCGACGACCAACCGGTCATCGCCGAACAGGTCAAACAAGCCGGCGCCGGAGTGAGATTGCGCTTCGACCGCGCCCGCGCCGAGGCGATCGGCACCGCCATAGACACGGTACTGACCGACCCCGCGTACCGGACGGCGGCACGTACCATCCAGCGCTCCTTCGCCGCCGCCGGTGGCGCTGTCGCGGCTGCCAATGAATTGATCACGCTCGCTTCCTAAGAAACGTAGCGACCCATTCTTTGTAGCGCGCAAATAACTCGCGCAATGATGACCAGCGCATCATGCCGTACCTGTTCAGCCTCAATGGAGTCCGGCCATGAAGACCGGAAGCACGGGGCAACATCTGGCAGGCGCCAAAGGACCACCCTACGCCTCAATGGAGTCCGGTCGTTAAGACCGGAAGCACGTCCACGACGAAATGCTCACCGAGTTCTGGACCTGGTACGCCTCAATGGAGTCCGGTCGTTAAGACCGGAAGCACCCCCCGTCGATTTCTGATTTGGAGTCTCGCCTCAATGGAGTCCGGTCGTGAAGACCGGAAGCACTCGTCCGGCTACGCGGACCTGGAGTCGCTGTCTCGGCCTCAATGGAGTCCGGTCGTGAAGACCGGAAGCACTCGAGGCCGATGGGTTCATCGGCCATCAGCATCACCGGCCTCAATGGAGTCCGGTCGTGAAGACCGGAAGCACCAGGTACGTGCGGGTGGTACGCGGGTCAGCGTGGTCGAGGCCTCAATGGAGTCCGGTCGTGAAGACCGGAAGCACGGCTCGCCAAATTCGACGCCCGTGACCTGCGAAGGTACAGGACTCTGCGAGTGGTGGCAAGCTGCTACCAACATCACGCGCCAAGTTTGTCTGTTTCATCCCTGCGACACCACCTCTGACCTGCGTGCGAGCGGTCCCCGGGGTTTGACGCACCGATGAACCGCTCGCATAGATCAACATCGAGTTCGAGCGCCCGAGCTGCGGGCGTGCCTCAGTTGGGCGTGGTCAGGTGCCCCGGTTGGTGCGGGGTTTCTGCTCGGGGTCGATGAATGGTGGCGGGATGAAGGTGGGGATGCCGTCGTTCATGGTCATGTGCCAGTCGGAGTGGTGGATGAGCACATGGTGGCGGCGAC
>DASVLX010000271.1:0-32094 GCA_036384655.1 Pseudonocardiaceae bacterium
TCACCTCGACGGCGGGCTGCGCCCGGCCACGCTGATCGAGCTGGCCGATGCCGTCGGTTATCGCGCCCTGCCCAGCGCCGACCCCGAGGAACTCGGCCGCTGGTTCCGTGACGCGGCCGACTCCGGCTCACTGGTCCGCTATCTGGAAACGTTCGCGCACACCTGCGCGGTGCTGCAGGACGAGCAGTCGCTGGTCCGGGTCGCCGAGGAGGCCGTGCTGGACCTCGCCGACGACGGCGTGGTCTACGCGGAGGTGCGCTACGCGCCGGAGCTGTGCGTGGAACGTGGCCTGACCCTGGACGCCGTGGTCGAGGCGGTCCAGGAGGGCTTTCGCTCGGGCATGGCGAAGGCCGCGGCGGCCGGCCACCGGATCCGGGTCGGCACACTGCTGTGCGCGATGCGACAGAACGCCCGGTCCATGGAGATCGCCGAGCTCGCGGTGCGCTACCGGGACGCCGGGGTGGTCGGCTTCGACATCGCCGGCCCGGAGGCCGGCTACCCGCCCACCCGCAACCTGGACGCGTTCGAGTACCTGCGCCAGCAGAACGCGCATTTCACCATCCACGCGGGCGAGGCGTTCGGGCTGCCGTCGATCTGGGAGGCCATCCAGCACTGCGGCGCCGAGCGGCTCGGGCACGGCGTGCGGATCGTGGACGACATCAAGGTGCACGACGACGGCTCGGTGGAGCTGGGCCGGCTGGCCAGCTACGTCAAGGACCGGCGGATCCCGTTGGAGATGTGCCCCAGCTCCAACCTGCAGACCGGCGCGGCCCCGTCGATCGCCGAACACCCGATCGGCCTGCTGGCGACCCTGCGGTTCCGGGTCACCGTGAACACGGACAACCGGCTGATCAGCCACTGCTCGCTGAGCAGCGAGTTCGAGACGCTGGTGAACACGTTCGGCTACGGCTGGGGTCACCTGCGCTGGTTCACGATCAACGCGATGAAGTCCGCGTTCATCTCCTTCGACGAGCGGCTGGACATCATCAACAACGTGATCAAGCCCGGTTACGCCGGCCTGATCCCGGACTGACCGCTGAACCGGTGCTGGTGCTCAGTTCGTGTGCAGCCGTGCGGTGAACTCGGCGACCAGCTTCTGCCAGGCGGTCACCTCGGCGTCGAACGGCGCGCTGGGCGCCAGCCGGGTCGGGTCGGGCCGCAGCACGAACGACACCAGCCAGCCCAGCGGCTCCGACGGCGTCAGCGCGACGTTGACGGAGTCGTCGTCGGCCCAGTCGGCGGCGTCGGTGAGCAGTTCCACGGCCAGTTCGAGCTGGGTCGGGTCGACCGCGTCCGGGCCCTCGGCGATGTCGTCGGACAGGCCTGGGAACGTGTAGGTGTTGCTCGGGTCGACCTGAACGTCCAGGCTGCCGTCGGTGGCCGCGGTGAGCACGTCCTGCCAGGTGACGACCTCGGCGAGATCGTTGTCCTTGCCGGCGGCGTCGGCCAGGTACCGCTTCAGGCCACGGCCCGACTTGAACACCTCGACGGTGCCCTGCGAGCCCAGGAAGATCGGCTCGTCATCCAGGTAGCAGCGCAGCGTGTAGTAGTCGCCGTTCTCCGTGATGATCTTGATCGGGTCGATGCCGACCTCGCCCCAGAAGCCGAGCGGCTCGTCGTCCTCGTCGTCGAGGTCGTCCTCATCCTCGTCGGCATCGGTGTCGTCCTCGGTGTCGTCATCCTCGTCGGTGTCGTCAGCACCGTCGCCGGAACTCTTCGCCTTCTTGGCGGTCTTGCTGGCGGCGGAATCACCGTCGTCCAGCAGCTCGATGTCCTCAAGGTCCTCGATGTCGGCCTCGTCGTCGGCATCCTCGGCGGCGATCGCCTCGACCTCGGCCAGCTCGGCCTGCGCGGTGGTCAGCGCTTCCTGGTCCTTGATCGGCGGAGCGATGACCACGTCGTCGATCGCGTCGAGCACCTCGTCCCAACGCTCGGCCACGACCTCGGCCAGCTCGTTCCAGATGACCTCGCCCTCGCGGCCGGTGAACGGCAGGGTGCCCTGGTTCAGCAGGCTGAACCCGGTGGCCGCGTGCAGCACCTCCAGCACCTCGTCCAGCTCGCACACCTCGGCCAGCGACCGCACGATCGACACGATGTCGGCCAGCTCGGACAGCACCCAGGTGTCGGGTTCCTCCGCGACCAGCTCGGGCACGCCCACCAGGTCGTACTGGTGCTCGTCGTCGGGGATCAGCTCGGCCACCGACAGGCCGGGCACCACATGCCAGGCGGGGTGATCGGCCAGATCATGCTCGGTCACGGTGCGCACGAACGCGGCCAGTTGTGCCGTGTCCGGGAAGGCGTAGAGATCGTCGTCATGGCCGAGGAACGCCTCCCACTCCTCGCCCTCCTCACGCCACCGGGGTGCCCACAAGGTGACGACGTCACCCTGCGGCAACCCAAGCTCGATCGGAACGATGTCGGTAGCCATCACGACCTCCGGTGTGACCCAAACGTACCCGGCGCCGCTGGAACGGTCGCGGAGACGACCGAAGCCTACGGGGTGCCGGTCGCGGCACGATCGTCGGATAACCACCGCGGAACCGCCAGGCGAGATGTGCTGCCGGCACACCAAAAGGTTCTGACGTGACGGGAAATCCTCTGTTACCGCACCGTGTGCACGATCAGGACGTCGCAGGGAGCCTGCCGGGACACGTCCTGCGGCACCGAACCGAGCAGCCGGCCGGTCAGTGTGTTCAGTCCGCGGTTACCCACGACGAGCAGATCCGCGCGCCGGTCGCGCAGCACGGTGAGCAGCGATCGCACCGGCTCACCCTCGATCGCCACCCGGTCCACGGCGGTCACGCCGCGCGCGGCGGCATGGTCGGCGGCGGTGCGCAGGGTGTCGTCGGCGGGAGCGGAGCCCACCACCTGATACGCCTCATCGCCCAGCTCGTCGGCGGCCTGGGCCACCTCGCGGGCGGTGGCGGGGTGGTAGGCGCACACGATGACCAGCCGCGCGCCGGTGTCACGCGCGATGTCCGCGGCCCGATCGACCGCCCGGTAGGACGACTCGGAGCCGTCCGTGCCAACCACGACGGTCTGGTAAGCACCCATCACGCGCCCTCCGTTGGCCGCCCGGACCTGACCATGCAGACGGTACCGTGCCGGCGCCCGTATCGGTATGTATTACCGCGCCAGGACCGGGAATTCTCGAACGGGACGGCAATCGAGTTCACCGTTCGGCGTGGCGATTCGCGTCCACAACCCTTTCCGCGCCCGGGAGACCGGCTCGCACGGACAGCCGTCACGGCGACCTCGGCGGACAATCCGAGGATGGGTTCGCCGATGGAAGACCAGATAGAGGCCCATATCATCCTGTGTGACGCGGCCCAGGCCGACCCGACCGGAAAGATCCACATGCTCGGCGCCGGCTGGTCGATCACCACCTCGCCGACCTCACCGCAGGCCGTCGCGGTGATGCTCAAGGTGCCGTGGGACCGGACCAACGAGAAGATCCACGTCACGCTGCGGCTTCTGGACGGCGACGGCCATCCAGTGGTACTGGCCACCGCCCAGGGCGATCAGGTGGTGCGGGTCGAGTCCGATGTCGAGGTCGGTCGCCCGCCGGGTGTCGCCGCTGGCAGCCACCTGCCGGCGTCGTTCGCGGTGAACATCGCGCCGATGCCGCTGCCGCCCGGCCGCTATATGTGGCAGCTACAGGCCGGTGACACCATCCGGGACGAGGTCTTCCAGGTGGTCGCCCAGCATTAGGCGAGCGAGCGCACGAACTCCAGGGCCTCACGGGCCAGTGACGACCACGGCAGCACGGACGCGGGATCGAGGCTGAGCCACTCCCGCATCGGCACGGCCCTGTTCGCGTCGAACCGCACGCCCTCGCCGGCGTCGACGAGGGCGTCGACTCTGGCCTTGGGCAGCTTGACCACCAGCCGCTGTTCGGTCAGCATCGCGAAGATCTTTCCGTTGACGCGCAGCGTGGCCGCGCCGAAGGTGCGCGTGGGCGACGGTGGGGTCACCTCCTCGATGCCGGCGAACTCCCCCACCAGGGCCGCGAATCGCTCATCCGGACTCATATCGGAAACAGTAATGGTCATCGCCGGACCCTTGCTGACGAGACGAAACCCACAGGCTGGATCGGCTGAGACGACCGGTTCGGGTAGGTAACCCTGCTTACGATGGATAAGTGTCAGCGAATGGCTCCCGCCCGGCGTTGTACTTGCTCCGGCACGGGGAAACCGAGTGGTCCGCGTCCGGCCGACACACCAGTCGCACCGACATTTCGCTAACGGTCGAGGGCGAGCAACAGGCGCGCCGCGCCGGTTTGGTGTTGAGCAAGCTCCGCGAGACCGACATCCCGCCCGCGCATGTCGTGTGCAGCCCGCGGCAACGCGCCCTGCAGACGGCGAAACTCGCCGGCCTGGAGATCGACGAGGTCACCGAGGAACTGACCGAGTGGGACTACGGCGAGTACGAGGGCCTGACCTCCGCGCAGATCCAGGAGAAGGTCCCCGACTGGACGATCTGGTCAAGCCCGGTGCCCGGTGGTGAAACCGCCGACGAGGTGTCCGAGCGCGCCAAGAAGCTGCTCGACCGGGTGGTCGGCGCACTGCGCACCGGCGATGTGGTGTTGATCGGCCACGGGCATTTCAGCCGCGTGCTGGCCGCGACCTGGCTGGGTCTGACCGCCTCGGACGGCGTGCGGCTCGCGCTGGAGCCGGCGTGCATCACGGTGCTGGGCGACGAGGGCGGCGAGCCGCAGATCGTGCGGTCTAACATTCCGCCGTGGAACGACTGACCGACTCCCCCGAGGCTGGCGATATTCCCGAAGGCACTCCCGATGACATGGACACGGCCGGGGATTCCCGAGTCCGCCGGGTGCGTCCCGAGGATGTGCCCGCCGTCGTGGAACTGGTGCACGGGCTCGCTGCCTACGAGAAGGCGCCCGAGGAATGTCACCTCACCGAGGATCAGCTACGCACGGCGCTGTTCACCGACTCCCCCGCGCTGTTCGGGCATGTCGCCGAGGTCGACGGCAAGGTGGTCGGGATCGCGCTGTGGTTCCTGACCTTCTCCACCTGGCGCGGCGTGCACGGCATCTACCTTGAGGACCTGTTCGTCCGCCCGGAACATCGCGGTGGCGGACTGGGTCGCGCACTGCTCACCGCGTTGGCCGCCGAATGCGTGCGGCGCGGCTTCGGCAGGTTGGAATGGTCGGTGCTGGACTGGAACACGCCGGCGATCGGGTTCTACGAATCACTGCGCGCCCAGCCGGTGAGCGGCTGGACGGTGTACCGGCTGGCCGGTGGCGGGCTCGCCGAACTGCGCCCCAGCGGTCAGCGCTGATTCCTCTTGGGCTGATTCCTCTTGGGCTGATTCTTTTCGGGCGAGTCGGCCGCGTCCGCCTTCTCCGGCGGCCACTCGCCGATCGCCCACGCCCGGGCCTTCGCGTTGAACAGCAGCACCAGCGTGACGACGCACAGCACGGCGAGCACGACACCCGGGATCACCTGACCGGACGGGCCGGCGGTGTACCAGGCGACGCCGAGCAGCAGGATCTCCACCACGGTGGCCGGCGTCCGGGCCCAGCTATGGCCGGTGATCAGGCCGATCGCCACCGCGAGCACGGCCACCGCGATGATCGCGAAGTAGCCTGCCTCGGCGTACACCGAACCGGCGTCCTTGCCGGTCAGCCCGGCCGCGCGGATCACCAGCGCGACCGCGAACGCCAGTCCGGCCAGCCCCGGCAGGCACACCAGAACCCCGGCGACCCGTACCGTCCCTGGCGCGGCCTCGGTGGGCAGTGCGGTCCTGAACACGGACCCGATGGTAGGACACCGCGGGGCGGTCCTATTAGGCTTCCGTCATGCTCGCCCTCTTGGTGGTGAACCCCCAGGCGACCTCGACGACACCAGCCGGCCGTGATGTGCTGGCGCACGCGCTGGCCAGCACCACCAAGCTGGAGGTGCTGGAGACGAGCCACCGGGGGCACGCCGCCGACGCCGCGCGGCGGGCCGTCGCCGACGGTTACGACCTGGTCGTGGTGCATGGCGGGGACGGCACCGTCAACGAGGTGGTCAACGGCCTGCTGGCGGATGGCCCCACCGAGCGGACACCGATGCTCGGCGTGGTGCCGGGTGGCTCGGCGAACGTGTTCGCGGGCGCGCTGGGCCTGCCCAAGGACCCGCTGGACGCGACATCCCGGTTGCTGCACGCGATCGAGACGGGCAGCTCCCGCACGATCGGGCTGGGGAGGGCCGACGAGCGTTGGTTCACGTTCAACGCGGGGGTCGGCTGGGACGCGGCGGTGGTCGCCGCCGTCGACCGCCACCGGAGCAAGAGGGCATCACCGGTCCTCTACACGAGCGCGACCGTGGCCAGCTATGTGCGGCAGATGCGGAATCCGCCGGAGTTGACCATCGAGGTGCCCGGCGTCGAGCCGATCACCGGCGTCAAGGCGGTCATGGTGTGCAACACCGATCCGTGGACCTATCTGCGCTCCAAGCCGCTGCGGCTGCTGCCGGGCTGTTCCTTCGACCACGACCTGGGGCTGTTCGCGCTCCGCTCACTGACACCGCCCACGGTGCTCTGGCACGCGGCCTCGATACTGGCCGGAACCACCAAGCCACGCGGCAAGTACCTTGTCCGATTCGACAATCTGCGACACTTTCGGGTGACTTCCCCGGAGCCGGTGCTCACCCAGGTCGATGGTGATCTTGTGGGTCCGCGATTGGGTGTAGAATTTTGGTCGGTGCCAGAGGCGCTGCGGGTTGCACTGTAATCCGGGCGTTACCTGGTCGCGATCGCGCTGCGTCCCGCGAGGGAAGCGCGCGGCGCGCTGTGAACTCACGGACACTCGCTGTAGGCCGTTCGGGTGAGTTGGCTCACCGGTTCAGCCCAAAGCTCTTGACATCGCGGCAGTTCGTGAAAGCATTCACAAGCACCCCGACGACAGACTCAAAACAATATATGGTGCGTGAGACCACGCCCAAAGAGCCAAGGAGCAAGGAACCATGGACTGGCGCCACCGCGCGGCCTGCCGTGACGAGGACCCGGAACTGTTCTTCCCCGTGGGGAACAGCGGTCCTGCGGTCTTGCAGATCGCCGAGGCGAAGGCTGTGTGTCACCGTTGCCCGGTCACGGCCAGTTGCCTGGGATGGGCACTGGAAAGCGGCCAGGATGCTGGTGTTTGGGGCGGCATGAGCGAGGATGAACGGCGCGCGCTCAAGCGCCGCACCCGTACCCGGGCCCGCAGCAACGTCTGACCCCGCCCACGGAGCCGGCGGTTTGAACCACGGCGCCAGAGGCACACCACAACTACACAGCCTGAACCAAAACGGGCGGCGAGTGCTTTAAGCACTCGCCGCCCACTTGTTTGCCGGATCTCGTTCGCGCACGTCAAACCGATAATGTTGGGCGCGCCCGCTATCCGTGCCGATCTCACCGCGCCGATCTCACCGTGCCCATCTCACGCCCATCTCACGCCGATCTCACCGTGAAGAGCCCAACGGCATCCGGAGCGCGGCCTCGGTTCCGCGCGGTTCTTTACTCCGAATTGACAAAGAGCCGCGCAGTTCGCTGTCCACCAGGGTCCGCACGATCTGTAGTCCCAGCCGGTTGGTGCGTTCCAGCGAAAAGCCCTTCGGCAGGCCCACGCCGTCATCCGACACGACGACATCCAGCCACTTCGCGGACCGTTCGACCTTGACCAGCACGACACCCTGCCGGGGTGCGGGGTAGGCATGCTCGAACGCGTTCTGTACCAGTTCGGTGAGCACCAGAACCAGCGGCGTGGCGCGTTCCGCCGACACGATCCCGAACTTGCCCTCGCGACGCACGGTGACCCGGCTGTCGGTGCCGGCCAGGTCGCTCATCATCGGGATGACCTTGCCGACCAGATCGTCGAGGTCCACCCGCTCGTCCACGGACATGGACAGCGTCTCGTGCACCATCGCGATCGAGGTGATCCGGCGGACCGACTCGTTGAGCGCGGCCACCGCCTCCGGGCTGGACGTCCGGCGGGTCTGCAGCCGCAGCAGCGCGGCCACCGTCTGCAGATTGTTCTTGACCCGGTGGTGGATCTCCCGGATCGTGGCGTCCTTGGACATCAACGCCCGGTCCTTGCGCCGCACCTCCGTGACGTCCCGGACCAGCACCAACGCACCGGCGGCCTGGCCCTTCGGGCGCAGCGGCAGGGCACGGAACAACACCGCCGCACCGCGCCGGGCCTCCGCCTCGATGCGTTGGCTCGGCTCCCCGTCCAGCGCCTGCCGCATCCGCTGCGCGACCTCGGTCGCGTCGAACGGGTCGGCCAGCAACGACCTGGTCAGCGGTGCCAGCCGGGTGCCGATCAGGTCGGCCGCGTGGCCGAGCCGGTGGTACGCGGACAGCGCGTTCGGGCTGGCGAACACCACGGTTCCGGTGGCGTCCAACCGGATCGTGCCGTCCCCGACCCGCGGGCTGGTGTGCACGTCGGGCCTGGTCTCCTGGCTCGGGAAGGTGCCGTCGGCGACCATCTCGCACAGGTCGGCGGCCACGCCCAGATACGCGATCTCCAGTGAGCTGGGCACCCTGGGCACGGCGAGGTTGGTGTCCCGGGACAGCACGGCGACCACCGTGCCGTCGAGCACGACCGGGATCGCCTCACGGCGGACCGGGACCCCGCGCTGCCACACCGGCCGGTCCTCGCGGCAGATCCGGCCGTCGGTCATCGCGTTCGCCAGCTGGGTGTGCTCGGAGATCGGCACGATGCTGCCGACCGCGTCCTCGGGATGCGCGGTGACGGCGGTGGTCGGCCGGGCCTGAGCCACGCACAGGAAGCGGTCGCCGTGATCGCCCGGGAAGCTCTCCGCGTGCTCGGCCTCGTCGGAGTCCTCACGAACCCAGAGCAGGAAGTCGGCGAACGACAGATCGGCCAGCAACTGCCACTCGGCCACCACGCGCTGCAGGTGTTCGACGGCCGGGCCGGGCAGCCGGGTGTGCTCCGCGAGCAGGTCAACCAGCGTGGACACGGCAATGCGGATGAACCGCGTCGAAGAAGTCACTCCACCACGGCGATCAGGTCGCCTTCCTGGACCACATCGCCCTGGTGGACGGCGAGCTTGGTCACCGTGCCGCCGGCCTCGACCAGCACCGGGATCTCCATTTTCATCGACTCCAACAGCACGACTGTATCCCCATCGCCGACCCTGCCGCCCTCGGCGACCAGGACATCCATCACGTTCGCGACGATCTCGGCGCGAATCTCCTCGGCCATGGCCTCGTCTCCCTCATCTGGCTGCGTCGATCAAACCATGAACGGCCCCGGACTACATTGTCCCGACCGCGTGGAACACTAGGGAAACAAGCAGGTCCCAATTTCCGAGGAGACAGACGCATGTCCAAGCGTGCGCGCAAGCGTCGTGACCGCAAGAAGGGCGCCAACCACGGCAAGCGGCCGAACACCTGAGGGTGCCCGTAGGCACGATGGAAGGACATGGGCGACGCCCCCGCCGAACGGCCGGGGCGTCGTTCGTGCACATCCGGCGTTCCAGGTGGATGCGGTGCAAGGCCGAGAACGCCGGCCCGCGCCGCCTGGGACGGCGGATCAGCTCGGCTCGTGGTGGTGCACCTCTACGGTGGTGACCTGAGTGACCTCGATCGTGCCGTCCTCCGCGCGCTGCAGGGTCGCCTGGTGCTGGATCGCGGCGCGAACCCGGTCGCGCAGGTGGGACGAGGCATGATCGCCGCCGCACTTGCGTGCCAGCAGCAGCTTGAGCTTCTCCTCCAGGCCGTACTGCTCAAGGCACGGCGAGCACTCGTCGAGATGCTGCTGAAGCTTGCGGCGATGGTCGGGATCACCCTCGTTGTCCAACAGCAGGTAGACCTCGGCGAGAAGTTGGCGGCAGTCCAGCTCGTGGGGTTTGCCACAACTCATCAGCGGGACACCTCCCCGACCGACGACGAAGCCTCGGCGGCCCCCGACGATCCGTTCGCCCGGCCCGCGGCGGAGTCCCCGGCGGAGTCACCGGAGGATCCGCCGGAACCGTTGCGCAGGAAGCCGCGGTCGCGAGCGACATCGGTCAGAAGGTCACGAAGCTGGCGCCGGCCGCGGTGCAGCCGGGACATCACGGTGCCGATCGGGGTGCCCATGATGTCGGCGATCTCCTTGTAGGCGAATCCCTCGACATCGGCGAGGTAGACGGCCATCCGGAAGTCCTCCGGCAGCTGCTGCAGTGCCGCCTTCACGTCGTTGTCGGGCAGCCGGTCCATCGCTTCGAGCTCAGCCGACCGCAGGCCGCTGGACGTGTGACTCTCCGCCTGCGCCAACTGCCAGTCGGTGATCTCCTCGGTCGGAGTCTGCTGCGGCTGGCGCTGACGCTTGCGGTAGCTGTTGATATACGTGTTGGTGAGGATCCGGTACAGCCACGCCTTGAGGTTCGTGCCAGCGGTGAACGACCCGAACGCGCCGAACGCCTTCAGGTACGTCTCTTGAACCAGGTCCTCCGCATCCGCCGGGTTGCGCGTCATCCGGAGTGCGGCGGAATACAGCTGATCGAGCAGGGGCATGGCCTCCCGCTCGAACCGAGCAGCGAGCTCCTCGCTGGCGTCGGCACTCTGGCTGGTCGAATTGGCGTGGGTACCTGGCACCGGGCTCCCTTCCCGCCGACTGACACGGCCTGTCACCGTCGGCGACGCCGCCGTCGACACCCCGATCGACGCAGGCGCGGGCGGAGGCACATATGTCGGGGTCGAGGATACCCGGACGCCGGTAGGCCGACAGTCGGCTCGCCCCCTCGGACAGCTGCCGTGCCGCCGGGCCGATTCAGTCGCCCGCGGACCGAGGTGCTCGTTTACCACATTGGGACCCACATCCGGACCAAACGCCGTTGTCCGGGCACTCATTCCCGACCCCCGGTCAGCCCATCAGATGAAACAGCGCCGGCCACATCACGGACTAGCCACATCACGGACCGATCGGTCAGCCGAAGCTGTCCACGTGAACGCGGTCGCGCAGCACGGCGTACCGGGCCAGGAGTTCCTCGACGGCCCGGACCATCGGCGGTGGCCCGGCGAGGTAGACCTCGACCGGATTACCGGCGCCCGGCTCGCCGGAGTAGCCGGCGAGCACGGCTTCGAGGGCATCGGTGACCAGGCCCGTCTGGCCGGTCCAGGACTCGTCCGGTTTCAGCAGCGCGCCGTGCAGCCGAGCGTTGGCGATGGCGTCCGTCAGCAGCCGCAGTTCGTCCCAGCAGACCAGCTCCTCTCGGGTCGTCGCACCGTAGACGACATGCACCCGCGGGCCACCGGCGGATCGTTCGGCCAGGTCCCGGACCATCGCGAGGATGGCGGAGATCCCGGTCCCGCCGGCGACCAGCACCACCGGGTTCTCGGTCTCCCGCAGCCACATGTCGCCATAGGGCAGCTCAATCGGGATGATCTCGCCGGGCGACAGGGCGAACAGCCGGCCGCTGCCCGGCCCGTTTGGATAGTGCTTGGCGATGAACTCGACCCGGTTGCCGCCGGGCAGGCCGGCCAGGGACAGGCAGCGCCGGAGCCCGGGCTCGGTCTCCAGGATGGCGAACTGGCCGGGGCGGTAGTCGGCGACCAGCGGTGATCCGTCGTTGTCGGTCAGCTCGAACCGGAACCTGGCGATCGCCGGCCCGAGGGGTTCGACGTCGACCAGCCGGCCGAGGTAGTCGCGCAGCGGCCGTTCCGGCGGTGGCTGGTGATCCACCCACCGCGGCCTGATCACCAGATCGCCGCACGGCGTCGACTGGCACAGCACGACCCGTCGGCGACGCTCGTCCCGCGGTTCCACCGCCGGCGCGCCGGGAAACAGCAGCTCGGTCCGGCCCTCGACCACGGTCGCCTTGCAGCTGCCGCAGCTACCCCAGCCGCATTCGAAGGGGAACCAGATCCCGGCACGGCGGGCGGCGGCGTGGATCCGCTGGCCGACCGGGACGTCGAACACCTCGTCGGATCCGGAGACCCTGACATGGTGCACGGCCTGCTGGCCCGTGACGTCCCGGTCGGCCGGGGACGCACCCGGCGCTGGTGCAGTGGTCACAGCACGTCCGCGAGCAGTCGGGACCGGGCCTGGGTGGCCGCGTCGATGACCTGCCCGGCCGGGAACGGCCGAGGCGCGGTGCCGAACAGCTCGGCCAGCCCGACGATCGCCGCGTCGGCCGGCGGCACATGCCGGTCCAGCCAGCCACGGAGAACGTCGGCGAGTCCGGGGTCGGCCGTGACCGCGTACTGGACCAGAGCCGAGGTCCAGTTCTGGCTGCGGCTGCTGTCGCGCTGGAACTCCGCCAGCAGCAGGGCCAGGAACTCGTCGTCATGGGCGATGGCGAGATTGGCCAGTTGCTCGTTGACCACGGCGTCGATGGCTGGCTTGAGAGCCAGGTTGAGCACGGCGAACGCCTCGCCCCAGTCGTAGACGCCGAGCATCCGCTCGGCCGCCTCGCGCAGTGGCTGCCACCTCGGGTCGGACTGCCACGGGTCGCGGGCGGTGGCCGTGCTGGCGATCTCCTCACCGTGCGCGTTGGCCAGCAGCCTGGTCAGGTAGGCGATCCGCTGGATCCGGCGCATCTCGTCGGAGGCCTGGAAGTAGGCGCAGTTGATGATGTACGCCGACGGCGCCATCTGGCCCACGTACAGAGCGGTCATCTGCAGGATGTGCAGCGGGAACCGCAGCGGCACCAGCAGCCGGGCCAGCGTGGCGACCCAGTTGGCGTCGTAGGACTCCACGGTGTGGGCGTCCTCGTGGTGATCGATCAGCAGGTCGAGGTAGGTCTCCCGGTCATGCTGCAGGGTCACGTAGTCGGAGTAGGTGAGCTTGGCCGGGTCGCGAAACCCTTCCCAGTCGGCGACGTTGAACGGCGAGCCCTCGCGATAGGTCAGGTACCACTGGTTGATCGCGGCACCCGGGTCCATCTCGAACGGCGCCGGCTCTCGCCGGAAGCTGTGGTTGAACTTGGCGGCGGTGGCCTCGTAGACACTCGGCCGGCGCCGCACCTCACCCAGCAGGCTCCACGTCCTGGGCGGTTTGCGATGGGTGACTGCCATGGTCAGTCCTGCCTCTCCAGGTACCAGACGACCTCGTTGTCGTCGACTTTCATCCGGCCGGCGAATCCGGCCAGCGAGGGTTCGAGCCGATGCAGTGGGAAGGACCTGCCGAGTTCCTCCTCCAGGCTCTGGCGGGTCAGCCGGCAGTGGCCGGGGATGCCCACCCGGATGTAGCCGCCCTCGTCCTCGACGGCGACCTCGGCGTCCGGGTTGTCGGTCTCGATGGCGGCGATCACGGCATCCGCCAGGTCCGCGTCCATGCCGCGGATGACCGGGCCAACCATCTTCGTGCGGGTCTGCATGGCGCTCCTCTCTTCGGGCGTCATTCGGTGTTCGGGAACCGTGTTCGGGGTCAGGTCTCCTGGCGGTTGTGGTGGCGTTGGCCGTCGCGCGGGATGCCGACATCGATCTCGCCGTCGGCCACCCGAACCGGGTACTCGAAAAGCTGGCAGTCCCTCGGGTTCACGCCCGCTCCGGAGGCCATGTCGAACTCCCAGTTGTGGCCGTGGCACAGCAGGACGTTCGTGTCCGGGTCCCATTTCCCGTCGGCGAGCAGGAGTTCCTGATGCGGGCACATCCCCTGGAAGGCCTTGACCTGCCCGTCCAGCAGGTGCACCAGCAGCACCGGCTCGCCGTCGACCTCGACATCGAGGATGTCGCCCTCCCACAGCTCGTCAGCGGTGGCGGCGGCGACCCAGCGGATCTCGGCGGTGATGTCGTCGGTCATCCGTGCACGACCTCCAGCACATCCAGCGGAGTGCAACCCGCCTCGGCGAGAGTGCTGTTGTCGTCCAACAACTCGCCCTTGAAGCGGACCCGCCAGGCGCCCTCCTGGGCGGGAACCCGCCTGTTCACGCCGTGGTAGGCGATCTTCTCCGCCACGACCGTCATCGGATCGGTGTCGTCCACGGGCACCAGGACGATCACGAAGTCACCCTCGACGATGCCCTGCACCGGCAGCGCTGCCATGTCCGTTCTCCTTTTGTGTCAGGCGTTTCTGTCTCAGGCGTTTCCGTGTCAGGCGTTCTGCCGAGCGGGCACCTTGGCCCAGGCGTAGTCGGTACCGTCCACACCGCACTCCTGCGGCGACAGGCCCATGTAGGCCAGCGCGCCCGGGATCGTCGGAGGCTGGATCAAGCCGCCCAGTAGCCGGTCGATGATCGACAGATGTCCCTTGAACTGCTCCGGGGACTGCTCGAAAACCCACTTACAGGGCTCGGAGCAGAACGTGTACCGACGCCCGTCGAGGTCCAACTGGTGTGGCAGCGGACTGTCCAGGTAGCCGGCGGCGTACCCGGCCGGGGTACAGACCGGAACCTGGCAGCTGTTGCAGACGATCGGAAACGTCTCGGGCAGTGTCAGTTCGGGGTGTCCGGATCGGACGTTGTTCCCCATCACGTCGAAGTACCGGCCGAACGAGTCGTTCCAGCCCGGGTACTTCTCCTCCAGCCACTCGCGTTCCTCGGGGGCCGCGCCGGCCACCGGGTTCCACCACACCGTCGGCCGCCAGAAGTACACGCCGAGGTGGTAGGCGTGGTGCACCCAGTTCATCTCGTTCAGCAACTGGTCCCAGTACCACGGCTTCTCCAGCCCGAAGTCCCGGAACTGGTCGATGAACTGCTTGTTGATGAACTCCTCCATGAACTCCTTGAAGGAGTGCGTGCGGTGCTCCAGTGGCGTGTAGTAGTCCATCGACAGCCCGGTGAGCAGCGCGAAGATCTTCCAGGCCCGCCAGAACATCCGGTCCAGCAGGTTCTGCGCCACATCGGCCTTGCCGGCCTTCATCAGCACCTTGATGGTCGGCTCGCCCTGCTGGGCGTGCCGGGCCTCGTCGGTCTGGATCGACGAGATCAGCGCGCCGAAGTCCAGGTCCCCGACCTTCAACGCGTCCGCGGCCATGCCGAGGAACTGCAGGTTGGTGAACCCGGTCTCGAAGGTGAAGGTCAGCTGGATCGCCGTCGACACCGCGTCGTTGGCGGTGAACATGTCGTCGAACAGGTGCCGCGCGGCGATGATGCCCCACTCGTTGGTGTGGTACGCCTTGTGCGCCCAGTCCAGCCTGGGTTCCTTCGCCAGCGCCTGGTACGGGAAGTACGTCTGCAGCTGACCGTGCCGGGTCTCGTCGAGGGTGCCGAAGGTGGCCATGTTCCGCCAGGACGCGGCGCGCCCGAACCGGCCCATCCGGGCCTCACCGATCGAGGCGAAGTACTCGGCCAGCGCGATCGCGCCGTAGTGCGCGAGCACCGCCGCCTTCCAGCCCGGCTGGAGATTGTCGAAGATCGTGGACCGGCTGATCACGTTGTTGACCGAGAACAGCCCCTGGTCCTTGCCGGCCTGGTTGTGCACGTACTCGGTGTAGGCGATCTTGTAAGGCTCATCCCAGGTCCACCAGTCCTCGGCGGGCACACCGAAGCTGTTGCTCAGCGCGGGTGGGAACGCCTCGTCCTCGCTGATGTAGGACAGGTCCCAGTTCATGTCCCGAGTGAGGTCGTACCACTCTGACCGCGGTAGGTGCGGCATCGCGGCTCCTTCCGGTCGTCCGGAGTAAGGGGGCGCACACCCGGAGTCACCGACCGGTGGTACGGCAGCGTCGCCGGGATGCGTCGCGTCAACGACGCCTCATCAGGATTCGGAAAGTGGCCCAGGCCACGCAATGCCCGCCAAGGGCCAACTCGCCGTGGTTGTTGGCCGCTGCCGACTATGAATTCGACCGGACAGTATCCGGGCATATACGACTATTCGGACTGCATGGCGTGTCGTTGACGTGGAGAAGTGACGGCCGTTACACTCCCCGAGCACCGAGAGGAGCCACGCGCCATGGGAACAGAGACGACCCTGGGGCTCGTACAGGGTGATCATGTCTGCGGCTTCTACTACGGCAAGGAAGAAAGAGACGCGCTGCTGCTGCCCTTCCTGCGCGAGGGGCTTGTCAGCGGTGACAAATGCGTCGTGGTCGTCGACTCCACCCGTCCCGACGAGGTGATCGAGCGCATCGGCGGCACACCGGACGCGATCGCCTCCGGGCAGTTGGAGTTCTACGACTCCGACGAGACCTACCTGCGCACCGGCGCGTTCGACGCCGAGATGATGATCTCCTTCTGGGAGGAGCGGGCCGACCTGATCCACCGCAGCGGCACGTTCGCCTTCACCCGGCTGGCCGGCGAGATGTCCTGGTTGGACCGGGTGCCGCCGGCACGCAGTTCGGTGGTGCGCTACGAGTCGTGGGCGGACGGCTTCGCCACCCGCTACGCACAGACCGTGTTGTGCCTGTATGACCTGCGCCGACTCGGCAGCGGCATCCTGATGGACCTGCTGCGCACCCACCCGAAGTTGCTCCTTGGCGGCATGCTGCTGGAGAACCCGCACCACATCTCCGCCGATGAGTTCGACGCCGCCCGAGGTTAGTGCGCGGCACGGCACGGTGCTCGCGCTGCGGGAACAACTGTCCAGCCTGCGCGGGCTGCTCGCACTGTCGATGCTGATGACCGACCGCCGGCAGGCGGAGGAGATCGTCCAACTGGTCACGACCGCCGTGCCCGCCCTGGTCCGGGCCCGCGCGGCCGGGGTCAGGCTCACCGACCGGGACACCGTGCGATGGCTGGTCACCTCGGACGCGCTCAGCCACGACCGCACCCGCGCCGACATCGTGACGCAGCTGCCCTGGGTCGCCGCCGGCGGTGGCCCGGTGACCGTCCCCGACCAGCCCTGGGCCTGGGCGTTTCCGCTGCGCAGCCTGGACGAGCCGATCGGCCACCTGGTCGTCACCGCGGACGAGGCGCCGTCGCCCGCCGACATGCTGTTGCTGCGGTCGCTGGCGCAGCAGGCCGGCATCGCGCTGGCCAACGCCCGACTGCACGCCACCCAGCAGCGCACCAACGCCGAACTCGCCCGCACGGTCGAGGTACTGCGCCACAAGACCGCCATCCACGACCGGTTCACCCAGGTCGCCGTCACCGGCGGCGGCCAGAACGGGATCGTCACCGCCCTCTACGAGCTGACCGGCCTGGCCGCCAGCATCGAGAACCGCGGTGGCGATGTGCTGGCCTGGGCCGGCCCCGAGGACGTCGAGCCGCGCTGGTCCGGCGCCACCGGGCGACGTGACCGGATCCTGCAACGCGCCATCCGGGAGGGGCACCCGATCCGCATCGACGGGCGGCTGCTCACCGTCGCCCGCCCCCGCTCCGATGTCGTCGGGGTGCTCATTCTCTTCGATCCCGACCAGCGGGCGGGCGAACAGGAAACCGTCGCCCTCGAACATGCCGGCACGGTCCTCGCCATCGAACTGGCCCGGCTGCACAGCCTGGCCGAGACCGAGCTCCGACTCGGCAGCGACCTGCTCGCCGATCTCCTGGCCGGCGCGGACGACAACTCCTGCCAGCGCGCCCAGGCACTCGGGCATGACCTGCACCGGCCGCATCGCGTGCTGATCGTGACCCACCCCGGGCGGAAATCATCACCCGACGAACTGGTTCTGCACGTGCGCGAGGCGGTCGCCGCCGCGTCATCGCGGCGGGACCGACCGCCGCCGCTGCTGATGCCGACCGGCCAGACCGTGGTGGTGCTCCTGCCGGACGGCGGTCACAACGGCACCGGCGACGAGGACGCCGTCTCCTGCCTGCGGAAGTCGCTGGATCCGGGCTGCCGCATCGCGGTCGGCGGGCTCTGCCAGAGTCCCCGGGACTTTCCCCGGTCGCACCGGGAGGCGAAGCTGGTCCAGCGGCTGGGTGATCTGCACGGCCGGACGCAGGCCGTGCTGCGTTACGACGATCTCGGCGTCTACCAGGTGCTTTCCGAGGCGGCCGATCCCGCCACCCTGGACGCCTTCGTGCGCCACTGGCTCGGTCCGCTGATCGACTACGACGCGCAGCGCGAGGCCGACCTCGTCACCACGCTCTCCCGGTTCCTGGACCGCGGCGGCAACTATGACGCCACCGCCACCGAACTCGTGTTGGGCCGAACCACCGTGCGCTACCGGCTCCGCCGGATCAAGGAACTCACCGGCCACGACCTCAGCGACCCCGAGACCCGGTTCCAGCTCCACTTCGCCACCCGAGCCTGGGCCGCCCGCAACGCCCTCACGGACACCGGAACCCCCGCCCCACCGGGAAAGCGCCACCGATCCGGCTGACGCCGCCGCGCTCTCAGAGCCAGCCAACCTCGCGCTCGGAGGCGGCTCGCCATGGCACGGCCGGAGGCGGGAGGATGTCGCCGAAGGCCCATTGCAGCACCACATCCCGCAGTTGGGCGACGGTGATGAAGGCAGCCGATGGAAACCGTTTCACATCGGCATTCCAGGCATCCTGAGTGAGCAGCACGTCGTCGCGACCTGCGGTGCCAACCGTCATCCACTGGTGGATCTCGCCGTCTCTGTCCTGAACCGCCAGGGACGCGGCGGCTACTCCTTGCTCGGGATCAAGATCGAAGTGCAGGTTCGCCGCCGGCAGCTCCGGCAGTTCGATCCGGTGGCCGGCTGGGATGAGGTACAGGTGGACCGGACCTCTCCGCACAACCGCTCGCGCCAGATCGTCGACGAACCGCGTCAACCCCGCCCTGGTTGCGGGATACTCGCCAGCGATCACGTGTTCCGCGTCGAACGTGTCCGAGGGCACCAGAACATGCTCGGCGCCGTAGGCCAGGTCAGCCCTAAGCAGACTGCCCGATGTGAGCGCACTCATTGCTGTCCTCCTACGAAGGTCTTGGACATCGGCGGGCCGCCCGGCTGTGGCCACCATACGACGAGCGTGGTTCCCGCTGGCAGCATTTTCGGAACGATCGCAAGACAGGACAGGGGCTGGACAGCCTCGTCAGCATTTCGCGCGCACGGGCCACTCGAATTGTTGATCACCAGCACGCCTGTGGACACGCCGCGCAACCGCATCCCAGCAGCCACCTTCACCTCAACATGATCAGCTACTACCGGTCGCCCGCGGTTGGGGAAAACGGCCGCTTGCCGACCCACCCACAGCGCAGTGTTCGAATCTCCGTCCTGTTGGCTGGTGAACGTGCGTTCAATGCCGTCCTCGTCGTAGAACAAGCCGGTCGTCATGCTGCCGGTTCGCGTGATCGTGGCGAGGCGATCGGCGGCCCACTGGGCGTCGGCGGAGGCCTCGTCAACGGTGGCTGGGCAGTGCTCTCCGTCGGCGTAGGCGACTCCGGCGACGACGTGGCCGCTGGCCTGGCAGCCGAACCGGCTCACGCCGTTGTAGTGGCTGATGGCAAACCACACGCCGAAGACGACGAGGGCGACAAGAACTACCCGGCCGATCAGCCGTTGGATCAAACCCTGACTCATGACCGTCAGGATGCACCATCGGACCGACACTGGGCGCTGGTCTGGCGCCGGAGTGGCGCCAGATAGCTACTCTTCGAGCGGGCGGAGGACTCGGTCGAGCCATTCGCCGACCGCCCGGCCGACGCCGTCGACGTCCGCCTTCAGCGAGTGGTCGGCGGACAGCAGCACCACCTCACGGCGGTGGCCCGGCTTCGGCTGGCCGAACGGGTCGCGCTCGCCCTGCACCACCAGGGTCGGCACCTCGACGGCGTCCAGTTCCTCCTGCCGGCTGGTCTCCGGCCGGCCCGGCGGGTGCAGCGGGAAGGCCAGGCACAGCACGGCCACGGCCTGCCCGTCACCAGCGGTCCGGCAGGCCACCCGGGCACCGGACGACCGGCCGCCGAACACCATCGGCAGGTCCACGAACGAGCGCTCGCTCAACTGCTCGGCGACCGCCAGCCAGGCGGCGTCCAACTGCCGGGCGGTGGCCGGCGCGCGCCGGCCGGCCACCCGGTAGGGCTGCTCCACCAGCGCCACATGCACACCGGCCTTGGTCGCCGCGCGGGTGGCGGCCACCAGGTCCGGCGCCTCGATGCCACCGGCCGCGCCATGCCCGAGCAGCAGCACCGCGCGGCCCTCCTGGGCGCAGTGCAGGACAACGGCGGCCTGACCCGCCGGTGTGTCGATCAACAACCTGGTCATGATGACGACGTCCGGTCCAGTTCGACGATCTCGGGTCGGTCCGCGGCTACCAGCAGCTCGGGACCGTTGTGGCGCACGTTGTTCACCGCGTCCGATATCGGCCGCAGCTCCAGATCATCGACCAGCGCCGGGTCCGGGTTGGTCAGCGCGTCGCCGACGTCGAACGAGTCCGGGTTGAGCCAGCCGGCCCACGCGCTTGTGGGCAGTTGCAGCGGCATCCGCGGGTGGATCCCGGTGAGCTGGCCGACCGCGTCGGTGGTCAGGATGGCGCAGCTCACCAGCAGCGTCGCGGGGTCGTCCGAGGTGTCGGCCGGATCACGCCAGGTCGACCACAGGCCGGCGAACGCGATGCTGGCTCCGTCCCGGCGGGTCATGTAGAAGGGCTGCTTGGCCCGGCCGTCCCGGCGCCACTCGTACCAGCCGTCGGCGGGCACCAGGCAGCGCCGCCGGGCCAGCGAACCGCGGAACGCCGCCTTGGACGCCACCGTGTCGGACCGGGCGTTGAACATCCGGCCGCCGATCGAACGGTCCTTCGCCCAGTGCGGTACCAGCCCCCACCGCATCACCCGCAGGCTGCGCTGGATGTGGTCCAGGTCCTGGGTGCCCTGTTCGTCACGCGGGTGACGATCCACCACGGTGATCACCGGCTTGGTGGGCGCCACGTTGTAGTCCGCCCCCGGCGCACCGCCACCGGTCGCGTCCACCGCGTCGAATTCGGCCGCGAGCGCCGCCGGGCTCTTCGTGGCCGAGTACCTACCGCACAACCGACTCACCTCATCGGGAGGAACAGACCTCGATCCTGACACGTCGAGGCGGGCGGGGCGAGCAATGCGGGATCATCTGGACATGACGCAACCGCAGAGTTCACCGGGTTCGCCGTCCGGTTCGGTTTGGTCCGCACCCACCGCCGACGCACCAGTACGGTCCATCGTGCCAGTGCCCGGCTCGAAGTCGATCACCAACCGTGCTCTGTTGCTGGCCGCGCTGGCCGAAAAGCCCTCCTTGATCCGCGCGCCGCTGCGCAGCCGGGACACCCGGTTGATGGCCGGCGCGCTCGCCGCGCTGGGTGTCGGCGTCGCGGATCGCGGCGCGGACTGGTTCGTCACACCGGCCATTCCGCGCGGGCCGGCCGAGGTCGACTGCGGGCTGGCCGGCACGGTGATGCGGTTCGTGCCGCCGGCCGCGGTGCTCGCCACCGGCGACGTCCGGTTCGACGGCGACCCCCGGGCCCGCCAGCGTCCGATGGCCACCGTGCTGGACGCGCTGCGCGCGCTGGGCGCCGACATCACCGGTGACCGGCTGCCGTTCGTCGTGCACGGCACCGGCGGTCTGGACGGCGGGCCGGTGACCATCGACGCCTCGGCGTCCTCGCAGTTCGTGTCCGGGTTGCTGTTGTCCGGCGCCCGCTACCGGCGTGGGGTCACCGTGCACCACGCCGGCGCGCCGGTGCCGTCCCAGCCGCATATCGAGATGACCGTGGCGATGCTGCGCGAGGCCGGTGTCGACGTGGAAGTCACGGCGGACGTCCAGGTGGACGCTGACGCGGCTGATTCGACGCCGTCGACCTGGCGGGTCGCGCCCGGGCCGATCGCCGCGCTGGACCGGTCGATCGAGCCGGACCTGTCGAACGCGACACCGTTCCTGGCGGCCGCCGCCGTGACGGGTGGCACGGTGACCGTGCCGGGCTGGCCGGTCACCACGACGCAGGCCGGTGACGCGATCCGGGGCATCCTTACATCGATGGGTGCGACCGTGGTGTTGGACGAACGCGGGCTGACCGTGACCGGCGGCAGGCTCGCCGGGATCGACGTGGACCTGCATGACGTGGGTGAGTTGACGCCGACGGTGGCGGCGCTGGCGGTGTTCGCCGAGGGGCCGTCCCGGCTGCGCGGCATCGCGCATCTGCGCGGTCACGAGACCGACCGGCTCGCCGCCCTGGACACCGAGATCTCCGCGCTCGGCGGGGACGTCGAGCAGACCGAGGACGGCCTGGTGATCCGGCCACGACCGCTGTCCGGCGGCGTCTGGCATGCCTACGCCGACCACCGGATGGCCACCGCCGGCGCGATCATCGGCCTGGTGGTGCGGGGAGTCTCGGTGGATGACATCGGCACCACGAGCAAGACCTTGCCCGATTTCACCGCGATGTGGTCCGGGATGCTGGGGGATCGGGTGCTCAGTCGGTGAGCTCGCGCGACTGGCAGCGGCTGGACGAGTCGGATGTCCGGGTTCGGCCGCCGAGGGGAACCCGGCCGCGCAGCAAGCGCCGCCCGGAGCACGCCGACGCGCAGCCGGCGATGGTGGTGGGGGTCGACCGGGGCCGGTGGACCTGCGCTCTGGACGGCGATCCGGAGCGGGCCGTGATCGCGATGCGGGCTCGCGAGCTGGGCCGGACCCCGATCGTGGTGGGCGACCAGGTGGATCTGGTCGGCGATCTGTCCGGCGCGCCGGACACCCTGGCGCGCATCGTGCGGGTCGCGGAACGCAGCAGCGTGCTCCGCCGGACCGCCGACGACACCGACCCGTACGAGCGGGTGGTGGTGGCCAACGCCGAGCAGCTCGTGATCGTGACCGCGTTGGCGGATCCGCCGCCGCGCACCGGTTTCATCGACCGGTGCCTGGTCGCCGCCTACGCCGGTGGCCTGGAACCGTTGCTGTGCCTGACGAAATCCGACCTGGCCAGCCCGGACAAGTTGGTCGCGGCCTATGCCGATCTGGATCTCTCGGTGGTCGTGACCCGCCGGGACCAGCCGCCTGACGCGCTGCGGGACCGGCTGACCGGCCGGGTGTCGGCGCTGGTCGGGCATTCCGGGGTGGGCAAGTCGACGCTGGTCAACGCGCTGGTTCCGGCCGCCGACCGGGCCACCGGCGCGGTCAGCGCGATCGGCAAGGGTCGGCACACCTCGGTGACGGCGGTCGCGCTGCCGTTGCCGGGTGGCGGCTGGGTGGTCGACACGCCGGGCATCCGGTCGTTCGGGCTGGCGCACGTCACCCCGGACGACATCGTGGCCGCGTTCGAGGAGTTCGTGGAGCCGGCCGAGGAGTGCCCGCCGGGCTGCGGTCATCTCGGCGCGCCCGCCGATCCGGACTGCATGCTGGATGTCGTGGTCGCGGCCGGCGAGGCCACCGCGGGCCGGTTGGCGTCACTGCGCCGGCTGCTCGCGTCCCGCGCCGGCACCGACACGGATTAATCTCTGTTGGGTAACGGGCCAACCGCCAGACAGGCCGCGACCTGCGACGATGTGCCGGTTACGAGCGCTTGCGACCGACGCCGCAGAAGCCGACCGACTCGTTCGGCGAGGCGAACTCGATGACTGGGGCGTTCGGTCCGGTTTCCTCGGGGTGCCATTCGGTGATCCAGGTCATCCCGGGATCGATCAGCTCGAAATCGCCGAACAGCTCGCGGATCTCGGCCTGCGACCGCCAGATCCCGTTGCTGCTCGAACTGCTGTCGTACATCCGCTTCAGGTCGATGAGCTTCTGGTCGAGCTCGGGCGCCACACCATCATCGGTGATATGCGACACAGCCAGGTAGGAGCCGGGCACCATCAACTGACGGAACCGCGCGACGGATGCCGGCCCGACATCCTCGCCTTCCGGTCCGGGCTGGGCCACGTGCAGCACCGCGATCAGCAGCAACGCCAGCGGCTGTTCGACGTCGATCACGCCGGTTTCGGCGACCCGGTCCCACAGCTTGTCCGGGTCGCGCAGATCGCCCTGGATCGCGGCGTGCCGGCTGGGATCGCCGTTCTTCTCCAGCAGGATCTTGGAATGCGCGACGGCGACCGGTTCGTAGTCGACGTACACGACGTGGGAGTCGGTCGTGATCTCGTCGGCCACCGCGTGCACATGGCCCATGGTCGGCACGCCAGAACCGATGTCCAGGAACTGCCGGATTCCCCGCTTCGCCAGGTAACGCACCACCCGGTGCAGGTAAAGCCGATTGGCGATGGCGATCGGGCGGAGCAGCGGGAACCTGTCGAGCACCTGCTGCCCGAAGGCGCGGTCGATCGCCCAGTTCGCGGTGCCGCCCAGGTACCAGTCGTACACCCGCGCCACGCTCGGCCTGCTGAGATCGACTCCCTGCGGCGGATACGGGTCCTTGGGATTCGGCTCGCTCGCGATCTCAGTCATGGCTTTCCCTCCAGGGACCGGCCCAGCAACGCGACGCCTTGATCGTATCGGACCTGGCGGACGCCATCACCAAAAGGGCCGCGAGATGTGTCGCCAGAATGTTCGGTCAGTCGTCGTTCATCTGGGCGGTCATTTCGGCCCGGTACCGGTCCGCCAGCCCATGCAGGAACTCGGCGGTCTCGTTGCGCTCCAGGGCCGCTCCGCGCAGCCGGTCCCAGGCGTCCACGAACAGCTCGAAGTCGCCCTCGTCGTCGATGTAGATGCCACCGGCGGCATGTTCGACGAACACGAAATCCTTGGTGGCGTCAGAGAAGCGCATCAGGGTGAAGTCATTGGGCACGAACGACAGCTTCGCGTCGAACGGCAGGATGTGGATGAACGTCCTCGGGTAGCGCTTCTCCAGATCGATCAGGTTCTGAACCTGGTCGAGCGCGACGGCCGCATCGGGCCCGCCCGGCATCCGGCGGAAGGCACCCTCACCGAGGATGAACCGGTAGTACGGCGGCTTCTTGAGATCGAAGACTTCCTTGCGCTCCATCCGGTTGCGCACCAGGTCGGTCACGTCCGTCGCCCGGGCCTCGCTGAACTGCTTCAGCATGTAGTGCTCGGACTGCAGCGGGCCGGGAATCCGCTCGCCATGCCAACTGAGGATCTCGGCGGCGGCCGGTTCCAGGTCGGTGAAGGTGCGGAACCAGTGCGGCACCGCGGATCGGTAGCCCGCCCACTGACCGCGACCACTACCGGTTCCGGCCAGCGCGAACAGCATCTCGGCCTCCACCTTGCCGACGTGCAGCTCTTGCACCAGCACGCGGAGGTCGGCGGACTTGACGGAGACCGCGCCACTCTCAATCTTGTTAATCTTGCCCTGGCCACAGTTCAGGAAGGTGGCGACTTCCTGCTGGGTCAGGCCGGCCGCCAGCCTGGCGCGTTTCAGCTCGTTGCCGAGCTGCCTGCGCCGTGACGTCACCGTGCTGGCCGCCATGGGACCCTTTCTCTCCTACCTGGCTGTTGGATTACCACGACTGGACCAGTCGATCACTGTAGCGGACGACGGTGCTCGCGGGCACGCGACGCAGCGCCCGCGAGCACCGGTAGTCACTCGAATGGCGTAACAGACTCAGGAATAATCTCGCACAGATGTTCGAGGCGACCGAACGGGATAACCCGGTCACCGGTCGTAACCCGGTCACCGGTCGTACTGCCCGGCTCGGGCGGCGGCCAGGAAGGCCGTCCACTCCGCGTCGTCGAACACCAGCACCGGGCTGTCGGACAGCTTGGTGTCGCGTAGCCCGACGACACCATCGGTGCCAAGGTTGACCGCGACACAGTTGCCGCCGTTGGGTCCGCAGAACTGGGACAGTTGCCAGGCGTCCGTCGGGAAGATGTCGGCGACGGTGGCCGGCTCGTAAGACTGCATCAGAACTCCTGTCGTTGCACGGGGCTCTCTCGACTCAAGATTAATCCTAGAGTAGGATTAATCTCAACGACGACGAGGAGGAGCCCCGTGACGATCCCCGACCAATCGGTCAGCCGTCGTGCCGACGACCGCATCGGTGCGATGTTTCTGGTGGTCGGGCGCGTCAACGGGCGCTCCCGGACCGTCGCCGTGGGCAGTCCGGCCGAGGCTCTGGCCGAGATCGTCCGCTGGTGCGACGTCGATCCCGATGCGAGCGGCCGGTGGTTGCTCAGCCCGACCGCGGCGGAGCCGGTGACGCTGATCGCGCGGCGCCGATTCGGACTTGTCGGTGAGAGCCGCCGGGTTTCCCACCTGTTCGAGCTGCTGCCCGGCGTGCCGCAGGGCTTCAGGCTGGAGGCGCGCTGCGGCTCGCCTCTCCCGATCACCGAGCTGGAATGGCTGGACCTGCACGGACACGCCGGAATGCCCTGCATGGGCTGCCTGCGCGCGCTGGCCGTGTCGCTGCCCCAGCTTGATGACGACTACCCGGACGACTACGTGGATGACTACGCCGAGAGCATCGACGACTACAGTCCGGTCGCGATTAAGCCGTTCCAGCCGGCGGCCATCGGTCAGCGGGCCAACCAGCGCGCGATGGCCGAGGCTGACGAGGTCATGCCGGCGGCCATGCACGCCCGGATCATTCAGTCCATATGGGGATAGCGCGGGTCGGTCGCCGGCCGGAAGGTCTCCTTGATCGCCCTGGGGCTGACCCAGCGCAGCAGATTGAACTCTGAGCCGGCCTTGTCGTTGGTGCCGGAGGCGCGCGAACCACCGAACGGCTGGCGCCCCACCACCGCACCGGTCGGCTTGTCGTTGACGTAGAAGTTGCCCGCCGAGAACCGCAGCGCGCGGCTGGTCTCCTCGATCGCCGCCCGGTCGGTGGCGAACACCGCCCCGGTCAGCGCGTACGGGGTGGTCCCGTCCACCAGTTCCAGCACCTTGCCGTAGTCCTCGTCCGGGTAGACGAACACCGACAGGATCGGGCCGAAGTACTCAGTGGTGAAGATCTCATGCCGGGGGTCATCACCGACCAGCACGGTTGGTTCCACGAAATAGCCGACCGAGTCGTCGTGGCCGCCGCCGGCCAGCACCTCGATCGAGCCGGAGGCCCGGGCCAGTTCCAGCGCCGCGCGGTTCTTCGCGTAGCCACGGGCGTCGATCAGCGCGCCGCCGAACAGAGCGAAGTCCGTCACGTCTCCGAACCTGATGGTTCTGGTCACATCGGCGAGTTGCTCGGCCAGCCCGGCGTCCCACAGCGATCGCGGCAGATAGGCCCGGGAGGCCGCCGAACACTTCTGCCCCTGGTACTCGAACGCGCCCCGCACCAGGGCCGTGACCAGCGCGTCCGGCTCGGCTGACGGATGCGCGAGCACGAAGTCCTTGCCACCGGTCTCCCCCACGATCCGTGGATAGCTCCGGTAGCCGTCCAGGTGCTCGGCGATGGTGCGCCAGAGCAGCCGGAACGTCCGGGTGGACCCGGTGAAGTGCAGTCCCGCGAACCGGTGGTCCGCCAGCGCGACCTCGCTGACCGCCGCGCCGTCGCCGGTCACCATGTTGATCACACCTGGTGGCAGCCCGGCCGCCGCCAACAGCCGCATCGTGTAGTGCGCGGCCAGCTGTTGGGTCGGTGTGGGCTTCCACACCACGGTGTTGCCCATCAGCGCCGGCGCGGTGGGCAGGTTGCCCGCGATCGAGGTGAAGTTGAATGGCGTGATCGCTGTCACGAACCCGTCCAGCGGCCGGTACTCCATCCGGTTCCACTCGCCCGGGGCCGAACCCGGTTGGCTGGCAAGGAGTTCGCGGGCGAAACGCACGTTGAACCGCAGGAAGTCGATCAGCTCGCAGGCCGAGTCGATCTCCGCCTGCTGCACCGACTTCGACTGGCCCAGCATGGTGGCCGCGTTGAGGGTGTCCCGCCACGGCCCGGACAGCAGGTCCGCGGACCGCAGGAAGATCGCCGCCCGCTCGTCGAACGGCAGCTCCCGCCAGCCCGGCGCGGCCTGGCCGGCCGCGGTGACCGCGTCGGCCACGTCGACGTCGGTGGCCTGCGCGGAGGTGCCCAGCACATGGGCGTGGTGATGTGGTTCGACGACCGAGAACCGCTCGCCGCCGGCCATCCGCTGGACGCCGCCGATGGTCATGGTCAGCTCCGCGTGCTCGCCGGCGAGTTGGGTGATCCGGCGGCGCAGCGACTCACGTTCCGCGCTGCCCGGCGGGTAGCCGCGGACGGGCTCGTTGGCCGGCACCGGCACCGATGTGATCGCGTCCATCGAACCTCCCGTGCGGCTCACCCGCCGTCGACCGGCGGGTCGGGCATCAGTTCCAACAGAAACGGCAGCTCCTGCGGGGCGTACCAGGCCAGCTCGTGGTCCTCGGCGTCGCCGAGCACGAACTCGGCCTCCGGATCACCGAGATCGGCGGCGTCCACGACCTGGGCCGCCGCGCGCACCGCGTCCTCGGCGTCGGCGGTGTCCACATGCACCGCCGCGACCCGCTTGAAGGGCACCGGACCGGCCAGCTTGACCACGGCGACATCCAGGTCCGGGCGCAGCACGGCGCCCTCGACATCGGCGGAGATCACCACTCGTCTCGGCCGAGCCTCCGGGTCCTTCTCCAGTTCGGCCGCGATCAGCCGCAGCGCGGCCAGCGCCGCCTCACGCTGCGCGGCATATTCCAGTTCGTCGACATCGCCGCTGATGTAGTACTCGCGCAGCGCCGGAGTAAGCGCGAACGCGGTGTCGCCGACCGCGCTCAGCCGGCCGTCGGCCAGCAGTGTCCGCAGCATCGGCACGGTCGCCGGGATGTAGACCCTCATTCGCTTCCTTTTCGTTCGGCACGCTGTTGTCGGGCCGCTGATCGGCCCGCTGCCGGTCGGCCACCCGGCTAGTCGGCAACCGTGTCCAGCAGCTCGTCCACCGACTCCTCGACCATCTTGGCCAGGATGTCCACGTCCGGCATGGCGTCCCGGTCGGCGTCCAGTCCGAAGTAGACGCCGCCGTGATAGGAGGTCACACCGATCGCGACCGCCTGGTTGCGGGCCAGTGGCACCACCGGGAACATCTCGACCATCCTCGCTCCGCCCGCGTACAGCGGCACCTGCGGACCGGGCACGTTCTGCACCACGATATTGAAAAACCGCTGCGAGAACGCGTTTGCCGCGCGGGCGCCGAGCGCGTGCAGGGTGGGCGGCGCGAAACCACCCAGTCGGACGAGGGTCTTGGCCGCCACCGAACGACCCGAGTCGGAGTGCGCGCGCATGGCGTGACTGACCTGGTGCAGCCGCACCACCGGATTGGGCTCGCCGACCGGCAGATCGAGCAGATAGGCGGTGACCTTGCTGCCGTCAATCGCGTCACCGCTGGTGTCACCGCCAACACCGTCACCGCTGGGCGGCTCGCCGGCCGTCGGGCCGTCGCCCACCGACACCGGCGCCATGGCGCGGATCGACGTCTGGGTGGTGACCGCCTCGCCACGGGACAACAGCCAGCTCCGCAGCGCCCCGGCGACGACCGCCAGCACCACGTCGTTGACCGTGCTGCCGTACGCGATCCGGATCTTCTTCAGATCGATCAGCCTGGCCCGGGCCATCGCGAAGCGGCGCTCACCCCGGCTGCGCACGTTCAACGGCCCGGCGGGCGCCGGCCGGGCCGCGCTGGTGACCACCGACGCCACGCCGGCCAGCATGTGGACCGCCTTCCGACCGGTGGAGGCGAGATCGTCGACGGCGGCACGGATGTTGTCGACCAGCTCGCCGGGCCGCCGGACGACCTCCGCGACCGCGTCGGCGACCAGTTGCACGTTGTTGGGTTCCGGCGCCGGCATCCACAGGGCGGGTTCCTCCGGCTCCGAATGCGGCGTGGGATCGAGGATGACCTGGCCGATCTCCATCGCGCCGGTGCCCTCCACCATCGCGTAGTGCGTCTTGGTGATCAGCGCGAACCGGTTGCGTTGCAGGCCCTCCACCAGGTACAGCTCCCACCGCGGCCGGTTCGGGTCCAGCGGCCGGGACATCAGCCGGCCGACCAGCATGGCCAGTTGTTCCTCGGTACCCGGCTTGGGCAGCGCGGAAAGCCGCACGTGGTGGGTGACATCGAAGTTCTGGTCGTCCGTCCACACCGGACGGGCCAGGTGACCGGGCACCGATCTCACCTTCTGCCGGTAGCGCGGCACCAGCGCGATCCGTTCCTCGATCAGGTCAACGAGTTCGTCGTAGCCGAACCCGGAACGAGGACGGCGGAAGATGGCGACCCAGCCGATGTGCATCGGCGTGGTCGCCTCCTCCACGTACAGCAGCGAGGCATCAAGCGCCGACAGGCGGTCCGGCATGGCTCGATACTGACACATCCGCGGCCATGCGACGCTAACGAACATGTCTGCGTCGGGAATGCCCCCGCCGGGACCGGCCTCCGGGGCCGGGCCGGCAGCCGCGCCAGGAGCGGCCTCGCCCAAGGATCGGTTCATCACCGTGTACGGCCGCAACCCCGTGCTGGAAGTGTTGGCCGACCAGAGCCTGGACGTGTTCCAGGTGATCCTCGCGGACAACGCCAGAGGGCCGGCCGCCGAGGAGATCACCGCGGCGGCCACCCGCCGGGGAGTGCCGGTCCGGCGGGCGACCGCACAACGGGTGAAGGTGTTGGCCGGCAACGGCAAACAGGACCAGGGCGTGCTCGCCGACGTGATCGCGCCGCGGATGCGCACGCTGGACGCCGCGCTGTCCGGCGACCGGCCGCCGCGCTCGGTGCTGCTGCTCGACGGGATCACCACACCCGGCAATGTGGGCATGATCATCCGGACCGCCGCGGCGGCCGGCATCGACGGGATCGTGCTGCCGCGACGCGGCACGGCCGGCATCGACCCGCTGGTGGTGAAGGCGTCGGCCGGGGTCGCGTTCCGGGCTCCGGTGCTGCGCTGCGGCACCTCGGCGGACGGCGCCGAACGGCTGCGCTCGGCGGGCTACCGGCTGTTCGGGTTGGACGGCGGCGCGCGGAGGACGCTGTTCGGCGCGGCCCTGCCGACCCGCGCCGCGTTCGTGCTCGGCGCCGAGACCGCCGGGATCAGCGAGCCGGTCCGGCCGCTCGTCCAGGAGTGGCTGCGCATCCCCATGAGCGGCGGCGTCGAATCGTTGAACGTGGCCTGTGCGGCGGCAGTGCTGTGCTACGAGCTGGTGCGCCGGAGGACCGCCGACGGCTCTGCCGGCAATTCTGCCGCCGGTAGAGCGTGATCCACGGCGCCGATCACCCGGTCGAGTGATCTCGGTATGGCTCGACCGGAATGCCCGCTCTGTACTGCATGCCGCGATCCATCCCCAGCCCGATCACCACAGCGCTTTCCACAGGGCCTTCCACACCGTTTCCCAAGCCGACAGGCGAACCGGTCCGCGTTCGCCGGCTGACCGACCATCGCGCGTACCGCCGCCCGCCCACCCGTGCGGCCCGCTCCGCGCCTCCGGTGGCCGCCCGTCCCACCCGTCAGCCAAGGCCGGTGGCCGGGCGGCCGCCCACCGAGGTCGAGCTGGGCAAGCTGCTGGTCGCGGTGTTGGAGGTGCTGGACGGCCGGCGTCCGATCACCCAGCTGGAGCCCCTGCTGCCCGCCGCCGACCAGCGCGATCTGCTACTCCGATCCCGGATTGGCCAGCGCCCGCGCCGGCTGTGCACCCTCCGAGTCCAGCAACCCAATGCCCAGGCCATCGAGCTCTGCGCGACCGTCGCCGACGGCCCCCGGTTACGTGCCCTGGTCGGCCGCGTCGAGGCCACCCCCGACCGCTGGCGCTTCACCCTGCTCCGCTTCTTATAGCTCGGAGGCATTCCAGGCGGATGCGGGCCAAGTAATCCGGTGTAAGGACCCGCAGGCCGCCGGTCGTACTCAAGCCACGCGGAACCCGAGCGCCCCAGAACCCAGGCCAGATTCCGGCGTTCCAGGTGGATGCGGGCCAAGTAATCCGGTGCGCGGAGCAGTAGGCCGCCCGCCATACGCGAGCGACGCGGAACCTACGCGCCCTGAATCTGCCCCCAGCCTGTTCCGGCGTTCCACGTTGATGCTGGCCAGTAATGCGGGCCAAATCCGCAGGCCGCCCGCCATACTCAAGCCAAGCGGAACCCATGCGCCCTAGAACCCAAGCCAGATTCCGGCGTTCCAGGTGGATGCGGGCCAAGGCCGCAGGCGGCGTGATCCTGTTGGTCGGCGCTTCGCCCCGACCAACAGTCAACAAGCTCAATCGGCTCGGAGACGCGAGCAAGCTCGCGCCCCTCTCGCCTCAATCGCTTGTGGCGTGCTTATGGCACGCGAGCGACCGAGAACGCAGGCCAGCGTCCGGCTGGGACGTCGGAACTAATGGCGCTTGGCGGCTTTTGAACGCTGCCTCGCCTGCTCGCGGCGCTCGCGCCGGGTCGTGCCGGGCCGGCCGCCGCCGTCGGAGGCGTTTTCCTCGCCGTACTTCTCCTCGCCGCCGCCCTCGGCCGGGCCCGAGTAGGAGAACGCCTGCTGACCGGACTCGCCGAGCCCACGGCCACGCAGCGCCGGCGGC
>DASVLX010000272.1:0-2617 GCA_036384655.1 Pseudonocardiaceae bacterium
GCGGCGTGCTCGCGGCCGGCGCGGCCTGGGCCGCCGCGCGCTGCTCGCCGAGCCGGCGCAGGTACTCGTCGATCCCGCCGGGCAGGTCGGTGACGCGGCCGTCGCCGAACAGCGCCACGACCGTGTCGCAGACCCGTTCGACCAGGTAGCGGTCGTGCGAGATCACCACCATGGTGCCGGGCCAGGAGTCGAGCAGATCCTCCAACTGTTGCAGGGTGTCGATGTCCAGGTCGTTGGTCGGCTCGTCCAGCAGCAGCACGTTCGGCTCGGCCATCAACAGCCTGGTCAACTGCAGCCGGCGCCGCTCGCCACCGGACAGGTCCGACACCGGCGTCCACTGCCGGGAGGCCGGAAACCCCAACCGCTCGGCCAACTGGGACGCGGACAGCTCCTGCTTGCCCAGCACCACATGTGAGGCGATCTGCTGCACGGCCTCCAACACCCGCAGGCTCTCGGGCAGGTCGTCCAGTTCCTGCTTGAGATGTGCCAGATGCACCGTCTGGCCCTGCACGCGACGACCCGAGGCCGGCTCGATCTCACCGGCCAGCAGCCTCAGCAGGGTGGTCTTGCCCGAGCCGTTCACGCCGACCAGACCGATCCGGTCGCCCGGGCCGATCCGCCAGGTCACGTCGTTGAGCAGTTGCCGTGGCCCGGCCGTGAGCGTGACGTCCTCCAGTTCCAGCACTCGGCGGCCCAGCCGGCGGCGGGCGAACGCGAGCAGCTCCGCGCTGTCGCGCGGTGGCGGCACGTCCGCGATCAGGTTGCGCGCGGCCTCGATGTGGTAGCGCGGTTTCGAGGAACGTGCCCTGGCGCCGCGCTGCAACCAGGCGAGCTCCTTACGGGCGAGGTTGCGGCGGCGTTCCTCGATCGCCTCGGCGAGCCTGGCTCGTTCGGCGCGGGCGAAGACCCAGTCGGCGTAGCCGCCCTCGTACTGCTCGACCCGGCCGTCGGTGACCTCCCAGGTGCGGGTGCACACCGTGTCCAGGAACCAGCGGTCGTGGGTGACGACCACCAGGGCGCACTTGCGGGCCAGCAGGTGATCGGCCAGCCAGCGGACACCCTCGACGTCCAGGTGGTTCGTGGGCTCATCCAGGACGAGAAGATCGAGATCCCGCACGAGGGCCGCGGCCAGGGCGACCCGGCGACGCTCGCCACCGGACATCTCGCCCATCCGGGTGTCCAGGCCGGCGTTGCCGACGCTGTCCATCCCCAGGCCGGTGAGCACACCGCGAACCCGGGGATCCGACGCCCACTCATGCTCGGCGGACGCGCCCAGCGGATCGATCACCGCCTGCCGCACGGTGACATCGTCGGGCAGCTCGTTCCGTTGCGTCACAACGGCCATCCGCAGGTCGCGGGTGTGGCTGACCCGGCCGCTGTCCGGCGGTTCGATGCCGCTCAACACCTCCAGCAGCGTGGTCTTGCCACCGCCGTTGAGGCCGACGACGCCGATCCGGTCGCCCTCCTCGACCCCCAGCGACACGCCTTCCAGAAGGTTGCGCACGCCGAAGCTCTTGCTCACCAACTCCAGGTTGACCAGGTTGGCCATCGACCAACGCCCTCCAAGCCGCCGCACCTACAAGCCTCTAGCAGGGTAGTCGGCGGCCGGATCAGGCCATTCGGTTCCAGCGACGACCCCGGCGACGGCGGTCCCGCAGCCGGTCCAGGTCATAGCGGACCTGCAGGTTCGTCCAGAACCGGTCCGAGGTGCCGAAGAACCCGGCCAGCCGCAGCGCGATGTCCGGCCCGATCCGGCAGGTGCCCCGGATGATCCCGTTGATCTGCCGTGGTGGCACACCGACGGACGCGGCCAACTCCTGCCGGCTCAGTCCCAGCGGCCGCAGGAACTCCGTCGCGAGGATCTCGCCCGGAGATATGGAAGAAATGGTCGACACTGTGGAAATCATGGGCGCATGATGCACCACTTGACTGCATCGGTGCAAGCGCTTTCCGTCAAAGTTTGACCGGTCAGCGCTTGGCGTAGGCGCGCATGAAGGCATGCACGCCGTCGATCATGGTTTTGCGGATGCGGTCGGTGTCAGTGTGCGCGGGGTATGGGGTGCTGTACGCGAGCAGCGTGGTCAGCGCGTTGAAGTGGTCGGCGGCCAGTCGCGGGTCCGGGCAGTCCAGGATCCCGAGTTCGGTGAAGTGCGCCAGCCGCTCGGCCACGGCCTCCTCCGGCTGGTACGCCAGCGGATGCCCCTCCAGTTCGGGCAACACCGTGCTGTTCTCGGTGATCAGCCTGAAGGTGGCGGCGTAGTCGGCGGAGGCGATCATCGTCAGGCCGACCTGCAGTGCGAAGTCCGTCAGGGCGCGTTCCAGGCTCGCGGTGTCGTGGATGCCGGCATCGTTGGACAGGTGCTCGTCGATGGCCCGGTGCAGGGATTCCAGCAGAGAGCGGCCAGAATCCACGATCACGCCAAGCAGAAGATGATGCTTGTCGCCGTAGTAGTCATAGACGGTCCGCTTGGAGACGCGCGCCCTGGCCGCGACCGCGTCCATGCTGGTGCGCTCGACACCGTCACGCACGAACAGTTCGCGCGCCGCCAACAGGATGGCCGCCCGCTTCGCCGCCGAGCCCTCGCGCACGTCCTTCTTCTGTGCCATCTCCATCTGG
>DASVLX010000273.1:0-24142 GCA_036384655.1 Pseudonocardiaceae bacterium
CGCCCCCCACACCCCCGCGAACGCCCGCCAAACACAACTCCCGCGAAGCCTCTGGAACGTCAGAAAGAAGCAACCCGCCAGACCGACCTCGCCCATCGCGCACACGCCAGAGTCCAGCACATGCGGTCACCCAACGTGACCACATCACATTGATTGGGCTTCACCCAAGCCAACGGTCAACAAGCTCAATCGGCTCGGAGACGCGAGCAAGCTCGCGCCCCTCTCGCCTCAATCGCTTGTGGGGGGTCTGGGGGGTTCGACCCCCCAACATTCGACAGGCGACCCCGCGAGAACGCAACTCGAAATCCCAAGGTGACCACAGTGGGGGTCCGGGGGCGAAGCCCGCCGGGCGGGGTCTGGGGGTTGCACCCCCAGACAAGACACCGCGTGAGCCCGGCGAGTGCTCTCCACGAGCACACGGGGCCCACGAACGTGGCCAGGGGCGGGATCGAACCGCCGACCTACCGCTTTTCAGGCGGTCGCTCATACCGACTGAGCTACCTGGCCAAAAGGCGGCCGGCCAACCTGGCCGGCCGCCTGGTGCGACCCTGACGGGACTCGAACCCGCGACCTTCGCCGTGACAGGGCGACGCGCTAACCAACTGCGCCACAGGGCCTTGCGATTGTTGCCGTACTCCCAACGGGGTTCGAACCCGTGTTACCGCCTTGAAAGGGCGGCGTCCTAGGCCACTAGACGATGGGAGCCCGGCCGGTTCGGCGAACCGACCAGCCGCGCTTCCAACGGCTGACCGCTGGTAGCACGCAAAGCATAGGGCACGGGCACACCACTACCAAAACCGGTTCCGGCTTGCGGCCGATGATCCGGTTCTGACCTGGCTGAACGTGCCGTGCGCACCCTTGCGTGGCCATCCAGGTGGATGCGCCGCAAGCCCATCCAGGCCGCGCCGCGCCGCCTGGATGGCCACTACCGTCGGACCGGCGGGGTGCCATCCTCGTCCGGCACCAGCCCCAGCATTTCCAGCAACAGCCGGCAGTCCTGTGCGTCGTGCGCGCCTCTGGCGACCGCCAGACGCGCCCGGCGCACCTGGTCGGCGGAGACACGGCCCGGATCGCCGTATCGCTGGCTGGGGATTCCGGTTGAGTGACGAGGCACCGTGTCGTCCTCGGTCCACAACCATTTCCGGAGGTCAAGGGATCCGCTCATGGCTGCCTCCCTGTTCTCGGGTTTCCAGCGAGGCTAGTTCGCCGGACGCCGGATGCGCAGCACCCAGCGGGGTGATTCCACTCGGACGGAACGTAGCGAGAAGGCCTGACAAGTTCGCCCGTTTGCCGTCGTGCGCGTTCGCTTCTGGTGTGCTCAACCAGACAACCGAGGAAAAATTCCCCGACACCTGGAAGGCCACTTGGCACGTGGTGCGCCGCACTGTTACTCCTACCCCCTAGGGGTATAGATTCAACTCGATGTCGGACGATCGGAAGGGGTACCCCATGAGCACCGGCTCCACGCACACCGCCACCTACACGGTGACGGGCATGTCCTGCCAGCACTGCGTCGCCTCGGTGACCGAGGAACTGACCGAGCTGCCCGGCGTGACGGGCGTCGACGTCGAACTGGCCACCGGAGCCGTCACGGTCACCAGCGAGCACGAGCTGTCCCGCGAGGATGTGGCGAAGGCCATCACCGAGGCCGGCTACCAGTTGGCCGCCTGAACGCGGGACCGTCGCACCGCCGCTGAGCGGCCAGAATCGTAACCGCGATGTTGCGATTGACCAAACAGCCGGTTAATGATGACAACAAGTTTCCTTCGCGAACCCCTCCCGTTCGCGTGCTGGACATGCCAGAATCCGTGGTGCTGACACACCCCCGGTCAGCGCCTGTGGAGATCCCTCCGGCCCCCGCGTTCCTCCCCCTGGCGCGGGGGCTCTCCATTTCTGAAGGCCCTCCAGGGCCGGCCGAGCGAAGCGGCGTTCCGCGGATTCAGCGCTCACATGATCTTCAGTGCCGTCAATCTCGCTGCGCGGCTGATCTTTTCCGGTATTAGCCCGAATGGATGATGATCGATTGGGCCGTTCAGCGGTACGGCGGTGTGTTGCTACCCACCCCCGGTATCTTCTCGCAACTCAACCGTTATCGTGTCCGCGTGGCTATCCCTTCAGTTGGCAGAGCGACCCGGTCTGGCAGACACAGGCCGGTGTCACCGGAGCAGGATCCGCATGCTCCCGGTCGTGAGTTGGAGTCCTACCTCGCGGCACTCGCACCCGAGTCCGAGGTCGAGACCACCGCGACCGGCGGCCGGTTCGGCAACGCCCAGGTCTACTCACTCCGGCTGCCGCTGATCGCCAATGAGCAGCTGCGCGAGCTGTCGACCGCACTGGGCACCGCTCCGCAGGCACTGGCGCAGGAATGGATCATGCAGCGGCTGCGCTATGAGTTCGCGCAGTACGAACGCCAGACGAGTCAGCCGCGCCGGTAGCGCACCGAGCGCCCGGCCGTCGGGGAAACCTTCCAGACAGACAGAACGGGCCCCACTCCATCAGGAGTGGGGCCCTCGCATTCCGTCAGCGATGGCGGATCACGCCGGGCGAACGTTCTGAGCCTGAGGACCCTTGGTCCCCTGACCCACCTCGAACGTCACCTTCTGGTTCTCTTCCAGGGTCTTGTAACCGCTCGTCTGGATCTCGGAGTAGTGCACGAACACATCCGGCCCACCATCGGCGCGCTGGATGAATCCATAGCCCTTCTCCGAGTTGAACCACTTGACGGTTCCCTCTGCCACGCCTGCCTCCTCGCAGGATCAGCTGGAACTGCACCGTGCAGCCCCCGGCCGTTCCCGGGCCGTTCCACGATCTCAGGCGAGAAAACAGAACGCCCGCACATCGTTCCGCGAGCGTGTAAAGCACGAACACGGCAACTACGGCCTGCGCGTGAGCTTAGCGGTTCATTGGTCCGCGCACTACCACGTGAGACACGCTGTCGATGTGAGGTTGCCAGAGAGGGTCGAGCGGTTGCCGGTCCCGTCTCAGGGCGCCACGACGATCCGGTTCGTCCCTTCCCTGGCACGTTCACGCCAGTTCCGGGCCTTGGTCCGGTTGCCGCAGACACGCATGGAACACCAGGTACGGGACCTGTTGCGGGACCGGTCGAAGAAGGCCCAGCGGCACTCCTCGGCCGCGCAGATCTTCATCCGATCCCACTCGCCCAGCACCGTCAGCCGAGCGCTGGCGGCCAGCACGACACTCACCATGTCCGAGCCGACCAGTACCGGCAGACCACCGACCAGATCGACCTGGATGGCCCCGCCGAGCCGGCGATCGACAAGCGAGCCGACGCCGGCGGCGGCCCGCAGCGCGTCGCGGACCAGCACGGCCTCTGTCCGGTCACCGGGTTCGGAGACTCCCTGTCCGTGGGCCCATCCGTGCCACGCGGTCTCGTCACGCAGCACGTCAGTGCCCGATTCGACGTCCAGGGTGTTGAGGAAGGCGAGTACGATCCGGATGTCCCGATCATGGTCGGAGTCATAGGACGTTGTCGGGTGGGTCCATCCGGTTTCCGGCCGGGCGCGCGCTCCGGCATCGACACCGTTCACATCCCCACTGTAGGGACCTCGGTCATCACAACGCCCGGCAATGCCCGGCATCATTCTTCGCCGCGAGGTGTGATCAACCACTCTGGCGTTCGTGCCAGCGCTTGAGCACCGCGCTCATCTCGTCGGCCAGATAGTCGAAGAACGCGGCGCTCTCGGCCAACCGCTGACCGGCCGGGGTGTCCATGCCCAGTGCCTCGGCGCCGTCGGCCATCACCTGGTGGAAGGCGTCCAGCGTCCGGTCCTTGCGGGTGACCGCCTCGTACCAGGTGCCGCCGTACAGCGCGTACTGGTCACGCCGTTCACCGGGCTCGCGCACCCGCTCGGCCATCTCGACCTGCACCAGGTAACGCACTGCTCCGGAGATGGCGGCCGGGCTGACCTGCAGGAACTCAGCCAGTTCTGGGGCACTGCGGCGTCCGGAGTCCGCCACCAGCAGGGCGCCGAACGCGCGCGCCGGCATGCGCGGCATGCCCGCGTTCGTCAGCAACAGGGCGAACCGCTCGGTCAGCCGTCGTGCCGCATCCTCCCGGTTCTCGTCCGGGTCCAGTGCCGTCATGAAGTCCTTTGTAACTGGCTTTTGTAACTTCACCAAATTCTGAACACAGTGTAGCTTCCGTGTCATGACCAACGCCATCTCCGTGTCCGGCCTGCGCAAGTCGTTCGGCCGGACCCGCGCCCTGGACGGTCTCGACCTGACCGTGGCCAGCGGCGAGGTGCATGGGTTCCTCGGCCCCAACGGCTCCGGGAAGACGACGACGATTCGAGTGTTGCTGGGCCTGTTGCGCGCCGACGCGGGTCAGGTCCGGTTGTTGGGCGGCGATCCATGGCGGGACGCGGTGTCGCTGCACCGCCGGCTCGCGTACGTGCCCGGCGACGTCACGCTGTGGCCGGGCCTGACCGGTGGCGAGGTGATCGACCTGCTCGGCCGGCTGCGCGGCGGCATCGACCCCAAGCGGCGCGCCGACCTGCTGGAACGGTTCGACCTGGACCCGACCAAGAAGGGCCGCGCCTACTCCAAGGGCACCCGGCAGAAGGTCGCACTCGTCGCCGCGCTGGCCTCCGACGTCGAACTGCTGCTACTGGACGAGCCGACCTCCGGCCTGGATCCGCTGATGGAGGAGGTGTTCCGGCAGTGCGTCGACGAGGAGCGCGACAACGGCCGCACGGTCCTGCTGTCCAGCCACATCCTCGCCGAGGTCGAGGCACTGTGTGACCGGGTGAGCATCATCCGCGAGGGGCGCACCGTGGAGACGGGCACCCTGGCCGAACTGCGGCATCTGCGCCGCACGTCCATCACGGCCGAACTCGCCGACGCGCCGGACGGCCTCGCCGGGCTGGCCGGCGTGCACGACCTGACGGTCGAGGGTCACCGGGTGCACTGCGAGGTGGACACCGCTCAGTTGGACGCGGTGCTCGGCACGCTGAGCCGGGCCGGCGTGCGCAGTCTGGTCAGCCAGCCACCCACCCTTGAGGAGTTGTTCCTGCAGCACTACGACACGGTGTCGAACGGGAACACGGTGTCGAACGGGAACACGGTGTCCAACAACAACACCGCGTCGAACAACAACGGCGGGCGCGGCGGGAAGACAGGCACCGGCGCGCACCGCCAGGCGACCGGCAAGGGAGCCGTGCGGTCATGAGGACGAACGGTTCGTTCGTCGGTACCGGCGCCCTGACCCGGTTCGCGCTGCGCCGGGACCGGATCATGCTGGCGGCCTGGATCTACCTGATCGTGATCACCGTGCTGGGCACGCTCTACTCCTACAAGAGCGTCTACTCGACGCCACAGGAGCTGGCCACCTTCACCAACGCCATCAAGGACAACGCCAGCATCCTGGCGATCACCGGGCCCTCCTTCGGCGAGTACACCGTCCCCGCCGCCACGGCCTGGAAGTTGGGCACCTGGGTCGGGGGGTTCACCGGCGTGCTGAGCCTGCTGTTGGTCATCCGGCACACCCGGGCCGAGGAGGAGACGGGCCGGCTGGAGCTGATCGACTCGACAGTCGTGGGCAGGTACGCCGCGCCGACGGCCGCGCTGCTGGTCGCGGTCATCGCGAACGTGCTGATCGGCGGGATCAACGCGATCGGGCTGATCGCGCTCGGCGCGCCCGCGGCCGGCTCCGTCGCGATGGGCGTCGGGATGTGCCTGACCGGCTGTGTGTTCGCGGCGGTGGCCGCGGTCACCGCCCAGATCACCACGAGTGCCACCGGGGCTCGTGGGCTGGCGTTGACCGTGCTGGGCGCGGCCTTTCTGGTGCGGGCGGTCGGAGACGGTGGCGGTCCGCGGGGTCTGTCCTGGCTGTCCTGGCTGTCACCGCTGGCCTGGGGACCGCGGATGCGGCCGTTCACCGTGGAGCGGTGGTGGGTGCTGGCCATTCCGCTGATCGTGATGCTGGTGGTCGGCGCCGTCGGCTACGCGCTGGTACCCCGGCGGGACTTCGGCGACGGCCTGCTGCCCGACCGGCCCGGCCCGGCCACCGCGGCCCGCTCGTTCTCCAACCCGTTCGCGCTGGCCTGGCGGCTGCAGCGGGGCGTGCTGCTCACCTGGGTCATCAGCTACGCGTTGTTCGGTGCCGTACTCGGCTCGATCGTGAAGATGTTCGTCGATGTGGTGCGCGACAACCCGGAAGTCAGCACGATCATGGCCAGGATGGGCGGCCAGGGTGCCTATACCGATCTGATGGTGTCGGCCATGATGAGCCTGTTCGGTCTGGTGGCCAGCGCCTACGCGGTGCAGGCGACCCAGCGGCTGCGCACCGAGGAGAGCTCCCGGCGGGTCGAGCCGCTGCTGGCCACCGGCACCAGCCGGATCGGTTGGGCGCTCAGCCACGTGCTGTTCACGGTGCTCGGCACGGCCGCGCTGATGGTCGCCTTCGGGCTGTGCTTCGGCCTGGTCGACGGCGCACGCGAGGGCACCCTCGGCCACACGGTGGGCGCCGACCTGATGGCGGCGTTGGTCCAGTTGCCAGCGGCCTGGGTGCTGGGCGCGCTCGCTGTCACGCTGTTCGGGTTGTGGCCGAGGCTCACCGGGCTGGGCTGGGCGGCCGTGGCCATCGCGGTGGTTCTGACCGATCTCGGTACCGAACTGCGCCTGCCACAACTGGTGATGGACATCTCGCCCTACACCCACCTGCCGAAACTGCCCGGCGGAACGGTGACCAGCACACCGCTGTTGTGGCTGCTCGCGGTCACCGTGCTGCTTCTGGTGGTCGGCCTGATCGGATTCCGGCGCCGCGACATCGACACGCCATAGCGACGCCACGAGCCGGCCGTGCGATGGGTTGGGGGCGAGCCGGTCACAGCGGCCAGCGGTGCTGACCGTCCGGGGCATCCAGCCAGATCTCCTGGTGGCCCGGTTCGACGGTGATGCCGAACCGGGCCCGTCCCGGGCGCCCCAACGCGATCCAATCCTCGTGGGCCGCCTCCGCCAGATCCCACAGCCGCCGCGGGCCGCCCTGCGTGACCACCAGCCGCTCGGCGTCGTCGACATACTCATGCGCCCAGGACCCGTCCGGTTGCACCAGCCAGACCGTCCGGTCCCGGTCGACGATGGCCATGGCCAGGGGCAGCGCGAGCCCCGCATAGAACTCGAACCCGGCGGTGGGGGCCAGTTCCTCGGCGATGTCCCGCCGGACCACCCTGGTCCACGCCGGTCCGGCGGTCGCCCGCCGCAGCAACTGTTGCGGATCGGGCCCGCGATGCGCCCGCAGCGGCATGAACCGACCGTCCTCGGCGAGCACGCGGCCACGCCCGCGACCGTCCTCGCCGGCCACGACGCGTACCAGTCCGGCGCCGAGCGGCCGGTTCAGCGTGGTGACCACCAGCCCACCCGGGGCGGTCTGGGCCAGCCAGGCCGGCGGAATCCGGGACACCGAGCAGGTGGCCAACACCCGGTCGTACGGCGCGTTCGGTAGGTAACCGGCGGCGCCGTCCGCCGTCTCGCAGGTGGGGCTGTATCCCAGCCGACGGAGGGCGTCCCGGGCGGTCCGCACCAGGTCGGCGTCAACGTCCACTGTGGTCACGAGCGCGTCGCCGAGCCGGTGGCACAGCAGCGCCGCGTTGTACCCGGTTCCGGTGCCGATCTCCAGAACGCGGTCGCCGTCGCTGACCCGCAGTTCCTCCAGCATGATCGCCATGATGCTGGGCTCGCTGGAGGAACTGGTCGGTACGCCGGTCACCGGCCCGTCCCGGCGGGCGGTCCGCCAACGGCCCGGGTCACCGTCCAGCTGGGTCACCAGCACGCGGTCGGAGTAGACCCGGCGCAGCCAGTCGTTGTCGGTGTCGTCGATGGCGGCCCACCGACCGCCCGGCTCGGGCCAGAAGAAGCGGTGCAGGAACTCGTGCCGGGGCACCTCGGCGAACGCGGTGAGCCAGCGGGGATCGGTCAGCACGCCCGCACGGGCGAGGCCGTCCGCCAGCCCCCGGCGCCGTCGGCCGGTCTCGGCCGCGAGGTCGCGAGCGGTTCTCATGACGGCTCAACGGTACGTGCGTGGCGGCCAACGGACGCTTCGCGGAATGGTGAACCGGGGCCGAGCCGATGGGCGTCTGATCATGGTTCGGAGGACTCGACGTGACCGCCCTCGGGCCGGTCGACGGTCGGGCTGGCCCGCCGGTCCACGAGGGCGCACACGGCGATCATCCCGACCAGGAAGGCCGCGGCCGCGGCCAGCACCCGCGCCTCCGGGTAGCCGCTGGCCAGGAAATACCCCAGGCCGGCGAGCACAACGCCGCCGAGCAGCGCGACGGCCAGTTCGCCGAGCAGCGCCCGTCCCGGCGAGCGGCCGAGGCCGAGGCCGATCGCGACCGCCCCAACCACCACGCCGGCAACGGCGGCCAGCGCCGGAAGGCCGAAGATCAGTCCGTACCGGATGGCCAACGCCGGTACGAAGAACACCACGAAGAACCAGTCAACCAAGCGGATCAGCGCGGCCAGCCCCGGGCCGGAGGAGCGGACCGAGACGCGACGGGCGAGTACCCGCGCCAGCACAAGCACCGCGGCGGCGATCGCGGCACCCGGCAGCACCGCGGGCACGTGGCCGAGGTTGTACAGCAGGGCGCTGTCGTAGACGGCCAGTACGAGGCAGCCCAGTGCGCCGGCCGAGACGAGGAACAGCAGCAGATCGGGCAGTGACCGGACCCGCCGGCCGTTGTCGCCGGCGAACCGGGACACCCACAGCGGGACCACGATTCCCGAGGCCGCGCGGATCAGCAGATCCTGCCCGGTGGTCCATGGATTGCGCAGGTCCCACTCGATGAGGCAGAACGTGATCGTGTAGGCGACCGATGCCGGCCAGACCAGGCGCACGGCGCGCCGATACACCCCGGCGTCCAGCCAACGGCACACCGCCAGGTAGGCGAAGATGGCGAACGGCAGCTCCAGAAAGGACGAGACCCGGAACAGGCTCACCGACAGCAGGCCGGGATCGGGGAACCAGTTCGGTAGCGCACCGAGGTCGGCCAGATCGAACCAACCCGGTGGGACGTAGCGACTGATGAAGCTCGCGTCCCCGTGGTGCACGCGATCCACGTAGACGGTGAACAGCACCTGGTTCAGGTAGATCAACGCGATGACGGCGAGCAACCAGTAGGCCGGGTTTCCCCGTCCCCGTAACGGCCTGTCGGACAACCTCCTGGGGCGCCACACCGCGAACACGGTGGCACCGACGATCACCACGCCCAGCACCAGTCGACCCACCGCGCCAGGCTATCCGGCGGCTACTCAGCCGGTCGCCAGATCATCGAACTCGCCATCGCGCACCCCGGCCAGGAAGGCCGCGATCTCGGCGGGTGTGTAGATCAGTGCCGGGCCGGTCGGGAACCGCGAGTTCCGCATGGCGATCGCGCCATCGGCGAGCCGCGCCACCTCGACGCAGTTACCCAGGGCTCCGCTTCGAGCACTCCTACGCCACGACACATTGCTCAGCTCGGCCGCCGAGATGCCGTTGTGAGCGCTGTTCATCATCAATCTCCCACACGACTGCGTGTGCACGTGCATTTGCATGCGCCAAAACCGGACGCTAACACCCTCGTCCAACGGGTGAGACGGAGATCACATTTCGTCACCCATTAGTGCAAGCACACTGCTTGCAATAGCTAGCACCCGAACGTACCGTGGATGGTGAAGGACAGGAGGTGACCATGACCAACGGCGAACCGACGCATGACATGGTGCGTAAGGCGGTACGGCAGCCACCGGGCACCGAGAACCTGGCGAACCAGGCGGGCCGGGCCATCGACATGGTGACCGACCTGGGCAAGGAACTCACCAGGGATATCGGCGACTACATCCGACAGCAACGCGAGCACGCGAGCATCTCGTTGCGTCAGTTGGCGAAGTTGGCTGGCGTGTCGAACCCGTACCTCAGCCAGGTCGAACGCGGGCTGCGCAAACCCAGCGCGGAGATCCTGCAGCAGATCGCCAAGGGGCTGCGGATTTCGGCGGAGGCGCTCTATGTGCGGGCCGGCATCCTCGACGCACCCACCGGCGGGCCGGTCGCGGACGCCATCCGGGCGGCCATCGAGCTGACCGAACGTCAGAAGCAGGTTCTGCTCGACATCTACGAAACGTTCCTACACAACAACGGCAGCACTCAGTCCACAGCAACGGGGTCCGATGTGGGCAGTGCGGATGAAGTTGACCGGGCCCCCGATCCGGAGGAATGAGTCATGCCCAACATCCCCACATTCGACAATGTGCGTAAGGCCGGCGAGCGGCTGCAGACGGCCGTCACGGACGCCGTCAAGCAGGCTCGCACCCAGGTCACCGAGCGCGCCGAGTCGGTTCGTTCGGCACTGCCCAGCGACGTGGCGTCGCTGCGCGAACTGGCCGACAAGAACCAGCAGGAGCTGCGCAAGCTGGCCGAGAAGAACCAGGAGCAACTCCGCAAGCTGGCCGACCGGAACAAGTACACGGCCAGGGTCGCCGACCAGGTCCAGAAGCTGACGCAGGACGCGACCACCCGGGCCGGGAAGCTCTACCACGGGCTGACCAAGCAGGGTGAGCAGACGGTCGAGCAGCTCCGCTCGCAGCCGCAGCTGCACAAGGTCTTCGAGCAGTTCGACCAGGCGGTCGAGGTAGGCAAGCACCGCGCCGAGACCGTCGCCGAGGATGCTCGCAAGATCGCCGACGATCTGCTCGGCCGGGTATCCGGCCGCGTCAAGGAGACCGGCAGGCGCAAGGTGACGATCGTTCCGGCCGCCAAGGAGACGGCGCCGGAGGCGGCCCCCGAGGCCGGGGCAACCGAGACCGCGAAGCCGGCGGCCGAGAAGCCGGCGACCAAGCCGACCGCGACGCACGCGACCCGGCGGACGACCACGTCCACCCGTAGGCCGACCGTCGCCAAGGCGCCGACCACTCGCAAGACCAGCACGGACGAGTAACCAGGCGGGTAACCAGCGGGAAGTGAACAGCCGCCACGGGCGTGGTTCCCGGCGAACAGCCGGGAACCACGCCCGTCGTCGTAGGCTTGCTTGGTGGCCGTCGACTTCCTCATCATGTTTGTGCTGAACTGGGCCGCCGTTCCGGTGGGGCTGTACGCGTTCATTCACGCGGCGATCCAGCGGTCGGACGCGTTCACGGCGGCGGGCAAGTTGACCAAACCGATCTGGATGGCCATCACGGGCGGCGGCACCGCGTTCTGCGCGCTCTTCCATTTCTACGACTACTCGATGCTGTTGTGGATCGCCGGCCTCGTCGCGGTGTTGGTGTACATCGTCGACGTGCGGCCGAAGATCGCCGAGGTGCAACGCGGAGGGGGTTCGCAGTGGTGAGCGAGACGAACGGCGACTCGAACGGCACTGCCGGGGGATGGACGGTGGCCGGCACGCTGACCGCCTATCCGGCGCTGGACCGGATCGACCTGCTCGCCGAACCGGTCGCCGAGGCACTGCGCGTGCTGGACGCCGCCGACATCGCCCGCTGCGCGGTGGTCGAGATCGATCCCGAACTCGCCGACACGGCCACCTTCTGCGAGCACTACTCGGCTCCGATGTCGGGCTCCGGGAACTGCGTGGTGGTCGCCGGCAAGCGGTCCGGCGAGTCGCGCTACGCGGCCTGCGTGGTGCTCGCCACGACCCGCGCGGACGTCAACGGCGTGCTGCGGCGGCGGCTGGACGTGCGCAAGGCGTCGTTCGCGCCGATGGATGACGCGGTCGCGCAGACCGGCATGGAGTACGGCGGAATCACGCCGCTGGGTCTTCCGGAGGGTTGGCCGGTGCTGCTGAGCGCCGAGGTGGCCGGCGCGCCGGAACTGGTGATCGGTTCGGGCTTCCGGCACAGCAAGCTGCTGGTGCCCGGCGATCTGCTGGCGAAACTGCCCGGTGCCGAGGTAGTACCAAACCTGGCCCGCCCTACCTAAAGGCCGGTCGGGAGGCCGCGGACAAGCCGTAGATCCTCGGTGTGGCGGTACCAGGTCCACCGCCGGACCGGTCGCTCGAAACGCACGCCGTCCCGCACCACGAACGTCGGCAGGCAGCCCAGCTCGAACGAGCGGCCCGCGCTGACCCGGAGCCGTCCGCCGAACAACCCGCCGCCCCGCACCGCGACCGTCAGGCCCGCGCCGGCCGGGTCCGGGGACACGCTGATGCTCCGGGCCGGCCCGCGCAGCACCCGCTCGTCATCGCAGTACCCGACGCCGCGCACGCCGCGCAAGGTGCCGACACCGACCAGCACTCCGCCGTTGTCATCACGGATCAGTGGCGCCCGGTCGGGTTCGGCGCCGAACGCGACGTCGACGGCCGCGCCCACGCCGGTCGGCAGGCCCCAGACCTCGGCGGCCGCCGACTCGCCGGTCACCGGCACGAAGCCGACCGGCACGGCGGCCAGCCTTTCCGTGCGTAGCAGGCGAAGCACGACCGCGGCGAGATCCGCGTCCGTGCCGACCACCACCAGTCGGCGATCGCCCAGGGCAGCCAGCAGCGGGTCGATCTCGGTGTTTCCGGGCCGGGACGGCACCACGCGAACGTCGGTCGTGGGGTCCCGCGAGATCCGCTCGCTCAGCGCCGGGTAATCCCCCGTCGCAACGCCGCAGGCCAGCACCAGTCCGGCCACAAAACCTCCTCGACTAGGCTGACACACCGGCATCCTCGCCCGCACGTACGGGCGTAATCCGTCCATCGGGAGTTTGACATGCCGGCCATCGTGGTCATCGGTGCTCAATGGGGCGACGAGGGCAAGGGTAAGGCCACCGACCTACTGGGTGGGCGAGTGCAGTGGGTCGTCCGCTACCAGGGCGGCAACAACGCGGGCCACACCGTGGTGCTGCCCGACGGTCAGGACTTCGCCCTGCACCTCATCCCCTCCGGCGTCCTCACGCCGAACGTGACCAACGTGATCGGCAACGGCGTCGTGGTCGATCCCGGCGCGCTGCTCGACGAGATGGCCGTGCTCAACCAGCGTGGCGTGGACACCAGCAAGCTGCTGATCTCCGCCGACGCGCACCTGATCATGCCGTACCACGTGGCCATCGACCGGGTCACCGAGCGCTACCTGGGCAAGTCCAGGATCGGCACCACCGGCCGCGGCATCGGCCCGTGCTACCAGGACAAGGTCGCCCGGGTCGGCGTGCGGTTCCAGGACGTCCTGGACGAGAAGATCCTCCGGCAGAAGGTCGAGGCCGCGCTGGACTTCAAGAACCAGGTGCTGGTGAAGGTCTACAACCGCAAGGCGCTGGACCCCGACCAGGTCGTGGACACCGTGCTCGGCCAGAGCGAGCGGTTCGCGGACCGGATCGCCGACACCCGGCTGCTGCTCAACAAGGCGCTGGAGCGCGGCGAGACCCTGCTGCTGGAGGGTTCCCAGGGCACCATGCTGGACGTCGACCACGGCACCTACCCGTTCGTGACGTCGTCCAACCCGACGGCCGGTGGCGCCTGCGCCGGTGCCGGCATCGGACCGGGCCGGATCACCGCCGTGATGGGGATCCTCAAGGCGTACACGACCCGGGTTGGCTCGGGCCCGTTCCCGACCGAACTGCGGGACGAGGTCGGCGAGCGGCTGCGCAAGACCGGCGGCGAGTTCGGTGTGACCACCGGCCGGGCCCGTCGCACCGGGTGGTTCGACGCCGTGGTCGCCCGCTACGCGGCGCGCGTCAACGGCATCACCGACTTCTTCCTCACCAAGCTTGACGTGCTGTCCGGCTTCGACCGGGTACCGATCTGCGTCGCCTACGAGGTGGACGGCAAGCGGGTCGACGACATGCCGATGACTCAGACCGACGTGCACCACGCCGTGCCGGTCTACGAGGAGATGCCCGGCTGGTTCGAGGACCTCAGCGCCTGCCGCGACTTCGACGAACTGCCCGCCAACGCCAAGGCGTACGTGCACCGGCTGGAGGAACTGGCGGGCGCCCGCGTCTCGGTCATCGGCGTCGGTCCCGGACGCGACCAGACCATCGTCCGTTACGACCCGTTGGCGTGACCGCCGCACAGGGTTCTCTACCGGGTTCTCTAGGCTGCCCTCTTGTGCGTGTGCTGGTAATCGGCTCCGGTGCTCGGGAGCATGCCCTGGTCCTCGCGTTGGCGCAGGACGCCTCGGTGACCGCGTTGGCCTGCGCGCCCGGCAATGCCGGGACCGCGTCGCTGGCCGAGCAACTGGGCGTCGACGTGACCGATCCGGACCAGATCGCGGAGCTGGCTCGCTCCTGGCGCGCCGATCTGGTGGTGATCGGCCCGGAGATCCCGTTGGTCGCCGGCGCGGCGGACGCCGTGCGGGCCGCCGGGATCGCGTGCTTCGGCCCGTCCAGGCAGGCCGCCCGGATCGAGGGCTCGAAGGCGTTCGCCAAGGACGTCATGCAGGCCGCCGGGGTGCCCACCGCGCATGCCGAGATCATCGACAATCCGGCCAGACTGGACGCCGCGCTGGCCCGGTTCGGCCCCACCTACGTCGTCAAGGACGACGGGCTGGCCGCCGGCAAGGGTGTCGTGGTGACCACGGACATCGACGCCGCCCGCGCGCATGCCATGACGCTGCTGGACGGCGGCCATCCGGTACTGCTGGAGTCCTTTTTGGATGGCCCGGAGGTCTCGCTGTTCTGTCTGGTCGACGGGCAGACCGTGGTTCCCCTGGTGCCGGCGCAGGACTTCAAGCGGGTCGGCGACGGCGACCGTGGCCCGAACACCGGTGGCATGGGCGCCTACGCGCCGCTGCCGTGGGCACCGCCGAACCTGGTGCGCGATGTCGTCAACCGGATCGTGCAGCCGGTGGTGGACGAACTCGCCCGGCGCGGCACGCCGTTCTCCGGGCTGCTCTACGCCGGACTCGCGCTGACCCCCGCTGGACCGCAGGTGGTCGAGTTCAACTGCCGGTTCGGCGACCCGGAGACGCAGGTCGTGCTGGCCCTGCTGGAAACCCCGCTGGCCGGGCTGTTGCACGCGACCGCCGCCGGCTGGCTGGTCGATCATCCGGAACTGCGTTGGCATCCCGGATACGCGGTCACCGTCGTGATCGCCGCCGAGGGCTACCCGAGCCGGCCGCGGATCGGTGACGTGATCACCGGCGCGGATGCCGAGGGCGTGCTGCACGCCGGCACCCGGCGCCGGGAGGACGGCTCGGTCGTGTCCAGCGGCGGCCGGGTGCTGTCCATTGTCGGCGTCGGCGCCGATCTGGAGGCCGCCAGGGAGGCCGTGTACCGGCGTGTCGAGCGGGTGCACCTCACCGGTTCGCACCACCGCGCGGACATCGCGCTGCGCGCCGCGCGCGGCGAGATCGCCGTGCCGGCGGCGCACTGACCTCGCCCGGGACGACTCACCCGAACGCCACGAAGGTTTTCACCAAACACACCCCACGCTGTCGATCTCGTTGGTAGCCTGCGAAGCGAGACCAACCGGCTACCGGAGATGGGGTGCACCGTTGGCCATCGAATCCGTCGACCCTGCCCTGACCACCGTGGAAACCACCGCCGGGCTCGATGCGCTGACCAGCGTCCCCCAGGTGGCCAACATCACGGTCGACAAGGACAACGTCCTCCAGGCCGCCTCAATCATCCAGAACGCGATGGATGGCGAGGGCACCCACATCAGCAATGCGCTTCGAGAACTCCGCATCGCTCCGCCCGGTGCCGATCCGGTGAGCCTGCGCGCGGCCGAGATCTGGAATCAGCGTCTGGTCGACGATCCCGACTCCTACGCCAACCGGGTCAAGCAATACCTGGCGAATCTGACAACGCTGGTGAACAACCTGCGGACCTCGGCGAAGCAGTACGGCTACACGGACGAGCAGATCGCGGCCGCCTTCAACCAGGCCGGGAGCACCGGTGCCTGACCGGCGGATTCTTGGGGCGGTCGTCGTCCTGGCGTTGACCGCACCGCTGGCCGCATGTGATTCGTCCTCCTCTGGGCAGGCCGGCAGCACTACGACACCTTCAACGTCCGGAACATCGCTGCTCAACGACAACTCCTCGATCACCTTCGCGCCCCGGCCGCGCGACCTCTCCCTCGTCGGGGTCGCCCCGTGCTCGCTGCTCACGTCGGCGCAGCAGACCCAACTGCGGGTGCAGAAACCCGTTGACGCCGGCCCAGACGACATCGGTTCGTTCCGTGGCAGCCCGACTTGCACGTTCCCGTTCGGAGTTCGCAGCCCTGGCCTCAGCTACAGCGTCGAAACGGTCACCAACAAGGGCATCGAGTACTGGCTGGACCCGACCCTGGCCGACACCCTGAAGCAGGTCACCATCGCCGGATATCCCGGACTTGATCTGACGGCCAAGTTCAACCCGAACGTCGACAACTCGTGCGAGACGGTGGTGAGCGTGGCCAACAACCAGATGATTCTGGTCAACTACGCCCCCACGGCGGGCGCACCGAACACCGAGGCTTGTACACAGACCGAGACCGTCGCGGCGGCGGCGGTGGCCACACTGCAGACGCTGAAGAAGTAGGGGAACGGCATGGGCCTCTTTGACGACATCATCAGCGGGATCGAGAAGGGCCTCGACGACGCCGCGCACGAGGTGGTCGGGGTGGCCAGCACGGTCGGCAACACGATCGAGGGTGGCGTGGACGACCTGTACCACGCGATCTTCGGTGGCGGGTCGTCCTCCTCCGGCGGCGGGTCGGTGGACACCGGGTCGGACGTGTCACTGACCGACATCCGCTGGGAGGGCATGTCCAACGAGCAGCTCGCCCAGGTCGTGAACCAACTGTCGCAGGGCCAGGGCGCCGGTGGCATGCAGGAGGCCGCCGACGTGCTGTCCGGCATCGCGGCCGCGCTGCAGTCCATGGATGACACGCTTCGCCAGCAGTTGCAGGCCATCGGCGTGAGTTGGCAGAGTGACGCATCCTCGCTCGCCCAACAGATGTCGAAGACCGCCGCCGACTACGCGGGCGCCGCCGGGGATTCGAGCAGCACGGCGTCCGGCGGAATCAGCCAGACCGGCGACGGCTATTCACAGGCGAAGAACAGCGTGGCTCCGGCTCCCACGCTCAACGGGCCGTCATCGACCTCGACCACCGACAACGTGGTCCACACGCTCACCGGCATCAGCACCGATCACGCCAAGCAGGTCGCGCAGACCAACGCGGCCCGCACGCAGACCATCGACGGGCTTCGGAACTACGCCGACAGCGCGCAGAGCGGGATCAACTCGTACTCCGCGCCGCCGGTGCCGCCGAACCTCGGCCTGACGACGTCGTCGGTCGACACCTCGCTCGGACAGATGGGCTCGGTGGCCGGCTACTCGGGCGGCAGCGCGTCCGTGGCCGGTGGCGGTGCGGCGGGGTCGGGCGCGATCGTTGGCGCGCCAGCGGTTCCGGGCGCGCCCGGGTCGTTCCCCACGCTGCCTCCGGTGGGTGGCGGAATCGGCGGTGGCATCGGTGGTGGCGTCGGTGGCCCGCAGCTGCCCGGCGGTCAGTTGCCCGGTCCGGTCAGCGGTGTCGGCCCCAACCCGACCTCGGGTTCGTTCGGTGGCCCCATCCCATCGACCATCGGCAACTACGAGGCGGCCATCGAGGAGGCGGGCGTCGCGTCGGTGGTCGCCACCGGCGGTGCCGCGGGCGGGGTGGCCGGCGCCACCGGTGGTGGGCGGTCGAGCACCCGGTCCACCCCGTCCGAGCCGCAGAACAAGGACGTCTTCGCCGACGATCCGGAGTTCCAGGATGCCGCGGGTGCCAAGGGCGAGGCGGTTTCCAGGGCCACCAAGCCGCTGGTCTCGTTCGAGGAAGCACCGCGCGCCGCCGAGGCACTGGCCGCCGAGCGATACGGCGCGAAGGCCGCGCAGGCCGAACCGCAGTTCCTGGAGCCGGCGATGGGCGCCCGGCGCGGCGAGGACGACGAGACCCACGGCAGCAAGTACGTCGAGGGTGAGGACCTGTTCGAGGATGACCGGCTGGTGATGCCGGCGGTGATCGACACCCGCCAGCCGACGCCACCACCGCCGCCGGCCGCCAACATCGCCACACCCAACATCGCCACACCAGCCGGCACCGTCACGCCGGTCACCTCCACGGTCGAGGCCGCCGAGAGGCCCGAGGTCGTCACGCCGGTGGCCCCGGTCCTGCCGGTCACCCCGCTGGCCCCTGTCACCCGTGACACCGCCGACGACGTTGCCAACAGCACCGACGGCAACGACCAGACTCCCAATCAGTCCGGATCGGACGACTAGCGTGATGGGTCCACGCAGCACGATTGTGTTGTCCACCACGGAGTTTGACGTGCTGTGGGAATGCGAAGACCTACCCACCCGACATGTCGCCCTGGACGTGCCCAGCCCCGGCCTCACCCGCGCGGCCCGCGCGGACGTGGTCGACCGGGCATTGGCCGGTCTGGCGGACCGTGGCCTGGCCAAGGCCGGGCAGGCCGAACCGGAACTCGCCGATCGACTCGCCCTGTTGGCCGCCCCACAACGATCGGTGGACGTCTGGTTGTGGTCGGACCACGAGATCCGGGCACTGGCGGCCACCCGGGACTCACGGGCGATCGTCGCCGTTGTCGACCGCGACGAGGTGTGGCTGATTCCGGCACGCGAGAGCTCGTTCGTCCACGCGGCGGTTTCGGTGGCCGGTGACTGTCCGGCCGGCAACGGGCACGGCGTGACAGTGCCGTTGGACGCGCTCCGGGCGGCCGACGCCGAGGTCAACGGTGACCCACGGGCGTTGATCACCGCCTTGGAGCGCCGGGGCGTGCCGTTGAGCCAGGCTCAGGAGTTGAGCCGGATGTTCACCGGGATCACGCTGCGCGGCCAGTTCGGCGCCGAGCGGACTCCACCGCGTGTGCGGCGGCGGCGCTCCGACCGGGTGGTCGCCTTCTACGACAATCCGCAGGGCCGCTACCTGTTTCTCACCAAGCCCGGCTGGGCGACCATCACGCCGACCGACAATGCCCGGCTGACCACGGCGATCAGCGAATTGTTCGACGAACTATGACCGCATCCGCCAAAATGGGAACCGCCGCGCGGTCGGCTACGTCCCAATCACGGATCTAACGACGACCATCGAGCGACACCAAGGGGGACAGGCAGATCCCATGGCAGCGTCCAATTACTCGGCCGCCGACATCGACGCCGCCCGGCAGGCGATCGGCGGGACGGCCGGCAAGTTCGGCAGCGTCACTGATGGCGTGCCGCAGAACGTCGACGCCAGCATGTTCGGCACGCTCACCGGTTCCGGCGCGGTGGCCAAGGCGGTCAGTGCGTTGTGCGAGCAGTTGCACAACGAGTACACGAAGGCGGAGAGCCTGGTCGGCGACATCGAGCGGGCGCTGGACCAGACCGCGCAGAACCACACGGGCGCCGAGCAGGACAATGCGCAGTCCTTCCAGGTGATCGAGAAATGACCGGCGGGTTGTCGGTGAATGACGGGCTGAATGTCGGGCTGATTGACGGACGGGTGAGGGGAGGACACCGTGACGGCACGAGATGAGGTGGCGGCGCTGCCCGGCGACGCCGGCGCTGCGCTGGCGAAGCAGGCCGAGGGTGCCTACAAGGCCAACGCCGGCTCGATCCAGGGCCTGATCAGCGATCTGTCCAAAGTGGCCGAGACCGCCGACGACTCCAACAACGCCGTGACGAACGCGGTGAACGGTACGGAGAGTTGGTCGGGCGACGCGGGCGACGCCTTCCACGCCTACATGAAGAACTTCTCCGCCGCGGGCATGGCAGGGCACACCGCGATGACCGCCGGTGCGAAAGCCGTCAACGAGGCCGCCGAGGCGCTGTCGAACGGCAAGAACTCCCTGGAGAAACTGTTCGATCAGGTCCTCACGGACTACAACAACAATCTGAAGGCGGCCAGCGCGGGTCTGACCGCCGCGCAGCTGTCACAGCAAAAGGCGGAGCTGCAGGAAAACGCGGCCGAAAAGGCGGTTTCCGACAATTCCGGCGCGGTCACCACACAGATCGACACGATCAACACCGCGCTTACCAAGGCCGCTGACGACATCAACCAGGCCGGCAAGGGATTCACTCCGACGTTCTCCGGTCTGAGCGCGCCGGGCGGCTCGTCCACCACGCCTGGGCCGGACGGCATCACCACCACGTCCTCCGCCGCCCCCACGACCAACGACCCCAGTGCCTCGGGCGCCTCCGGCGGTTCCGGCGGTGGGTCCGCGCACCACGGCGGTGGAGGCGGCGGTTATGGCGGTGGCGGTTACAGCGGAGGCGGCGGAGGAGGTGGCGGCGGCCTCGGGTCCAGCGGTGGCCCGCCCAGCAGCCAGCCCCCCGGCAACGTCCAGCAGTGGATCGACCAGGCGATGCAGGTCCTGGAGCAGGCCGGCGTGCCCGCCAACGAGCTGAACGCCAACGACATCTGGACGATCATCCAGCACGAGTCGGGTGGCAACCCGAACGCGATCAACCTGTGGGACAGCAACGCGCAGGCGGGTCACCCGTCCAAGGGGCTGATGCAGACCATCGACTCGACGTTCAACTCGTACGCGCTGCCGGGCCACAACAACATCTACAACCCGGTGGACAACATCGTGGCCGGCGTGCGGTACGCGCTGTCCCGGTACGGCTCGATCGAGAGCGTGCCCGGCATCGTCGCCGTCCACCACGGCGGCAGCTACGTGGGGTACTAGGGGGCCGGTTACCGCGGCTGTGAGCCGCGATAACCGTGATCGGCCGGGCTGCGGTTGTTGGTGGTAGCTAGCCTGACTGGGTGCGAACGCTTCCGATCTCCCACCGCTCCGACGTGCCGCCGTTCTACGTGATGAACGTGCTGGCCGCGGCCGCCGCGCGGCAACGCAGCCACGGCGACCTCGTGTCGCTACTCGCCGGACAGCCGTCCGATCCCGCTCCGGCGGTGGTACGGGACGCGGCGGCCGAGGCGGTGCGCGGCCAGCTGCTCGGCTACACGGAGCAGCTTGGCGTGCCGGAGCTGCGTGCGGCCATCGCCGGCCACTACGGGACCCGCTATGGCCTGGACGTGTCCGCCGAGGACGTGATCGTCACGACCGGGTCGTCGGGCGCGTTCCTGCTGTCGTTCCTGGCGGCCTTCGACGCCGGTGACCGGGTGGCACTGCCCCGGCCCGGCTATCCGGCGTATCGGAACATCCTGACGGCGCTGGACTGCGAGGTCGTCGACCTGCCCTGTGGTCCGGAGACTCGGTTCCAGCCGACCGTCGAGATGCTGGAGAGCCTGGACGAGCCGGTGCGCGGACTGATCGTGGCCAGTCCGGCGAACCCGACGGGGACCGTGCTCGCGCCCGACGAACTGGCGGCACTCGCCCGCTGGTGCGAGGACAACGGCGTGCAGTTGATCAGCGACGAGATCTACCACGGCATCAGCTACGGCGCCGAATGCGACTGTGCCTGGCGCACCTCGCGAGAGGCCGTGGTGATGAACTCGTTCTCCAAGTACTGGTGCATGACCGGCTGGCGGCTCGGCTGGATGCTGCTGCCGGAGCGACTGCGTCCCGCCGTCACCGCGCTGACCGGCAACTTCACCATCTGCCCGCCCGCGCCCTCGCAGTTCGCCGGCATCGCGGCCTTCGAGCCCTCCGCCTATGCGGAGGTCGACGCGCATGTGGCGCGCTACCGCACCAACCGTGACCTGCTGCTGACCGGACTCCGGGAGCTCGGGATCGACAGGCTGGCCCCCGCCGACGGCGCGTTCTACGTCTACGCCGACGTCTCCCGGTTCACCACCGACTCGATGGCGTTCACCCGACGGTTGCTGGCCGAGGAGGGGGTGGCCGTGGCGCCGGGGATCGACTTCGATCCGGTGGAGGGCCACCGGTTCATCCGGCTGTCCTTCGCTGGCTCCACGGAGGAGATCCAGGAGGGCCTGCGGCGGCTGGCCGACTGGCTGCCCAAGCAGGTCCCCGAGTCGGGAACAGAACCCGAGGATCGATCGTTTAGCGACTAAGAAGTTACCGCGAGTCGAGGAGACGCGATGTTCCTTCGCATCCTGGGCGGGCTGCTGGTCGTATGGGTGGCGTTCATGGTGCTGGGCTTCCTCATCAAGGGCCTGGTCTACCTGGCGATCATCGGCGCGATCCTCGCGCTGGGTACGGCCGCCTACACCGCACTTAAGAACCACAACCGCCGTCCCCTCCCGTAACGCCGTTCCAGGCGGCGCGGGCCGGCGTTCTCAGGACGCTCGCGTGCCCTAGCACGCCACGCGTCCCTCGGCCTTGGCCCGCATCCACCTGGAACGGCGTTACAGTCTGGGGTTGAGAGGCGCGCGGGTTTCGTGTAGCTCAGGTTCGCCAGGCGGCCTGCGGCCTTGCGCCGCATCCACCTGGAACGCCGGAGTAATCGGGGATCAGTGGCGCGGGGCGGCGTTCTCGGTTCAGCACGCCGCGCGGCCGCATCCACCTGGACTGGCGCGGGTCAGGCGCTGGTTTTGAGGCGGTGGAGGACGTTGGTGATGTCGGCGGCGGAGACGTCACGATGGGTGACGAACCGTACCTGGCCCGCCATGGCCGAGGCCAGCACGCCGATCTCCGCGAGTCGGTGCAGCGTCCCGGCGAGATCGGGCACCGCTGCCAGCACGATGTTCGTCTGCGGCGTGTCGACCCGCCAACCCAGCTCCGTCAGGCCGGCGGCCAGCGTGGCGGCGTTGGCGTGGTCGACGGCCAGATCGCCGATCCGGTCCAGGCCGATCATCCCGGCCGCGGCGAGCACGCCACCCTGGCGGATTCCGCCACCCAGCATCTTCCGCAGTCGCCGCGCCTCCACCACGAATGACTCGCTGCCGGCGATCGCCGATCCGACCGGTGCGCCGAGCCCCTTGCTGTAGCAGGCGGTCACGGTGTCCACACCGGCGGTCAGCGCGGTCGGCGGCATGCCCAGGGCCACCGACGCGTTCCAGATCCTGGCGCCGTCCAGATGCACTCGCAGTCCGCGGTCCCGGGCGGCGGCCACCAGCCGCCGGTGCTCGTCCACCGGGGTGACCGCGCCGCCGGCCGCGTTGTGGGTGTTCTCCAGGCACAGCAGCGTGGTCCGCAGCACGTAGTAGGGGCCTTCGACGACCGCCGCGCGCACCGCCTCCGGCGTGGGCCGGCCGGGACCGCCGTCCCAGTCCAGCGGCTCGGGAACTCCGCCGGCCAGCCAGGCCGAGGTGCCGAGTTCGCTGCCGATGACATGGGCACCGCGCGGTGCCAGGAACCGGTCGCCACGGCGCAGATGCACGCACATCGCGATCGCGTTGGCCATGCTGCCGGTCGGCACCCACAGCGCGGCCGGCATGCCGAGCAGGTCGGCGGTCCGCTCCTCCAGCGCGCGCATGGTCGGGTCGTGATCGAGAACGTCATCACCGACCTCGGCGGCGGCCATCGCGGCTCGCATGGTCGCGTCGGGTTTGGTGACGGTGTCGGAACGAAGATCAATGGGCGCTGGGTCGGTCACCGCTCGATCCCACCACACACCGCTAGCCTGCGTACAACGGTCGGGCAACCACCGACAGGTCTCGTTCCGTCCCAGTGACGAACGACTGACAGAAGGCGGAGAGCGTCCGCGTGGACCAGCGCGACGAGCAGGAGTTCGCGGAGTACTTCACGGCTCGGCGGGACGCCGTGCGCCGCAGTGCCTTCCTGCTGTGTGGCGACTGGCATCGCGCGGACGATCTGGCCCAGCACGCGTTCGTCGCGCTGCACCGGCACTGGAACGGCATCCGCGACCGCGGCGCACTGGACGCCTATGTCCGGCGCAGCCTGGTCCGGGCGGTGATCGACGAGTCACGCCGGCCCTGGCGCAGGGAGCGGTTCACCGACGCGGTGCCCGAGACCAGCGATGTGGCTGGCGGGGCCGCCGAGATCGGTGAGGCGGTGGCCACCCGCACCACGCTGGTCGGCGCGCTGCGCCGGGTACCGCCGAGACAGCGGGCGGTGCTCGTGTTGCGCTTCCTCGACGGGCTCGACGTCGCGGACACGGCCGCCGCCCTGGGCTGCACCGCGGGCACGGTAAAGAGCCAGACGGCGAAGGGTCTGGCGGCGTTGCGCGCCGAGTTGGGCGAGGCACTTGACGACCTGCGGCCGGCGTCGTGAAACAGGCTGGAGAACGGGCTGAGGAGGTGGATACCGGTGGACGAGCGGAGGCTCACCGAACTGTTCCGCGAGGCGGCGGGTGATCCGCCACCGGCTGCTTTCGACGCGCGGGACATCGCCCAGGCGTCCCGGGTGGCCGACGCGCGCCGGCGCCGCAGGATCCGTGGCTGGGGCG
>DASVLX010000274.1:0-2599 GCA_036384655.1 Pseudonocardiaceae bacterium
GTCCTTGAGCAGCGTGTAGGGCTGATTGGCGAACAACATCGGCGACGGTCCGGGGACGTGCTGCACCGAGAACGCGATCTGGTCTTCGGGCGGCGTGTCCTTGAGCGCCACGTCGGGCGCTTTCGGCTGGGACGCGGGCATGTTGGCGGGCCCGGTGTAGCTGTAGGACGCGGCCTGGTAGCGACAGGTGCCGCCGGTGCCGTGCGTGATGCCCGAGCCGTTCCAGCGGCTGAAGCTGCCGCCGCCGTTGATCACGACCTCTTCCTTGGCCGTGATCGTGATGCGGTTGGCGGTTTGCGTGATGTCGAGCCTGGCGAGGATGTTGACGCTGTTCTTCAGCGCCGAGATGTCGATATCGGACGCCGCCGCGACGAGCTTCATGCCGGCGTTGAAGGCGAACAGCTTGATCGATTCCTTCACGCTGGCGAGCAGACTCTTGTTGGCCGAGATGCTGGCGTGCCCGCCGCTGGTGAGCGCGATGTGCTCGGTGCTCGAGAAATGGGTGCTCCCCCGGGTGCTGGTTTCGAGGCCGGCCGGGCTCGCCAGCAAGAGGTGGGGCTCCCGGAACTCCGGGAACTCGCCTTTCGCGGGATTGCCCTTGCCTTCGCCCCTGACTTCCCCGAGCTGGGTCTGCAACGCCTTGACGACGTCGTCCTGGTCGCCGCTTTGCTGCGCCTGGGCCTGGTGCGCAGCGTCCGCGAGCCGCTGGTGCTGGCCGTTGGCCTGGTCCAGTCGGCGGCCGGCGTCGGCGATGTCCGTGACATGGCCCGTCGCGTCGGGTTGGGCTTCCGTGCTGATCAGCAGGCCGAGTCCGGCACGCAGGCTTCCCCAGTCGTCGGTCCGCATCTCGAAGCCGCTGCCGCGGCGCTGCGTCCTGCCCCGGTTCATCGGCGTGGCGAGCGCGCCGATGTTCAGCTGGGTCGCGGCATGGTCGGTGCCGAGCTGCACGCTGATGTTGCCGGGCGCGTCGTTGAACCGGAGCTGCTGCTGGCGCATGCCGTCGAGTTCGCGCGTCACGGTGCCGCTCACCGCGGCGTTCGCCGGCAGCCCCGGCAGGTGATCGAACGACGGCGGCGGGGTGGCGGCGTTGTAGAGCACGCCGGCGATGACGAGCCGGTCCGGCCCGGTCACTTCGATGGTGACCTCGGTGCCGGCGCGCAGGGCGCCGAAATGGCCGTGGTTGTTGCCTCCCCAGGACACCATCGGGCGCACCCACACCGTCCGGTCGGCATCGGGCTCGCCGCCCACCAGGCGCACCCGCACCCGGCCGAGTTCGTCGCAGACGATCTCGCCGCCGTCGATGTCGCGTCCGAGCACGATGCCGACCAGCGGCCGGCGCCGGGGCTGGTCGCGCTCCTCCACGTAGAACGGCACGAGAGGCGTGCCTCGCGCGACCAGGTGGAACTCGTTCGTGTAGCGATGCGCCACCGTGCCGTGGGCGGTGCCGCCTGTCGTTCCGTCGCCGGCCGGGGTCTCCTGCCTGGCCCAGTCGGGCACGCCCGGGTCGCCCGCGAAGGCCTGCGCGGGTTCGTGCAGCCGCACCGGCATGTTGTTCTCGACCACGTGGGTCACCCGCACCGTCATGTAGGTGCAGTCCTCGGCGCTGCGGCCCGCGAACAGCGGGTAGTTCTCGATGACCTGGTAGGTCCCCGGGGCCATCGTGCGGACGTCGCCGCGGCCGCGCAGGCCGTGCGCGTTGAAGGCGTGGTGGTCGGCCTGCACCTTCGCGAGCCGGTCGAGTTCGTCGAAGTCGTCGCCGAAGTGGTCGATGGCCTGGCGCGTGCTGCGCATGGCGCCGCCCAGGGCATTCGCCTCCCTGCCCTGGTCGAGTCCCGTGCGGGCCGAGCTGCTGGCCAGCCGGGCGGCTTCATGATCCCAGCTGTAGACGTCCACCCCGTCGGGCACGGTCCGGTTCGTCGCGGCCAGCAGCTCGATGGCGTCGGATATCTGCGCGCCGTCCCGGCGGTGGAACGGAACCGCCGCCTTCGGGTTGGCCTTCAGCACTTGGGGGCTGTCGAAGAAGACGAGTTCGGGGACGGGCACCTCCGTGTTGCGCGGACCATAGGCAATGACCGGCGGCTCGGTCTGGAGGCTCCAGCAGTGTTCCAGCCCGTTCGTGCGGGCCAACCGATTGATGAATTCGAGATCGGTCTCGTCCGGGTGCTGGAGGAAGCAGGCCCGGCGCTTGTAGCGCGACTCGTCGGCCACGGCGAACCGGAAGGTGAACAGTCCCGCGAGCGCGGGGTCGGTGAGCGCCGCGCGCAACACCTTGTCGATCACGCCCAGCGGGGTTTCGTCCGTGAACACGCGCATGCGCTTGCGGTGGTTCAGGGTGTACAGCACGTCGCGGCCGACGAGATTGACCGCGGACACGCCCGGCGTGGCCGAGGTGGTCGGGTTGGCCTCCTGCACGATCATGGGAAACAGGCGCAGGCCACCGTCCTCGGTCCGGATCGTCACGGCGAAGGGCTTGCCCTTGAGTTCGTCGACGGGCACGGCCGGATCGAGCGTGACGCAGGCGACGAAGGCCCTGATCCCTTCGCCGATGCCTTCGTCGATGACAGCGCGCAGGGGTTGCAGCCCCGCCGGGGACGCGGCG
>DASVLX010000275.1:0-10321 GCA_036384655.1 Pseudonocardiaceae bacterium
CTCCTTGACCACAGTGCGAAGCCACGCTCACGGTAGCATGTGCACCGGCTTTTCTAGAGCGATTCCGACCACCTGTCGACGGTCTCGATCACGCCGGCGGCCAGCGTCCGCGCGTTGGCCATCAGCTCCAGTGCCTTCGGCAGCTCCGGCAGCTCGGCGAGATCGGAATGCTGCCGGCCCAGTTCGGCGAGCTGCTGGGCCGCCCTGGTCAGGTGGTCCTCGGCGACCCGCAGTTGCTCGTAGCCGATCCGCAACTGCTCGCGGGCATTGCCGAACTCGGCGCGGATCGCCTCGATCGACACGTCAGAGCCGTTCCGAGAAGGTGTTCGCGTTGCTCTGCACCTGCTCGGCGAGTCGAGAGGCGTTGGTCACGCTCTCCACGATCTGCGCGAGCGAGTTGTTGAGCTCGCTGGCCTCGGACTGGGAGCTGCCCGAGATCGCCCTGACCAGCACCGCCTGGGCCTCCTCGAAGGAGGAGACGGCCTGCTGGAGAGCGCCACGGCCGGTCTCGATGCTCTGGCCCGCCACCGCGATCTCGCGCTTCAGCTCTTCCATGCTTGCCATTGGAGTGCGTCCTCCTGGTTGGTGCACGATGATTCTTGATGTTGAAATTACTGGAATCGGCCGAAAGGCCCTCGCCGACCCCCGCACCGGACGCGGGAAGATGACCAGGGCAATGTCGGGCAATCCCGCGCCGGGTGAGGAGGGATCACCGTGACCGACGCCGTGCTGGAGTTTGACCGGGTATCGGTCAACTTCGGTGCCTCGGTCGCCCTGCGGGAGATCAGCCTGACGGTACGTCCCGGCGAGTTGTTCGGTCTACTGGGCGCGCGGGGCGCCGGCAAGACCACCGCCATGCGAGTCGCGCTGGGCCTGCTCACTCCCGATTCCGGTGTCGTGCGCTGGAATTCGCGGCCGATCCGGCCGGCCGATCGCGCCCGGATCGGTTATCTGCCGGAGGATCGCGGCCTGTATCCGCGAATGCGGCTCGCCGAGCAGTTGCGGTATTTCGCCGAACTGCACGGACTGTCCGCACATCGGGCCCGCCGGAACACAGACTCCTGGCTGGACCGGCTCGGCCTGCGGCAGTACCGCGCCGAACCGGTGCGCCGGCTGCGCCCGGCCGATCAGCAGCGCGCCCATCTCGCCGCCGTGCTCGTCGCCGAACCGGAGGCGCTGCTGCTGGACGAGCCGTTCGCCGGCCTGGATCCGGACACAGTGGACATGGTCGGTGCCACACTGCGGGAACGCGCCGTGGCCGGCACCCCGGTGTTGTTCTCCAGCTCCGCACCCGATCTGGTGGAGCGAATGTCCGACCGGGTCGGCGTGGTCCAGAATGGACGAATGGTGGCCAGCGGCACGGTGCCGGAACTACGACGGTCCGGCCCGCCGCTGGTGGTCGTGGACGCCCCCGAGGCCCGACCGGGCTGGGCGTCCGCGCTGCCGGACTGCCGGGTGCGGTCCGTTGACGGCACCCGCACGGTGCTGGAACTGACCGCCGGCGCCGACGAGCAGGCGGTGCTGCACGCCGCCGAGCTGACCGGGCCGGTGCGGGAGTTCGCGCGACGACGGCCTTCCCTGGCCGAGCTCTTCCGGACCGAGCTGACCGGCCACCGGCGTGCGCGAACCGGACCGAGACCCCGATGACCAGGGCGCTGTGGCTGGTGATCCGCCACGAACTGGCGAGACTGCGCGGCCGTGGTTTCGTTGTCGGCACCCTGGCTCTGCTGTTTCTCATGATCGGCGCGCTGACGTTGCAGAATCAGGTCAGCGAGAGCGCCGCGACCATCAGGGTGGGCCTGACCGGCCAGGCCACCGGGGTGCAGCAGGTGTTGCAGGAGGAGAGCGGCCAACTGGGTATCCGGCTGACCACCGTGAACGTGCTCAACGTGTCCACCGGCCTGGCGCAGGTGCGGGCCGGCCGGCTGGACGTACTGGTGTCCGGGCCACCGGACGCGCTGCAGGTGATCGCCCGCGGCCCACTGGACGACCGGCTGCACGCGGCGCTGGACAGCGTGGTCCGCCAGCAGGTGATCTACGCGGCGCTGGCCGAGGCCGGGCTGCGCCCTGCCGACGTACAGGCCGAAGTGGACGCGGCGCACGCCCAGGTGATGCAGCTGGCCGTCGATGACCACATCAACGATCAGCGGGTCGCCGTCGGGCTGGCGGTGACGATCCTGCTCGGCCTGTCGTTGCTGGTCTTCGGCGGACTGGCGGCGACCGGCAGCACCGAGGAAAAGTCCAGCAGGGTGGCGGAAATGCTGTTGGCGACCGTCCGACCCGGACAGCTCATGTTCGGCAGGGTCATCGGCCTGGCGGTGGTGGGCCTGTGCCAACTGGTGATCATCGGCGTGGTGGCGGTGCCGGTCTCGCTCGTCATCGGCGCGCTGACAGTGCCCGGCCTGGCCGCGCGGGCGGCCGGCGAGGCGGGACTGTGGTATCTGGCCGGCTTCCTGTTGTACGGCTGCGTGTTCGCCGCGGTTGGCTCGTTGGTGTCCCGGCCGGAGGATCTGCCACCCGTGATGGCGCCGCCGGTGCTGGCCATCGTGCTCGGGCTGGGCGCCGGCATCGTGGTGCTGCTGCGGAACTCCACCGGATGGATCGCGACCGTGCTGTCCGTGCTGCCGCCGTTCGCCCCACTGATCATGCCCGGCCGGATGGCACTCGCCGACGTCCCTGCCTGGCAGGTGTTGCTGGCGGCGGTGCTCACCGTGGTCACCGCGATCGTGACGGCCTGGCTGGCCGCACGCGTGCACCGGCACGCCATTCTGCGCACGGGTGTGCGGGTTCGCCTTCGTGACGCGTTCTAGAGGACCTTCGGCCGCCGAAAGACGGCCTTTCCGGCCCTGCCTCACCAGCACAAAGTCGTGCAAGGTAGGCAGGCATTGATCAGCACCGAGGGAGCGCCCTCAAATGAACAGCCGCGTCATGCCCGTGGGCACGATGACCATCGACCAGGTGCGTGCCGTGCTGGCGTCGGCGGACTTCGCACCCTCGGCGCACAACAGCCAGCCGTGGAAGCTGCGCTGCACGTCCCGGGGGATCGAGCTGTACGCGGACCTGGACCGGGCACTGCCGGTGATCGACCCGAACAACCAGGAACTGCTGCTGGCCTGTGGCGCGGCGATCTTCACCCTGAAACTGGCGATTCGTGCCCAGGGACTGCGCTGCGATCTGCGGTTGCTGCCCAGCCCGAAGCATCCCGACCTGCTGGCCACGCTGCAGCCGATCGGCGCGCATCCGATCACCGCCGAGGAGCGTGCGCTCGCCGACGCCGTCGAACATCGCCACGCCTGTCGGCAGCCGTTCGCGGCGAGGCCGGTGTCGATCGGGGTACGCAACCAGTTGCGCAGAGCCGCCGAACTCGAACAGGCCTGGTTGGCGACCCTGCAGGGGCCACAACTGGCCGCGCTGCCGCCACTGCTGCGCACCGCCCATCACGCCCAGTTCGGCTCGCCGGCGTTCGTGGCCGAATGGCGGCACTGGGTGACCCGCGCCGCGGCGGTCGGGGACGGCGCCAGGGCGGTTGATATCGGGTGGCGCTCGGAGCCCCACCCGGCCGGCGTCACCGCCGGACCGGGCAGGGATGCCGAATCGGAGCCGTTAACCATGGTCATCGGCTCATCCGAGGACAGCAGGCTGTCCTGGTTGCGTGCTGGTCAGGCCATGCAGCGGGTGCTGCTGACCGCCACCGCGGCCGGGCTGACCGCGTCGTTCCTGGCGCAACTGATCGAGGTACCCAGCACCCGCGCGGATCTGCGGGTCCTGCTCGGTGGCGGGGTGTGGCCACAGGCCGTGCTGACGCTGGGATACCCGACCATGGTTCAGGGCACCACCGCGCTGCCCATCGACGCCGCGATCACCCGCGCCCCGACGGAGCAGCCCTCATCGGCGGGCCAGGAGTTGTCGAACGATCAGCGTTCGTCCACCGGGACGAAGTTCCGCTCGGTCGGGCCGACGTAGACCTGACGCGGACGGCCGATCTTGGTGGCCGGGTCCTTGACCATCTCTCGCCAGTGCGCGATCCATCCGGGCAGCCGGCCGATCGCGAACAGCACGGTGAACATCCGGGTCGGGAAGCCCATCGCCCGGTAGATCAATCCGGTGTAGAAGTCGACGTTCGGGTAGAGCTTGCGCGAGATGAAGTAGTCATCCGACAGTGCGCGCTCTTCCAGCTGCTTGGCGATGTCCAGCAGGTCGTCGTGACCGCCGAGCTTGCTCAGCACCTCGTCCGCGGTGCTCTTGATGATCTTGGCGCGCGGGTCGTAGTTCTTGTAGACCCGGTGGCCGAAGCCCATCAGCCGGACGCCGGCCGCCTTGTTCTTCACCTTGGTGACGAACTCGTCGACATTGCCGCCGTTGTTGCGGATGTCGACCAGCATGTCCAGCACCGCCGAGTTGGCGCCGCCGTGCAGCGGGCCGAACAGCGCGTTGATGCCGGCCGAGATGCTGGCGAACAGGTTGGCCTCGGACGAGCCGACCAGCCGGACCGTCGAGGTCGAGCAGTTCTGCTCGTGGTCGGCGTGCAGCACGAACAGCAGGTCCAGTGCCCTGGCCATCACCGGGTCGACCTCGTACGGCTCGGCGGGCAGGCCGAAGGTCATCCGCAGGAAGTTCTCCACCAGCCCGAGCGAGTTGTCCGGGTAGAGGAACGGCTGGCCAACCGACTTCTTGTAGGCGTACGCGGCCAGCGTCGGGACCTTCGCCAGCAGCCGGATGGTGGACAGCTCCACGTTCGGCTCATCGAACGGGTTCAGGCTGTCCTGGTAGAAGGTCGACAGCGCGGACACCGCCGAGGAGAGCACCGGCATGGGGTGCGCGTCGCGCGGGAACCCTTCGAAGAAGCGCTTGAGATCCTCGTGCAGCAGGGTGTGCTTGGTGATCTGTTCGGTGAACTCGTCCAGTTGTGCCCGGGTCGGCAGTTCCCCGTAGATCAGCAGATAGCTGACTTCCAGGAAGTTGGACCGTTCGGCCAACTGTTCAATGGGATATCCGCGGTAACGCAGGATCCCGGCGGCACCGTCGATGTAGGTGATCTCGGAGGAACACGAGGCGGTGTTGGCAAAACCGGGGTCGATGGCGACCAGACCGGTCGTCGACAGCAGCTTCGCCACCTCGATTCCCGCGGCACCCTCGGTCGCCTTTTTGACCGGAAAGTCCAGTTCGCCGCCTGGGTAGCTCAGCGCGACGGCGCCAGTTCCGGTAGTCGTGTCGGGCATTCACGTCCCTCTCACGCTTAGACGGGACGCGCGCCTGTGTCTACTCAGCCGGGATCGCCGGCCACGGCACCGCCCCGTTGGGGTCCTCTAGTCTTCCTGCGTACGCTAGTGCGCATTACGAGCCATGCCCACCTCGTTGGGTGTTGGCTCGGCGACATGGGATAACGATCACACGCTTCCCGCCGATGTGAACCCGGCGACCGGGCCCGGTACCGTACAGTTTTGCCCGCACACGCGTGAGTCGCATCAGGTGATGCGACACATAAGGTACGAAACAGACTGGAAGTAGCGTGGGCTCTGCGAACGTCGACATCAACCTGAACACGGCCGCCAGCGAGTCGGCGTTAGCGGGGAAGTGGTTGCGCCACTGGTACCGGTCTCCGATCCTGCTGGTGCTGGCCTGGATCTGCGGGCTGGCGTGGACCGTGCACTGGTCGGTGTTCCTGTACAGGCAGAGCCCACCAGCCTTCATGGACCTGGACGTTTACCGGCTGGGCGTGCAGGCGTGGTGGCACGGCCAGGACATGTACGGCCCACTGCCGCGCACCATCGCGGGCATCTATCTGCCGTTCATCTACCCACCGTTCGCCGCCGCCATTTTCAGTCCGCTGGCCGCGCTGCCGTGGACGCCGTCGGCGATCACCATGCTCCTGCTGTCGATGCTCTCCCTGGCCGGTGTGATTTATCTGACCGCCAGGCGGTTGTGGCCGGAGGGTGGCCGGCGCGCCGCGCTGCTGTGCACCGGGGTGGCTCTGCCACTGGCCCTGCACACCCAGCCGGTCAGCGACACCCTCTGGTTCGGCCAGATCAATCTGGTGCTGATGGCGCTCGTCACGGTCGACTGCCTGGTTCCGCATCCGAAGTGGCCGCGCGGTGTCCTCGTCGGTATCGCCGCCGCCATCAAGCTCACTCCCGCCGTCTTCGTGCTGTACTTCCTGCTCCGCAAGGACTACAAGGCCACAGTCACGACGGTGGTCAGCGCGGTCGTGGCCACCGGGCTCGGCTTCCTGATCAGTCCCATCGGATCGGTGCGCTACTGGTTCGGCAGCAGCGGCGGCGCCCGGTCCATCAGCGGCTCGACCTTCTACACGAACCAGACCATCGACGCGGCCCTGGCCCGACTGCCCGGGCTGGCACACGAGCAAACACTGCTGTGGCTGGCGGGCGTCGTGGTCGTCGGCGTGTTCGCGGTGATCGGTATCCGCCGCGCCCACCTGCTGGACTCGCCGGTCAGCGCCCCGCTGGCGATGGTGCTCACCGGAGCGTTCGGCCTGATCGCGTCCCCGACCTCGTGGGGTCACCACTGGGTGTACGAGGTGCCGGCGATCATGGTGATGCTCGCGGTCGCCATCCGGCAGCGGAAGATCCTCTGGCTGATCGCGGCCGCCGGCACCGCCCTGGTCTTCTGGTACGCGCCGTTCATGCATGAGTCAGGGCACGGACCGAGCCTGTTGGCCCGCGCCTGGTATCAGATCTACAGCAACGGTTACACGTCGCTGGGGATCCTGCTGTTGATTCTCTTCGCGATCCCGGCCGTGTTCCGGTTCAGGTCCAGGGAGGCGACCACGGTGCCGAGTACAGCGCCGACGGTGTCCACTGCCGCGCCTACCGCGGAGGCACCGGGCACCGAGTCGAAGGTGCGGCCGGCATGACCGTCACGGCCGAGCCTCGAACCGGTGGCCAGCCGGCGCCCGCCAGGCGCGGTCGGTGGCGGGACTGGTGCCTGTCCACGCCGGTGTTGGTCATCGTTGGGGCCGCCAGCCTGGCCTACGTGATCCGGTGGACGGTACTCACCTACCTCACCGCGCCACGGCAGTTCCTGGATCTGTCCGTCTACCGGCTGGGCGTGCAGGCGTGGTGGCACGGCCAGAACATGTACGGCGTTCTTCCGCCGGACTCGCAGGGCAACCACCTGCCGTTCCTGTACCCACCCTTCGCGGCGGCGTTGTTCACACCGTTCGCACTGCTGTCCTGGCACCAGGTGATCGGCGGCATGCTGCTGCTGTCGCTGCTCTCGCTGCTGGTGACGATCTACCTCACCGCGATGCGGATCTGGCCCGACGGGGGCGTCCGGGGCACGATCCTGGTCACCGCGGTGACACTGCCGCTGTCGCTGAAGGCCGAACCGGTCTGGGACACCATCTGGTACGGCCAGATCAACCTGGTGCTGATGGCGCTCGTCGCGCTGGACTGCCTGACCCCGCATCCCAAGTGGCCGCGTGGTCTGCTGATCGGCATCGCCGCCGCCGTCAAACTCACCCCGGCGGTGTTCATCCTGTTCTTCCTGTTGCGGAAGGATTTCCGGACCAGCGTCACGATCGTCATCAGCGGCGCGGTGGCCACCGGCATCGGCTTCCTGACCAGCTGGCAGGGCTCGATGTCCTACTGGTTCGGCAGCAACTCGGCACTGCACGGGGTCAGCGGCACCGGCTTCATCGGCAACCAGTCGATCGACGGCGCCCTCGGGCGGTGGGGCCTGCCACACCACACGCAGAAGGAACTCTGGCTGGCCGCTGTGGCGGTGGTCGGCGTGGCCTCCATCCTGGCGATCATCAAGGCACACCGCCGCGACAACGCACCGCTGGCCATGGTGATCACCGCGATGTTCGGCCTGGTCGCGTCGCCCACATCGTGGGGCCACTACTGGATCTACGCGGTGCCCGCGATCATGGTGATGGTCGCGGTGGCCATCCAGCGGCAGCACATCGGCTGGCTGATCGCGGCGATCGCGGCAAGCCTGGTGGTGGCCATCCCGCCGTTCTTCTACGTCGCCCAGGGCGGCACGATCATGACGTTGAAACAGCAGGTCAAGGCCAACGCCTACACGGTGGCCTCGCTGATCCTGCTCGCCGCGTTCCTGCTGCCGAGCGGGCTCCGCTGGCTGCGTCGTCACTGGTCGGCCTCGCGTTCCGGCACCGACGGAACGCCGCTGACGGCGTCCAACTCGGCGGCATAGGGCGGTTCGGCACCCGGCCGGGACACCGTGATGGCGGCTGCGGCCGCCGCGTGGCGCAGCGCCGCCCGCCAGGCCGGCGCGTCCAGTTCGTCGAGGTCGGCCCTGCTGGCCACCTCGTGACCGTGCAGCCAGGCGATCAGCGCCGCGTGCACGGTGTCCCCCGCGCCGATGGTGTCCGCCACCTCGGCGGGCGCCGCCGGGACATCCACCCGGCCGTGCCGGGTGAACGCGGACAGCCCGGCCGGTCCTCGGGTGAGCACGACCGCGCCGGCGCCCGCGTCCAGCCAGGCCGACCAGCCGCTCGCCAGCCAGCCGGCGTCCTCCTCTGACGCCTTCACCAGGCCCACGTCCGGTAGCCAGGAGGCGAACCGAGCCCGGTAGGCGGCCGGATCGTGGATCAGGCCGGCGCGGATGTTGGGGTCCAACACGATGAGTCGGCCACGCCGCGACTCCCGGCGCAGCACCTTCTCATACGCGCTGGCGGCCGGCTCCAGAACCATGCCGAGGGTGCCCAGGGAAACGATCGTGACCTCGTCCGGCAGCGGGCCAGGGTCGGTGAGCAGCCGGTCGGCTGTGCCGTCGACATAGAAGGCGTAGCGCGCCGAGCCATCCGAGTCGAGCGAAACCACGGCGAGTGTCGTCGGTTCGGCGCCGCGCCGCACCAGGTTCACGTCCACATGCGCGGCGCGGAGCCGGCGCAGCAGCACCTCGCCGAAGGCGTCGGTGGACAGCCGGCCGAGAAAGGCCACCGGGGCGCCGAGCCGGCCCAGCGCCACCGCCGTGTTGAACGGGCCGCCGCCGGGTACCGGCCGCAGCCCAGCGGTCGGCGCGGTCGCGGCGCGGTCCGGCACCAGGTCAACCAGGGCCTCACCGCCGACCACGATCACCGCACACTCTCCCTGTCCTGGATACTCACCGCCGAATCTTCCCGCAGATCACCACTCCCGCGTCGGAGTTGTCCACAGGGGCTGGCGGGCGTCCACAGGACCGGTGTTGCTGGGACTCGCCGGTCGACGTTCTGGCTAGCGTCGTCGGTATGAGTGATGTTGCGGACGAGGACGCCGAACTGGCGGCCGCGATCCTGGCCCACGAACGAGCCAGCCGGCGTGAGCACGCCGCCGCCCTGCGCCTGATCGCCCAAGCGGCCCAGCGCGGCACCGCCCGCCGCCTCGGCTACCGCAACACCGAATCCTGGCTGTCCGACAGCTTGGTCATCACCCCCACCGCGGCACTACGAATGGTCTGGCACGCCCACACCCTGGACCACCTGCCGGTGCTGGCCGCCGCCGCGGCGGAAGGCCGCATCGCCGGCGAACAGGTCTCGGTCATCAGCGACACCCTGGACAAGCTCCCCACCTGGGCCAGCTCCACCGACCGCGGCCAGATCGAACAAACCCTCACCGACAAGGCCGACACCCAGCACGCTCGCGGCCTACGCCGCTGGAGTCGAGCCCTCCTCACCCACCTCGAACAAGCCGGCCCTGTTCCGCCCGCCAATGTCCCCTCGACGAACGAGGCCAACGTCCTCGTGCAACCCTCCGGACGCGTCCGACTCGTCGCTGACCTGGCCCCGGAACCCGGCGCTCTCCTGACCACCCTGCTGTCCTCACTGACCACACCGGTCCCCCAGGACCCGCGCACCCTGGCCCAACGCACCGGCGACGCGCTGGCCGACATCCTGCATCGCGCCGCCGACGGCGGCAGCCTGCCCGAGGACGGCGGCCAGAAACCTCACGTCACGGTCACCATCCCGCTGGAAACCCTGCAAACCGGCATCGGCACCGCCAGCCTCTACACCGCCGCCCCCGGCGGCCCCACCACACTGTCCGCCGCCCAAGCCCGCCGCATCGCCTGTGACGCCGAGATCATCCCCATGGTGCTGGGCAGCCGATCCGAACCCCTCGACGTCGGCCGCACCACTCGCACCGTTCCCACCGCACTCCGCAAAGCCGTCATCGTCCGCGACCAAGGCACCTGCGCCTTCCCCAACTGCGACCGGCCCGCCCCCTGGTGCGACGTCCACCACGCCCAACCCTGGTACCACCACGGCACCACCAAACTCGACAACCTCGCCCTGCTGTGCAGGCAACACCACACACTCCTGCACAACAGCGACTGGACCATGACCATCGAGGACGGCATCCCC
>DASVLX010000276.1:0-4586 GCA_036384655.1 Pseudonocardiaceae bacterium
CCCGGCAGGCCGAGCTGCTGAAGCCCCGGGTGGCCGGGGTGCTGCCGGTGATCGGGCTGCTCGCGGAAACGGCCGAGACCGGCGCGTTCACCGCCACCGACGCCGACGCGCTGCGCGCCCTCGCCGCACTCGATGACGCGACCCTGGACACCATGCTGGCCGACGCCGACCTGTTCAGGAGTTGGGACGTGCCGGTTCCGGCCGGAACCCGGGCTCATCTGCTGGAGCGACTGGACCTGTACGGCGTCCGCCGCGCGGTGGACGCGCTGCGCGCCGACGCCGGGCTCACCGTGGGCGGACTGCGCAACCTGCTGTTCGACCGGTCCGGGCTGGCGGCGGTCCGCGACCGGCTCGACACGGTGTTCCGAGCTCGCGCGGACGGCATCAAGGCGGCGGCCGCCCTCGCGGCGATCACCGCGCTCGCCCACGCCTCGGGCCAGGCGATCGAACGGCAACGCGTTCATGACGCGATCGAGGCCCTGTTGACCCGGCCGGAAGCGCATCAGATGCGCCTGTTGGAGGCGCTCACGTTGATCACCTCCGGCGCCGTGGACATGCCCGAGGACCTTGTCGAGGAGGTGCTGCGGGTGGGCAGTTCCACCGATGTCGGCGAACAACTCGGGCTGCCCGGCGCGGCCCTCGCCGACCTGGCTGGCTACGCCCTGGAGCGGGCTGGATGGTGGCGGTCGTTCGCGTCCTTCGGCGCCACGCCGGCACAGAGCCGGGTCGCGCACGTGGTGCACCGGGCGTACTTCCTGATCTGGCAGTCGCTGCGGGAACGGGTGTGACAAGGAGCTGATGGCTGAGCTGAGTGTTGAGCTGACCCGGTGGCGTGGAACCGAACCGGGTTCTGTCACGTCCCAACGGGACGTGACATCCGCCGACCCATGGAATCCGCCGTCCGACCAGCCAACCGCCGGCCCGACCGACGCGCCGAGCGACAGGCCCGGCGACGCGTTCCCGGTGGGCGCCGATCCATTCGATCCCTATGGGCTGCTCGACCAGGCACTGGCCGAGCGCCGAGCAGCGGTAGTGCTCTGCCTGTACGCCTTCGACCGGGCGCGCAGCGCCGGCGTGGCCCAACGCATCGAACGCGGCCTGGCCGAATTCGGCGTGCACGCGGTGCGCCCGGACGGCCGCCCGTTCGACCCTGCCGAGCATGAGGCGGCTGGCACCGTGCCGGCCGACGACCCGCGCCTGGACGGCGTGATCGCGGAGACCGAGGTCGTCGGGTTCACCGACCACGGCCGACCGCTGCGCGCGCCGGTCGTGCTCGTGTACCAACGGCGGACGCGGTCGTGACGGCGCAGCCGGTCAGCCTCCCGCAGCTCGTGCGGCAGGCGATCGAAAAGCTGCTCGCGGTGTTGCGCGCGGCGGACCCAGACGGCGCGAACTGGGTCGCCGAGGTGCGGGCCCGCCGCCCGGAACGGCCGACGGTGGTGGTCGTCGGAGAGACCAAGCGGGGCAAGAGTTCCCTGGTGAACGCGCTGCTGGCGGAACCAGGGCGGTCGCCGGTGGACACCGATGTGGCCACCGCCACCTACCTGGTGTTCGGTCACGCCGACCACTGGTCGGCCCAGGCCTGCTACCCGGGTCAGTTGCCGCCGGTGCCGTTCGATCCCGCCGAACTGGCCAACTGGGTGTCCGCGCGGCACGAACTGCCGGCCGGCCAACTGCCGCCGCGCTATGTCCGGGTCGACGGGCCCAACCCGCTGTTGGAGCGGCTGACGCTGGTGGACACGCCCGGTGTTGGCGGGCTCAACTCGATGCACGGCGAACTGGCCAAGGAAGCGGCGGCGGAGGCGACCGCCCTGCTTTTCGTCGCGGACGCGTCGGCGCCGCTGTCAGCCGGCGAACTGGCCTTTCTGGGACAGATCGGCGGCCGGGTGGAGACCGTGGTGTTCGCGCTGGCCAAGACCGACGCGTTCCGTGGTTGGCGGCAGGTGCTGGAGGCGGACCGGCGGCTGCTCGCCCAGCACGCACCCCGGTTTGCTCGGGCCCCCTTCTACCCGTGTTCGCCCAGGCTGTTCGAGATGGCTGGCCGGGCGGCCAGTCCGGACGCCGCGGCGCTGCTGCGGGACCGTTCCGGAATCGCCGCGTTGCAGGCCGCGCTGCAGGCGCTGGTGGTCGGCCGCGCCATGATGCTGGCCGAGGCCAACACGCTGCGCGCACTCGACACCGCGCTCGCCTCGACAGCGGTGACCCTGGCCGCCCAGCGTCGCGCGCTGGCCGATGGCACTAGCGCGGCCGGCGCGTTGCGCGAACGCCGGGACCAGTTGGTGGCCACCCGGAGATCCGCCGCGCGCGGCTGGCAGGTGCGGTTGCGCGGTGAGATCCAACGCGCCCGGGTGGAGGTCGGGCACGAGGTCGGCCGGCAGATGCGCGATGTGCAGTCCTGGTTCCGGCAGGCGGTCGACGCGGCCGACCGCGAGACGCTGGCCGAACTGCCCGGGGAGGTGGACGCGGCGCTCCAGCGGGTGTCCGGTGATCTCTCGGCGGGGTTGAGCGCGCGGTTGGACAGGTTGGCCCGGCTGGCGCTGGCCGAGTTGTTCTCCTCCGAGGAACTTGACCTGATCCGCGCGCGACTCGCCCGCGGCCAGCAACAACCGGTCGTGATCCGGCCGCCGGAGCGCCGGTCGCCCAACGCCGAGGACCGGCTGTTGGTGTTCATGGGGGTCAGTGGCGGCGTCGCGGCCGCTCGAATGGCCGCGCTGCCACTGGGCGCGCTCGGGGTGGCCGCGCTGAACCCGTTCGTGCTGCCGGTGACCCTGGTGGTGGGTCTCGGCGCCGGCTGGTGGCTGGCCAGGACCCGGCGGCACAGCGCGGAGAAACAACATGTCCGGCAGTGGTTGTCGGAGGCGATCGCGGACGCGCGCGGCACGCTGGATCAACTTGTCGCTGAGCAACTGATCGACGCCGAACAGCGATTGTGCCTGGCACTGGACGACGTTCTCGCTCGCCGGATCGAGTCGATCGATGCCGAACTCCGCGAGGTGGATCAGTCACTGAGGTTGGCGAACGCGGAACGTACCAGCCGTATCGCGTCGATCGACGGGAAGTTGACCGAGATCAGGGCCGGGCGAGAGCGGATCGGCGCATTGCTCGGCGGAATCCGTGCGTTGCGTGATCGAACGTGAAGTTGGCACAACCTGAGTTGGCTCATGGAACCGCCGCGGCATACGGTAAGTCTCAGGGGTGTGAGGGGCCAGGCTGCGTGAGGAGAGCGCGTGTATATCGACGAAGGCAGCGCGGGCGATGATGGTGAGCTGCACATTGACGTCGACGGTCATGAATACACCGAACAGGAGAACTTTTCTTACGCCAACACCGGCATTGACGACAGCGTCATGGTGGACACCGGTGACGGCGGACATTTGATCTATACGGATACCGATCACTCTGGTGTGGCCGATCTGGTCACCGAGGTGGACGAACATGGCGATGTCGTCCAGCAGGCCCGGTTCGACTCTGCGGATCACTCCTGGGTGGACATCGATTCGGCCGGGGCGCCGGGCGGGGATGGTGCCGAGCAGATCGTGGTGGACACCGGTTCCGGGCGGCAGAGCGTCGGCGAGGCGACCGTCGCCAGCGCGGGCGGCGCGCCGGACACCGCCGTGGTGACCGACGGCCAGGGCGACACGGTGCTGTACACCGACGTCAACCGTGACGGTGTGGCCGATCAGGCGGTCGAGATCAGCGTGGACGGCCATGTCGTGGTCGCCGATGACGCCGGTGACGGCCACTGGACCGCCGTCCAGGAGGGTCACCTGGATGAAAGCGGCCAGATCACGATCGATGAGGCGAGCGGTGGGACGTGGCTGCCGCCGGCCGACGTCACGCCGGAGCGTGGTGCCGACAACGGCGGCACGGCTGGCGGCACGGCTGGCGGCACGGTTCATGACGGCGCGAGTCATGGCGGCACCGACCACGTCGCCCAGCCGGCCGCGACGGGTCACCACCGGCACGCAACCGAAGTCTCCGATATGTCCGGTGCCGCCTCGGATGCCGCCTGGGGAGCGGCCTGGCATGCCGTCGTCGATTCCAGCTCGGGAGTGGTGCGAATCGATTCGATGACCGGGCAGTGGATCAGCGCGAACTAGCCGCGGGTCTGTGCCGAAAATCACCGCGCACATTGGTTTAGCGCGGACCGAACCGACGCATTTCGCAAGAGCATTCGGTACTTAATCGATTCCCTGATCGTTTTTGTGAGGGAACCTACAGATGGGCGCTCGGCTGAACCCGAAGGTCGGGGCTAGCCTCGGTTAATCCCCTTCAATGCCCTTCCCGTCAGCGCGCGGGCAGGGCGGAGCCATTTTCGTGGACGGGTCCGGCCACGTGCGGTTCGCCAGCCGCACTGGTGTGGCGTCCAGTCAGGAGACGAGGCCATGACTGCTGTGTCGAACCAGCACACCGACCAACCAACGACGATCCCCGGATTGGATGACGCTCCGACGACGCACTCTGGTTTGGTGTCGTGGGTGCGTGAGGTGGCGTTGTTGACCACGCCGGATCGGGTGGTGTGGTGTGATGGGTCGCGGGGGGAGTGGGATCGGTTGTCGGCGCGGTTGGTGGCGGCGGGGACGTTT
>DASVLX010000277.1:0-11680 GCA_036384655.1 Pseudonocardiaceae bacterium
CCTCGGCGTCGTGCTGGTTGCCGGTGAGGCGGTACGCGAGCCGATACACGCGGTCGGCGTGCTCCCGTACGACCTCGTCCCAGGATGGCGGCTTCCAACCGTCCTCCGCGACTTCCCCGACCGACACCGGTGACGGTGACGGGGCAACCTCCGTGCCCGGCAGTACGGGCTCACTCAGGGCCGTGCTGGGCATATGCATCGCCGGTCCGCACCTCCACGGGCTTGCTCAGCCCTTCCGATCCGCTCAACGTCCCGCCCTGGCGCGGTGTTCCCGCTCCGGCCGGCCAACCAACTCGGTTAGATGACGTTCGACACCGGTGGGACGTTCCACCGCGCCGGGTCTGACGCCGTGTCCTTATCGTGGCGTGCCCCCTTGAGGTGACCGTGAGATCTACCTGAGATCTCTCTGAGAGAGAAGTCTCGCGCGTCCAGGTTTCCAAGGATTGGATTCCCGTCAACGTTTCGCAACGTCCGGCGCGTTCAGCCGGGCCGGCGCGGCCGGCGGCGTTAGCCTGCTCAATCATGACGCCGGAGATCCGCGCGACCGGCCTGGAGGTGTTTTCCCAGTTCACCGACGGGTATCTGGTCGAGGATGACGTCCTCGTGGCCGCCCGAGCCAGGGGCCGCGATCTCGGCTGCCCACCGATCGGTGGCGCCACCGGCGCGGCGCTGCGGTTCCTGACCACGGCACTGCGGGCCAGGGCGGTCGTGGAGGTCGGTACCGGCGCCGGTGTCAGCGGGTTGTGCCTGCTGTCCGGAATGGCCCCGGACGGCGTGCTCACCTCGATCGACATCGAACCCGAGTACCAGCGCGCGGCACGCCGGGCGTTCGGCGAGGCCGGGGTGCCCGCCAGCCGGTTCCGGTTGATCATGGGACAGGCTCTCGAAGTGCTGCCCCGGCTCACCGACGGCGGCTATGACCTGATCTTCTTCGACGCGGCCCGCGCGGAGTATCCGCACTGCCACGAGCAGGGTGTACGACTGCTGCGGCCCGGCGGGGTGATCGCGTTCGACAGGGTGTTCGGCGGGGGCAGGGTGACCGACCCGGCGCGCCGCGACCAGGAGACGAACGCGCTGCGCGAACTGGCCAACGCGGTGCGGGCCGACGAGCGGCTGGTCCCGGTGCTGCTCCCGCTTGGCGACGGCCTGCTGGTCGCCGCCAAGCGGCCCTGAGCGGCCCGCTCTCGGGCCGCCGGGCCACTCACAGCTCGGCGCGGGTGCCCTTGCCGAGGACCACGACGCCCTCCGCCGTGACCGTGTACCGGTCCTGGTCGGCCTTGCCGTCCACGCCGATCTGGGCGCCGTCGGGCACCATCACGTTCTTGTCCAGGATCGCGTGGCGGACCACCGCGCCCTTGCCGATCCGCACGCCCGGCATCAGCACGCTGCCCTCGACCAGTGATCCGCTCTCCACCACGACGTCCGCGCTGACCACCGAGTCGCGCACCACACAGCCGGAGATGATCGAGCCCGCGCCGACCATCGAGCCGTCCGCGACACCGCCGGCCACGAACTTGGCGGGCGGCAACGGCGGCACCGCGGTGCGGATCGGCCACGCCTGGTTGTAGAGGTTGAACACGGGCTGCACGGACACCAGGTCCATATGCGATGCGTAGTAGGCGTCCAGCGTTCCGACGTCCCGCCAGTAGCCGCGGTCGCGTTCGGTCGCGCCCGGCACCTCGTTGTCGTCGAAGTCGTACACGGCGGCCTGACCACTGTCGACGAACATCGGGATGATGTCGCCGCCCATGTCGTGATTGGAGTCGCCGTTCACCGCGTCCTTCTTCAACGCCTCCAGCAGCGCGGCCGTGGTGAACACGTAGTTGCCCATGGACGCGAACGTCACCTCCGGATTGCCCGGCACATGCGGCGGGTTGGCCGGCTTCTCCAGGAACCGGGTGATCCGGTTGGACTCGTCCGAGTCGATGCAACCGAAGCCGGTCGCCTCCGCGCGCGGCACCCGGATGCCGGCGACGGTGACCGCCGCACCGCTCTCGATGTGCCGGGAGATCATCTGGTCCGGGTCCATCCGGTACACGTGATCCGCGCCGAACACCACGAGGTACTCGGGGTTCTCGTCATAGACCAGGTTCAGCGACTGGTAGATCGCGTCGGCGCTGCCGGTGTACCAGCGGGGGCCGAGCCGCTGCTGGGCCGGGACAGGGGTGATGTACTGGCCGAGCACCGAGGACAGTCGCCACGTCGTGCTGATGTGCCGGTCCAACGAGTGCGACTTGTACTGCGTCAACACACAGATCCGGTGCAGCCCACCATTGACGAGGTTGGACAGCACGAAGTCGATCAGACGGTAGTTGCCGCCGAACGGCACGGCCGGCTTCGCACGGTCGGCCGTCAACGGCCACAACCGTTTGCCCTCACCGCCGGCGAGCACGATTCCGAGGACGTGCTGCTGGGCTCTCACGCGCTTGACTCTATCTTCGTGATCGCGTCGTGACCAGCATGGCTGCCCTGCCACGGTGATCAATGCGCCACTTGGCGACGAGATTCACGTGTCGGCCACGTAACAGCCACACGTCGGCTACTCGTACCGCCATCACCACCTGCCGACTTGTCCGGACCGCTACCGTGATCGGTTGTGCGCACCGCTCTACTCAGCAGGGAGTACCCGCCGGAGGTCTACGGGGGTGCCGGCGTGCATGTCGGCAACCTGGTTCCCCGGCTTCGCGAACTGATCGACGTCGACGTGCACTGCTTCGGCGGCTCGCGCGCCGAGACGGACGCACATGCGTTCGCCCATCAGCCGGATCCGACGCTGGCCGCCGTCAACCCGGCGCTCGGCACGCTGTCCGCCGACCTGGCCATCGTGGGCGCGCTCGGCGTCGACGGGAATCCGCCGGACCTGGTGCACTCGCACACCTGGTACGCGAACATGGCCGGCCACCTGGCCAAGCTGCTCTACGGCATTCCACACGTGATCACGGCGCATTCGCTGGAACCGCGCCGGCCGTGGAAGGCCGAGCAACTGGGCGGCGGCTATCGACTGTCGTCCTGGGTGGAGCGCACCGCGTATGAGGCGGCGGACGCGATCATCGCGGTCAGCCACGGCATGCGGACCGATGTGCTGGAGGTCTATCCGGCACTGGACCCGGCCCGGGTGCATGTCGTGCACAACGGCATCGACACGGCCGAGTACCACCCGGTCAGCGAGACGGACGTGCTGGACCGGTTCGGCATCGACCCGAACCGGCCGATCGTGGCGTTCGTGGGAAGGATCACCCGGCAGAAGGGCGTCGGGCATCTGATCGCCGCCGCGCACGAGATCAGCCGGGACGCGCAGCTCGTGCTGTGCGCGGGCGCGCCGGACACCCCGCGGATCGCCGCGGAGACCGAGACGGCCGTACGGGAGCTGAGCAAGGACCGGCCGGACGTCATCTGGATCCAGAAGATGCTGGAACGGCCGGAACTGCGCCAGATCCTCAGCCACGCCACCGTGTTCGTCTGCCCGTCGGTGTACGAGCCGCTGGGCATCGTGAACCTGGAGGCAATGGCCTGCGAGACGGCGGTGGTCGCGTCGAACGTCGGCGGCATCCCCGAGGTGGTGGCCGACGGCACCACCGGGCTGCTGGTGCCGTACGCGGAGCAGGACCCGCGCGGTTTCGAGGCCGGCCTGGCGGCCGCGGTCAACGAACTGGTCGGCGATCCGGACCGGGCCAGGGCCATGGGCCTGGCCGGGCGGGAGCGCGCGGTCCGGGAGTTCTCCTGGGCGACGGTGGCGGGCCAGACCGTCGACGTGTACCGGTCCGTGCTGGGCTGATCCGTGCTGGGCTGAACTGGGCAACAAAGAGGACCGAGCACCGGCCTGGGTGCCGGGCTCGGTCCTCGCCGGAGTCGGTCAGACGGCCGGTTGCTGTGCCTTCTCGGTCACCGCGTCCGTAGTCACCGCGTCCGTCTTGGCCAGATCCTTCTTCACGGCCTCCGCGCGGCCGGCCTTGGTGTCCTTGTTCGGCGTGATCGCGATGGCCAGCGCCATCAGCGCGACGGTGTAGATGACCACGGCCGTCCAGCCGTGCATGCCGTACCAGATCCCGCCGAGCGAACCGCCGAAGCTGGACCCGATGTAGTACAGGAACAGGTACAGCGCGGAGCCCTGCACACCCAGCGCGGCCGACCGGGCGCCGACCCAGCCGCTGGCCACGGTGTGCGCGGCGAAGAATCCGGCGGTCACCACGAGCAGGCCCAGGATCACCAGGATGAGTTGGCTGGTCACCATCAGCGCCAGGCCGCCGACGGTGAGCACCGCCGAGCCCAGCAGCATCCAGCGCCGGCCGAACCGGCCCACCAGCTTGCCGCCGGTGGCCGCCGAGTACGAGCCGGCCAGGTACGCCACGAAGATCAACCCGACGACGGTCTTGGGCAGGTGGAACTCCGGGCCCAGCAGCCGGAAGCCGAGGTAGTTGTAGATCGTGACGAACACGCCCATCAGCACGAAGCCGATCAGGTAGAGCCGCACCAGGGTGAGGTCCCTGGCGGCCTTGAAGATTGACGCGCTCAGCGCCCCCAGCTGCGCCGGGCGTGCCTTGAAACGTCCGGAGGGCAGCACGCACATCCGGAACAGCACCGTGCAGCCCATCGCGATGACGCCGACCGTGGCCAGCGCCCAGCGCCAGTCGGTGAGGCCGTCGACCAGGCCGGAGATCAACCGGCCGGACATGCCGCCGATGCTGTTACCGGCGATGTAGAGGCCCATGGCCGAGCCGAGCGAAGCGGGATGGATCTCCTCGGCGAGGTACGACATGGCCACCGCGGGCACGCCGGCGAGCGCCAGACCCTGCAGGGCGCGCAGCACCAGCAGCACCGTGAAGTTCGGGCTGATCGCGGTGAGCAGACCCAGCGCCGACGACACGAACAGCGAGGCCGTCATCACCCGCGTCCGGCCGACCGCCTCGGACAACGCCGTGAGCGGCACGACGCCGATGGCCAGCGCACCGGTCGCGGCCGACACCGCCAGGCTGGCCATGGCCGGCGACAGCGCGAAGTCCGTCGCCAGTGCGGGCAGCAGGGCCTGCGAGGCGTACAGGGCGACGAACGTCGCGAACCCCGCCGCGCACATGGCGATGGTGACACGTCTGAATCCTGGTGAGCCGCGCCGATGAGGTTCTGACAACTTTTCCACTGAAAGCATCGGAGAAACATCAGCGCGAACAGCCATAATGCCAAGTTAGATCAACTTAATCTATCCGTCCAATACGTCCATATCGACAGACGCATCCACTGGTGAATAGATTGGTGGTGACCAGCCAACGCATGGATGCAAGAGGACCCGAGTGTGACGAAACAGACTCCGCTACGGACTTCACCACAGCCCCCGGCCCTCCGCCGGGCCGAGGACCTGCCAGAACGGGTGGCGAGGTCGCTGGCACCGCGCCTGGCGATGCTCCGGGCGGTGGCCGCCGAGGGCGGGCTGACCCGGGCGGCCGAACTGCTGGACATCCCGCAGCCCACCGTCAGCCGCTGGCTGGCCAACCTGTCCACCGAACTCGGCACACCGGTGCTGGTGCGGGACGGCCGGGGCGTCCGGCTCACCAGGGCCGGCCGGCACCTGGCCGATGCGGCCGACCGGGCGCTGGCCGTGCTCGCCGCCGGCTGCCGCGCGGCCGAGGACGAACTGGACCCGGAGCGCGGCCGGGTGGTGTTCGCGTTCCTGCACACCATGGGCGGCACGCGAGTGCCGGAGCTGTTGTCCGCCTACCGCGTCGATCATCCGCATGTTCGGTTCACCCTGGTGCAGGGCGGGCATCTGGACATGCTCAACCAGGTCCGGCGGGGCAACACCGATCTGGCGCTGACCTCGCCGCTGCCCGGCGGCACGGAGTTCAAGCACATCGCCCTCTATCGGCAACCGGTCATCGCCACGCTGCCGACCGGGCATCGGTTCGCCGACCGCGGCGCGATCCGGCTCGCCGCGCTCGCTGACGAGCCGTTCGTCGGCTTCAAACACGGCCTCGGCATGCGACAGATGTCCGACGAGCTGTGCCAGGCCGCCGGGTTCGAGCCGGAACTCGCGTTCGAGGGCGATCAGGTCGAGACCCTGCGTGGGCTGGTCGCGGCCGGGCTGGGCGTGGCGATCCTGCCGGCCGCCGAGGGGATGCCGGCACCGGGCACCGTCGAGATGCCACTGCGGCCGGCCGTGCAGCGGTCGATCGGACTGGTGTGGTCGGCCCGCCGGCCGCTGCCGCCGGCCGCGCTCGCGTTCCGCGACTTCGTGGCCAGCATGCGCTGGTGATGAAGGCGGTGATCACGGTGACAGTCCGACGGCCTGTCCGGAGAGTCTGTCCGGACAGGCCGTCGTGAGGCCCGATGGTCAGCCGCGGATCTTGCTGGCGACCGCGCGCCACTGCACCGTCGGCCGGATCGCCGCCAGATCCGCCCGCTCGGCGTGCTGCCGGGCGATCCCGAACAGGGACTGAATCAGGGTGTCGGACAGCAGATGCGGTTCCAGGCCCAGCGAGGGCAGCCCGGTGTGCACGGCGTTGTAGTAGTGCCCGGACTGCTCGACGCGCGGGTTCGTCAGATGCTCGACCTCCACCGCCCGCGGCGACAGGTTGGCGATCAGCTTGGCGATCCCGCTGACCGACATGGTCTCGGTCATCTGGTTGAAGACCCGGAACTCACCGGCGTCGGCCGGGTTCTCGCAGGCCAGCCGGATGCACTCGGCGGTGTCCCGGATGTCGATGAGACCCCGGGTCTGGCTGCCGTCGCCGTAGACGGTCAGCGGGTGTCCCAGTACGGCCTGGATGACGAACCGGTTGAGGACAGTGCCGAAGATGCCGTCGTAGTCGAAGCGGGTGGCCAGCCGAGGGTCGCGTGCCGTCTGCGGGGTCTGCTGCCCGTAGACGATGCCCTGGTTCAGGTCGGTGGCCCGCAGCCCCCAGGTCCGGCAGGCGAACTCGATGTTGTGCGAGTCGTGCACCTTGCTGAGGTGGTAGAAGGAACCCGGCCGCTTCGGGTAGAGCATGCGGTCCTTGCGACCCTTGTGCTCGACCTCCAGCCAGCCCTCCTCGATATCGATATTGGGCGTGCCGTATTCGCCCATCGTGCCGAGCTTCACAAGGTGAATATCCGGGTCGACCTCGCCGATGGCGAACAGCAGATTGAGCGTGCCCTCCACGTTGTTGTGCTGGGTGTAGACGGCGTGCTCGCGGTCGATCATCGAGTAGGGCGCGGAGCGCTGCTCGGCGAAGTGCACCACCGCGTTGGGCCGGAAATCGCGGAGCGTGTCCAGCACGAACTGGGCATCGACCATGTCTCCGACGTAAGGAAGAATTCGCTTGCCTGACACCTCGGTCCAGGTGGCCAGCCGCACGTCAAGCGACTCGATGGGGACGAGGCTCTGTACACCCATCTCCTCGTCATATCCGCGACGGGCGAAATTGTCGACGACGGCCACGTCGTGACCACGGTCGGACAGGTGTAGTGCGGTCGGCCAACCGAGGTAACCGTCGCCTCCGAGAACCAGAATGCGCACCTGGGCCCCTTCCATCTGATTAATTCGACACGTACCGATCTTTCGGTACGCGCACGTCATCACCACAGTCTGACACGGCCAGGCCTTGATGGACTGCTGACGGACGTGAGGTGAATCGGGTGGAAACGGAGGGATGGTTTCTGAGAAGTCGGTGAGAAGTCACTGAGAAAATGAGCGGGCGTACGACTCGGCGAGCGCGACGAGACTGCGTGCCGCGAACCCGGTGCCGCCGGGCACCACCTCCGCGTAGGCCGACTCGGCCCGCGCCGGCCCGGCGATGTCCAGATGCGCCCAGGGCAGGCCGTCGGTGAACTCCCGCAGGAACAGCGCGGCGGTCACACCACCCGGCCCGGGCGGGCACTGCCGCAGGTCGGCGATGTCACTGACGACGTCATCGGCATGCGCGTCCAGCAGCGGCATCCGCCACCAGCGCTCACCGACCTCGGTCCCGGCCGCGTCGATTCGTTCGGCGAGATCGTCGCTGCTGGCGAACAGCCCACCGATGCGCAGGCCCAACGCCACCTTCATGGCACCGGTCAGGGTGGCCACATCCACCATGGCGTCGGGCCGCAGCGTCTTCGCCGCGTAGGCGAGCGCGTCGGCCAGCACCAACCGGCCCTCCGCGTCGGTGTTGGTCACCTGGGTGGTCCGGCCGCCGTAGTGCCGGACGATGTCGCCCGGTCGGTACGCCGAGCCCGAGACGTGGTTCTCGGCGGAGGGCACCAACCCGGTCACCCGGATCGGCAGGCCCAGTTCGGCGATCCCGCGCAGCGCCGCGATGACCGCCGCGCCGCCGGACATGTCGGTGCGCATCAGGTGCATACCGGCCGCCGGCTTGATCGAGATCCCGCCGGTGTCGAAGGTGATGCCCTTGCCGACCAGCACCAGATGCGGCGCTCTCGCGGAACCGGCCGGGCGCCAGGTCAACTTCGTCAGTCTGGGCGGCCGCACCGAGCCGGCGCCGACCGCGAGGATCCCACCGAAACCCTGTTCTGCCAGCCACCGCTCGTCATGGACCTCGACGGTCAGCCCGGGCACCCCGCTCGTCACGGCGACGGCGGTGCGTGCCAGCCAGTCCGGGTCCTTGACGTTGGACGGGGTGTTGGAAAGATCACGTGCCAGTGCGGTGGCCGACGCCAGCGCCGATGCCCGGCGCACCGCGTCCGCCAGGTCCGGGTGTGCCGGATCCTGAGCGTCCACGGACTCGACCCGCAGCCGCACGGTGCGCAGCACCGGCCGGACCGGGTCACCGGTCACCGTGAACCGGTAACCACCCAGCATCAGGCCGAGTACCAGCGCGCCGATCTCGTCGGCACCGATGCCGGCCGGCAGGCTGATATCAAGCGTCCGGGGATGGCTGCTGTTCTCGCCGAGCGTCTGGGCCGCTCTGACCAGCGCCGCACCGGCCGTACGCCAGTCCGCGGGTCTGCGGGCGCCAACGCCCACGACCCAGCCAATCGAACCGGCCGGCTCGTCCAGCGCGGGCACCGCGTGTACCTCGCCGGCCTTGCCGCTCGGTTGTGCCACGTCCCGCCAACCGGCCAGCAGTTCCGCCGCCCGAGGGCCGAGTCGCGGCTCGTCCGAACCGGCCGGTGGCACGCCGATCACCGCGACCGGCGCGGCGCTACCCCGTCGGTTTCGACCGGTCAGCTCGACCGAAACCAGCGGTGTGGGCACCGACGGTGCGAGGGGCGTACGGACGACCATTCGAACTACCTCATCTGCGACGAACTAGCGGCACTGAACCAGCGGATCTGGCGAACGGCGCGCGGCCAGACATGCCGGTGCGTGCACACACGCGCCCCGGCCGTGCGACGTCAGCCATCGCGACGGTCGGGGCGCGAACCGGACGAAACGATCAACCTGCGGCGACCTTGAGGGCATCCCCCAGTGCGGTGGCCTCCTCCGCTGACATTTCCACGACGAGCCGACCCCCACCCTCAAGTGGGACGCGCATGACGATCCCGCGTCCCTCCTTTGTAACCTCAAGGGGACCGTCGCCGGTCCGGGGTTTCATGGCCGCCATCGCGTGCTCCCTCCGTTACGATCTTCAACACCGGCACACCAACGGGCCGCCGGGTGTGAGAGCCATTCTCCCCCATGCGGACTCCAGGGGAAAAACGAGCCGATCTTTTCACGCCCGACGGCGTCCGTGATGACGTCGTACGACGCGTCACCCAACAGTCGTTTCGATGTCCGGTGCGGGTCGATACCGTCCACTCCGGACCCGCCGGTCCCGGGTGGATTTGATCACTCGCGGCTGCGAGACTCGATCGATGACGACCGAATCCGTGTTGCTGATCGATGACGCTGACGGTACCCGAACTCTGACCTTGAACCGCCCGGAATCGTTCAACTCGTTGACATACCGGCTCAAGGAGGAACTCCTCGCGGCGCTGCACGCGGCCGCCGCCGACGACTCGGTACGCGCGGTCGTGCTGACCGGTGCCGGCCGGGCCTTCTGCGCGGGGCAGGACCTGCGGGAGCACATCGAGGAGTTGCGGGCCGGCAGCGAGAACCCGATGACCACAGTGGCGAAGCACTACAACCCGATCGCGCGGGCGCTCACCGAGCTGCCCAAGCCGGTGATCGCGGCGGTCAACGGCATGGCGGCCGGGGCCGGGGCGGCCTTCGCCTACGCCTGCGACCTCCGGATCGCGGCCGAGTCGAGCAGGTTCCTGATGGCGTTCGCCAACGTCGGCCTGTCCGCCGACTCCGGTTCGTCCTGGACGCTGCCCCGGCTGATCGGTTACGGCCGCGCCATGGAGATGATGTTGCTGGCCAGGCCGGTCGACGCACAGCGCGCGCTGGCCATCGGCATGGTCAACGAGGTGGTGCCGGACGGCACCGCGCTGGACCGTGCGAGGCAGTTGGCGGCTCAATTGGCGGCTGGCCCGACCACCGCCTACGGCCTGATCAAGCGCTCGCTGCTGGCCGGGGCCGGCGCCGATCTCGCGGCGGCGCTGGCCGTCGAGGACCGCTCGCAGACCACCGCCGGCCACAGCTCGGACCACCTGGAGGGCGTGGAGGCGTTCACCGCCAAGCGCCCGCCCAAGTTCACCGGCAAGTGAATGCCCTCCCAGGCGGCGGTTCTAGAGCGTCGCTTTCCAGCAGCCGGGGAGGTGGTCGTTCACCATCCCGGTGGCCTGCATGAGGGCGTAGCAGGTGGTGGGGCCGAGGAACTTGAAGCCACGGCGCTTCAGTTCCTTGGCCATCGCCGTCGACTCGGGGCTGACGGCCGGGATGTCCGCGACCGTCCGGGGCTCGCCGCGGCCACGCTCCGGTGGCGCGAACGACCAGAGCAGTTCGTCCAGGGTGATGTCCTGCGCGAGGGTGGCGCGGGCGTTGCCGATCGCGGCGTCGATCTTGGCCCGATTGCGCACGATGCCGGCGTCGGCGAGCAGGCGTACCACATCCGCCGGCCCGAACTCGGCCACGGTGACCGGATCGAAGTCGGCGAACGCCCGGCGGAAGGCCGGCCGCTTCCGCAGGATCGTCAGCCAGGACAGCCCGGACTGGAACGACTCCAGGCAGATCCGCTCGAACAACGGCTGGTCGCCGTGCAGGGGCACGCCCCACTCGTCGTCGTGGTAGGCGATGTACTCGGCGGCGGCGCCGACCCACGGGCAGCGCGCCCGGCCGTCCTCGCCGGTGACCAGCTCACCCATGGTCACCCCGGCTCGTCGGCGGGTTGCTCCAGTTCGGCCAGCCTGGCGCGCAGCTCGTCGACCTCGGCGCCGAGCTTGCTGAGCACCCAGTCGACCTCGGTCATCTTGTAGCCGCGCAACACCTGCTGGAAGCGGACCGCCCGGATGTCGTCGCCGGTGATCTCACCGGACGGCAGCCGAGTTGGTGAGGCACCCGGCGGCAGCGGCTCCAACTGCTCGCCACGGCCGAACACCGCCGCGGCGAGCAGGTAGACCACGCCGGCGACGAGCACCATGATGACGATGTAGATCAGCGCGGTGGTCACATGTCGATGGTGGCATGCGCCACCGACGTTCGGTGGGCGGGCCGCCGGTCGGTCGCGAGTGTCGTCAGTTCGGGCGATAACCTCGGTGGGACCGACCAGGAGGACTCGTGCTGCACCTGTTGATCCGGTGGCTCATCGCCCCCATCGCCCGACTGGTGTACCGACCGGATGTGATCGGCGCGGAGAACGTCCCCCTGCACGTACCGGTCATCATCGCCTCG
>DASVLX010000278.1:0-12255 GCA_036384655.1 Pseudonocardiaceae bacterium
GAGTGTGGCTATGTTCATAGAGTTACGGCGGTCATGGCGGGAGGGAAACGCCCGGTCCCATTCCGAACCCGGAAGCTAAGCCTCCCAGCGCCGATGGTACTGCACCCGCAGGGGTGTGGGAGAGTAGGACACCGCCGGACACTCCTTTCCGACAGGGGCTTGTGACCAGCGTGCGTTACCGCACCTGGTTACGAGCCCCTGTCGGCATGTGTGTTTTGGAGGACGGGTGTCCGAGGACGATGACCGCCAGCGGCGCGACGATGAGTCGCGCGGCGACCGGCCACGCCGCGACTTTGGTGGTCGCGACAGAGGCCGCGACCGGAGCTATGGCGGCGACAAGCGCGGCGGCTACGGCCGCAATGAGCGCAGTGACCGCGGTGGTTACCGCGGCAACCGCGAGGGTGGCTCTCGCGAGGGCGGCTACCGCGGCAGCGGCGACCGTCGCGAGGGCGGCTACCGCCGTGAAGGTGACGGCCGGGAAGGTGATCACCGCGGCAGCGGCGACCGTCGCGAGGGTGGATACCGCCGTGAGGGTGGTTGGGACCGCCGTGACTCGGGCGGACGCTCGGACCGTCCCCGTGGTGAATGGCACCGCGACGACTCCCGTGGCGGCGAACGCGGTGGCGAACACCGGAGCGGTGGATTCCGGAACGACCGTGGCGGGTATCGCGGCGGTGATCACCGAGACAGTGATCACCGCGGTGGAGACCGCCGCAACGACCGCGGCTACCAGGGCGACCGCGGCAGTGACCGTCGCGATGACCGTGGCGGCTACCGAGGTGGCGAGCGCGGTGGTGACCGTGGTCGCTGGTCGGACCGACCGGAACGGTCGGGCGGCGATCGACGGGATTCCGGTGCACGCCCGGACCGTCCGCGCTGGCAGAACCGTGACGACCGCCGACAGGGCGATCGTGGCGGTTGGCACTCGGAGGGCCGGCCGCAGTGGCGGGACCGGGACGACCGGCGCGGTGATCGGAGCAGTGACGATCGACGTTCGGATCGGCCGCGTGGTGAATGGCGCCGGGACGATTCCCGGGGTGACTCCCGCGGTGGATTCCGGAACGACCGTGGCGGGTATCGCGGCAGTGATCGCCGAGACAGTGATCACCGAGACAGTGATCACCGCGGCAGTGACCACCGTGGTGGCGATCGGGACAACGACCGTGGCTACCGGGGCGACCGTGGTAATGATCGCGGCAATGACCGTGGCGGCTACCGCGATCGCGATCGCGGTTACGACCGGGGCGGCGACCGCCGGCATGACCGGGATGATCGCGGCTACGGCCATGACCGCGGCTATCGCCGTGATCATGATGACCGTGGCGGCTACCGGGGCCACCGTGACTTTGACCGGGATTCCCGGCCGCCGCGTCAGCACGATCGCGACGAGCGGCCGACCGCACCCGCGGAGCCGGTCGAATCCGTAGAAACCCCGGCGGAGCCGATCACCCCGATCGAGCCCACCGAGGCTGGCACCGCGTCGGCCGGCGAGCAGGAAACCGTCGAGCCTCAGGCGAGTGAATCCGTCAGCGAATCCGCCGAGGCGGACAGGGCCGACGATACGGCCGAGACCGCACCGGCGACCGAGCCCGGCGAGCCCAGCGACACGGAGCACGAGCCGGTGAACGGCTCGACCGTCAGCGGCCCGGTCAGGCACGGTTCCGCGAGGTACGAGCACGGTCCGCGTGGGCATGATTCGTACGGACATGATTCGCGTGGACACGGAATTTCTGCCAATGCCTCGACCAGGCAGCCGGAACTGCCCGAGGGTGCCGACTACGCCGAGCTTGACCCCGAGGTCCGCGCCGAGCTGCGCGGTCTGCCGAAGGGCCTGGCCGAGCTCGTCGGACGGCACCTGGCCGCCGCCGGTCTGCTGATCGACAGTGACCCCGAGCGGGCGTTGGAGCACGCCCGCTACGCGCGGGAGAAGGCCGCCCGGGTGGGCGTGGTGCGTGAGGCCACCGGCCTGACCGCCTACCACGCCGGCGAATGGGCCGAGGCGCTGGCGGAGCTACGCGCGGCGCGCCGGATGTCCGGCGGTGCCGGTCACCTCGCGGTGATGGCCGACTGCGAGCGTGCGCTCGGCCGGCCCGAGCGGGCGCTCGACCTCGCGAAGGAGAGCCACGCCGAGATGTCCCCGTCCGAGGCGGTGGAGCTGCGGATCGTCGCGGCCGGCGCCCGGCGTGATCTCGGCCAGCTCGACGCGGCCGTGGTCGCGCTGCAGGGTCCGGAACTTGACCCGAGCAAGCGCGAGCCGTGGAGTGCCAGGCTGTTCTACGCCTACGCCGACAACCTGACCGCCGTTGGCCGCACCGAGGAGGCGATCCGCTGGTTCCTCAACGCGGCGGACGCCGACGAGGACGGCGGCACGGACGCCGCCGAGCGGGCCGTGGAACTGGCGGACCAGCAGCAGGAGAAGAATGCCGAACCGGAGGGCGAAAAGGAGGACGGCGACTCGCCGGCGCTGAACGCGGAGGATTCGTGACCGATCGTCTGATCGACAACTACGACGTTCTACTGATCGATCTTGACGGCACGGTCTACCGGGGCGGTGTCATGATCGACGGCGCCGACGCGGCGGTGACCGCGGCACATGAGGCGGGCACCGCCGTCCGGTTTGTCACGAACAACGCCTCGCGAACTCCCGACACGGTGTCCGCGCAACTGCGCGGACTCGGCGTGCCGGCCCATCCAGACGAGATCGCCACCAGCGCGCAGGCCGCCGCCGGCGTGCTGGCCGACCGGTTGCCGGCCGGCGCCCTGGTGCTGGTGATCGGCACGGAGGCACTGGCCGCCGAGGTGACGCGACACGGCCTGCGTCCGGTGCGGACGTACTCGCCCGAGGTCGCGGCCGTCGTGCAGGGTCACTCCCCGGACACCGGCTGGCGCGACCTGGCCGAGGCCAGCCTGGCGATCCAGGCCGGCGCGCTGTGGGTGGCCAGCAACACCGACACGACGCTGCCGACCGAACGCGGCCAACTGCCCGGCAACGGTTCGCTGGTCCTCGCGCTGCGCGCGGCCACTCACGCGGAACCGGTCGTCGCCGGCAAACCCGCCAGCCCACTGATGACCCAGGCGTGGCGCGACGCCGGCGGCGGCCGGCCGCTGGTGGTCGGCGACCGCCTGGACACCGACATCTCCGGGGCGTCGGCCGTGCGGGCCGACGCCCTACTGGTGCTCAGCGGGGTGTCCACGGCGGCTCAACTGCTCGCCGCGGACGTTTCGCAGCGGCCGCGCTATCTCGCCGCCGACGTCCGTGGCGTGCTCAGCCGCGTCGCCGATGTCGAGATCACCGCGGACCAACCGGGCTGGAAGATCGACTACACCGACGACGGCCTGCTGGCCCAGGCGGTGCGGGACGGCCGGCCCGATGAACTGGCGCTGCTGCGCGCGCTGTGCGCGGCCTGGTGGTCGACCGGCGGTGGCCCGGTCACGGTGACCCCCGGTGACGGCCTCGCGGCCGACGCGCTGACCACGCTTCACCTGCCTGGACCAGCGGATCGGCTAGCGTAGAGACGTGCATCCCGACGCGCAGTACTCGTCCGCCGACACGCTGGCCGTGGCCCGTGCCGAGCGGGCCGTCGCCGCGCTCGACGAACTCGACCATCTGCCGGTCGCCGAGCATGTCGCCAGGTTCGATGCCGCCCATGCCGCGCTGGCCGACGCGCTGGCCAGCATTGATCAGGTGTAGCCGTGGCCAGACGAACCCGCTTGGACGCCGAGTTGGTGCGTCGCGGACTTGCTCGATCCCGTGAACATGCCAGCCAGTTGGTGGCGGCCGGCCGGGTGACGGTGCGTGGCACGGTCGCGACGAAACCGGCCACCGCGGTCGAGTCGGACGCCCCGGTCGTGGTGCGCGCGGACATCGAGGACCCCGGCTGGGCGTCCCGTGGCGCGCACAAGCTGCTGGGCGCGCTGGCCGCGTTCGAGCCGATGGGGCTGACGGTCGCGGGCCGCAACTGCCTGGACGCCGGCGCTTCGACCGGTGGATTCACCGATGTGCTGCTGCGCCGCGGCGCGACCCGGGTGGTGGCCGCCGACGTGGGTCGGGGCCTGCTGGACTGGCGGCTGCGCACCGACAGGCGCGTGGTCGTGTTGGACCGCACCAACGTGCGCAGCCTCACGCCCGAGGCCGTCGGCGGCCCGGTGGATCTCGTGGTCGCGGACCTCTCGTTCATCTCGCTGGCGCTGGTTCTTCCGGCGCTGCTGGAGTGCACGGTCCCCGACGGTGACCTGGTTCCCATGGTCAAACCGCAGTTCGAGGTCGGCCGCGCCCGGCTCGGCTCGGGCGGGGTGGTGCGGGATCCTGAGCTCCGCGCCGACGCGGTGCTCGGCGTGCTCGCCGCCGCCGGCCGGCTCGGCCTGCGCGCCCACGGCGTGGTGGCCAGTCCGCTGCCCGGCCCGGCCGGCAATGTGGAGTACTTCGCCTGGTTGCGTCGCGGTGAGCCACTGCCACGAGAGGAAGCCGCCGTGCTCGTGCATGCCGCCGTCCGAGAGGGGCCGCAGTGACCGCCGGAGTGAGCCGGGAGATCCTGCTCATCGTGCACACCGGCCGGCCGGACACGGTCCGGACCGCCGAGAAGGTGGCCGCCACCTTCGCTGGTTCCGGCATCGGCCTGCGGGTGCTGGAGGACGAGGCCGCCGATCTGGATCCATCCTGGTACACGTCGGTGGTGCCAGTGGGGCCGAATGCCGCCGAGGGCACCGAACTGGTGTTCGTGCTCGGTGGTGACGGAACACTGCTGCGCGCGGCCGAACTCGCGCATCCCGCCGGGGTCCCGGTGTTGGGCGTCAACCTGGGCCGGGTCGGGTTTCTCGCCGAGGCCGACCTGGACGCCCTCGAAGAGGCCGTCGCGATGGCCGCCGCCGGTGAGTACGAGGTCGAGGAGCGGATGACCATCGACGTCACCGCGACCCATGACGGCAAGGTCATCGCGAGTACCTGGGCGCTGAACGAGGCGAGCCTGGAGAAGGGCACCAGCGAGCGGGTGCTGGACGTGCGGATCGAGGTCGACGACCGACCGGTGTCCGCGTTCGGCTGCGACGGCGTGCTCTGCTCGACGCCGACCGGGTCCACCGCCTACGCGTTCTCGGCCGGCGGTCCGATCATGTGGCCGGATGTCCGGGCGCTGCTGGTGGTGCCGAACAACGCCTACGCGATGTTCGCCCGCCCACTGGTCGTGTCGCCCAGCTCGGTGGTGGCCGTCGAGGTTGACCCGGCCGGCCGGTCGGCCGTGCTGTGTTGCGACGGACGCCGGGTGTATCCGCTGCCGGCGGGCAGCCGGGTGGAGGTCGTGGGTGGTTCGACGCCACTGCGGCTGGTCCGGTTGCGGGAGGGGCCGTTCACCGACCGACTTGTCCACAAGTTCAACCTGCCGGTGCAGAGCTGGCGCGACCGCCGCGCGTGACCCACTAGGGTTCGGCTTGTGCTGGCCGAGATGAGTATTTCCGGCCTCGGCGTGATCGACGAGGCCACGCTGGAGCTTGATCCGGGACTGACCGTCCTCACCGGTGAGACAGGAGCCGGGAAGACAATGGTGGTCACCGGGCTGCACCTGTTGTCGGGCGGCCGTGCCGAGGCCTCCCGGGTGCGGGTGGGCAGCCAGCGGGCGGTCGTCGAGGGGCGGTTCAAACTCCCGCCGGAATCGGACGCGGCGAAACTGGCCGCCGAGGCCGGCGCCGAACCGGACGATGACGGCAGCATCATCGCGGTGCGCACGGTCAGTGAGGACGGCAGATCCCGGGCACATCTGGGCGGCCGGTCGATTCCGGCCGGAGTACTCGGTGAGCTGGCCGAACATCTGATCGCGGTGCACGGCCAGAACGACCAGCTGCGGCTGCTGAGGCCCGGCGAGCAGCGGACCATGCTGGACCGCTTCGCTGGAGCGCCGGTCGCCGAACCGCTGGCCGCCTACCGCGCGCTTCGCGACGAGTGGCTCGCGGTCTGCGCCGAGCTGGCCGAACGCACCGAGAAGTCGCGGGAGCTGGCCCGCGAGTCCGACCTGCTCAAACATGGTCTGGCCGAGATCGAGGCGGTCGCGCCCAGACCGGGTGAGGACGACGACCTGGTCGCCGAGGCGCGGCGGCTCGCCGACATCGACCAGTTGCGGGCGGCGGCGAGTACCGCGCAGCTCGCGATCAGCGGCTCGGTGGAGGGAGACCAGGACGCCCCCAACGCGATGGGTCTGGTCGCGGAGGCCCGGCACCAACTGGACTCCGTCGACGATCCGATCCTGCGGGACATGCGGCCCCGGCTGGCCGAGGCGGCGATCCTGCTCACCGATGTCGGCAACGAGCTCGGCGAATATCTCGCCGGCCTGGACGCCGATCCCCGCCGGCTGGAGGAGGTGCTGGCCCGGCAGGCCGAGCTGAAGTCGCTGACCCGCAAGTACGCGGCGGACGTGGCCGGGGTGCTCGACTGGGCCGAGAAGGCCGAGCTGCGGCTGCTGAATCTGGACACCTCGGAGGAGGCGCTGGCCGCGCTGGCCACCCGCCGCGACGAGCTGGCCGGCCAGCTGGCCGAGCTGGCCGGCCGGGTCAGCGAGCGCCGGCAGGAGGCCGCCGGCCGGCTCGGCGAGGCGGTGACCGCCGAACTCTCCGGCCTGGCCATGCCCAACGCCACGCTGGACGTCGTGGTCGCGCAGCATGACGCCGAGCCGGGCGATCCGCTCGCGGTGCGGATGCCGGCGGGCCTGCGGCAGGCCGGCCCGGACGGCGTCGACGACGTCGAGTTGCTGCTGCGCCCGCACATCGGCGCGCCGGCGCTGCCCATCCACAAGGGTGCCTCCGGCGGTGAGCTGTCCAGGGTGATGCTCGCCCTGGAGGTGGTGCTGGCACATGCCGATCCGGTGCCGACCCTGGTTTTCGACGAGGTCGACGCGGGCGTTGGCGGCCGGGCCGCGGTGGAGATCGGGTTCCGGCTGGCCCAGTTGGCGCGCAGTCACCAGGTGATCGTGGTGACCCACCTGGCCCAGGTCGCCGCCTACGCCGACCGGCACCTGACGGTCGACAAGATCACCGGCGGTGGTCTCACCCGTAGCGGTGTCCGTGCACTGGACGACAAGGAACGGGTGGTCGAGCTGGCCCGGATGCTCGCCGGCCTGGAATCCACCGACACCGGCCGGGCGCATGCCGAGGAACTGCTGGCGGCGGCCACCGCCGACAAGGCGTCCGACCGCCGGGCCGCCCAACCGCGCAAGAAGAGTCGCAAGAAGTGACGAAGGATCACCCAAATGTCACCGAACCGGTCAAGGTCGCGTAACCCAACCGGGTGACCTGGGCAAATATGTCGGCGTGGCGGCCATGTCCGGCGCGTTGACCTTGCCACGATCGGCGGCATGAGACTTGCCGGCTTGCTCACCCGATCTCATCAGGAACTGCCCGGCGTGGTGGGAGTCGCCAGAGTGGACCGGCGCACCGGTGATCTGTTGCGTCGGGTCGGTACCGGAGACGTGGTCGTGCTCAACCAGCTCGACCTGGACCGGCGCACCGCCGACACGCTGGTGGAGGCGAGGGTCGCCGGTGTGGTCAACGCCGCGCCGTCGATCTCCGGCCGGTTCCCGAACCTCGGCCCGGAGGCCATCGTCAACGCCGGCATTCCGCTCATCGACTCGGTCGGAGCGGACGCCCTGCACGCCATCAGGGAGGGCACCAGGCTCCGGCTCGACGGTGGCGTGGTCTATGCCGGCGAGCGGGAGGTCGCCCGGGGAGTCGCGCAGACCCCCGAGTCGGTCGCCGACCAGATGATCGAGGCCAAGGCCGGCATGTCCGCCCAGTTGGAGGCGTTCTCCGCGAACACCATCGAGTTCCTGCGCCGGGAGCGCTCCCTGGTGCTGGAAGGTGTGGGTGTGCCGACGCTGTCGCTGCCCATCGAGGACCGCGAGGTGCTGGTCGTCGTGCCCGGGCGCGGGCATGTCGAGGAGCTGCGCGCGTTGCGCCGCTACATCCGCGAGCACCGGCCGGTGCTCATCGGGGTGGAGACCGGCGCGGACAGCCTGCTGGCGGCCGGCCACCGGCCCGATGTGATCGTCGGCGACCCGGGCGTGGTGAGCACGGAGGCGCTACGGTCCGGCGCGGAGGTCGTGGTGCCGGCCGACTCGGACGGTCACGCGGCCGGCCTGGAACGTGTCCAGGACTTGGGCGTGGGCGCGGTGACGTTCTCGTCGTCCGGCAGCCCGGAGGATCTCGCGCTGCTGATCGCCGACGCGCACGGCGCCAGCCTGGTCGTCACCGTCGGCACCCAGGCCACCCTGACCGAGTTCCTGGACCGGGGCCGGACCGGGTCCAACCCGTCGACGTTCCTGACCCGGCTGCGGCTGGGCAACCGGCTGGTCGACGGGCGGGCCGTCGCCACCCTGAACCGGCGCCGGGTGCCCACCGCCGCGGTGGTGCTGCTGGTGCTGGCGGTGCTGGCGGTCGTCGCCGTGGCGCTGTCGGTGTCCGATCTGGGCCAGATCTACCTGCACTGGGTGGTCACCAATGTGGTGCGCCTGTGGCAGGAGGGCGAAACATGGGTCAGGGGGCGCCTGTCGTGATCTCACTGCGCTACCACGTGATCTCGATCGCGTCGGTGTTCCTGGCGCTGGCGGTCGGGGTCGTGCTCGGTTCGACGACACTGTCCGACCGGCTGCTGTCCGGGTTGTCCGGGCAGCGCGACCAGCTCGCCACCCAGGTCTCGGACCTGCAGGCCAGCCAGAGCGGCCTGAACGCGCGACTGAACGAGGCCGACCGGTTCGCCGCCGCCACCGGACCACTGACGGTTCGTGGCCAGCTCACCGGCCGCAGCATCGTGTTGATCAGCACAGCGGACGCCAACACCGCCGACCGGCAGGCGCTGACCAGCCTGCTCGGCTCGGCGGGGGCGACCGTGACCGGTCAGGTCCAGCTCACCGACGCGTTCGCCGACCCGGACCGCGCCGACCAGCTACGTGACCTGGTGACCCGGCTGATTCCGGCCGGCGCGCAACTGCCGCTGGCGTCCGACCCGGGCACGTTGGCCGGCGGGTTGTTCGGTGACCTGCTGTTGCTGAACAAGGCGAACAACGCGCCGCAGGCCACCTCCGACGAGCTCGCGGCCGCCCTGTCCGGGCTGGCCACCGGTGGGTTCATCGTCCAGCCGACCACGCCGGTGCGGCAGGCCCAACTGGCCGTCGTGCTCACCGGTGGTGAGCAGTCCGGCACCGACGCGGCCGATCGCGCGGCGATCCTGGCCCGGTTCGCGACCCAGCTACAGCGCGGCGGCAGCGGCGCGGTGTTGGCGGGCGCGGCCGGTTCGGCGAACGGGCTGGGCGCGATCGGTGTGGTGCGCGCCGATCCGTCGTCCAGTTCGGTCCTGTCCACTGTGGATGACGCGGACTCGTCGTATGGCCGGATCGCCACCGTGCTGGCGCTACGGGAACAGGCCGGCGGCAAGGCGGGCAGCTACGGCACCGCCGGCAACGCGACCTCCCCGGCGCCGCTAGCCCTGGGCTAGGTAGCGCTCGACCTCCTGGACCTTGGTGACCAGGCCGTTGGTGACGCCGGGCCGGATGTCGGCCTTCAGCACCAGGCTCACCCGTGGGCTGCGGGCCTGTACGGCCTCGACGGCCTGCTTCACCACCGCCATGACCTCGTCCCACTCGCCCTCGATGCTGGTGAACATCGAGTCGGTGTGGTTGGGCAGGCCACTGGCGCGCACCACCCGGACGGCCTCGGCCACGTACTCGCCGACACTCTCACCCACGCCGAGCGGGCTCACCGAAAACGCGACGATCACGGCGGTGCCGTCCCTTCTTCGATCACGACCAACAGACCCCCGAAGCCACGATAGTGATGCGAAACGCCGACCGTTTGGCGGTAGTGGTTCGGCCGAACGTGTTACTGTGAAATCCCGTGGACAGGCCGGCGCCGCCGGCCCCGATCACGGGGAGCCTTGTTGGTGCTTCAGGCACAGATGACCAAGCACATCTTCGTCACGGGGGGCGTCGCCTCCTCGTTGGGTAAGGGGCTCACCGCCTCCAGCCTCGGTCAACTGCTCACGTCGCGTGGCCTTCGCGTCACCATGCAGAAGCTGGATCCGTACCTGAACGTTGATCCGGGCACGATGAATCCCTTCCAGCATGGCGAGGTCTTCGTCACCGACGACGGTGCCGAGACCGACCTCGACATCGGTCACTACGAGCGGTTCCTGGACCGGGCTCTCAACAGTAAGGCGAACGTCACCACCGGCCAGGTGTATTCGGCGGTGATCGCGAAGGAGCGCCGCGGCGAGTACCTCGGCGACACGGTCCAGGTGATCCCGCACATCACCGACGAGATCAAGTCGCGGATCCGTCTGATGGCCGAACCCGGTCCGGACGGCCAGCGCCCGCATGTCGTGATCACCGAGGTGGGCGGGACCGTCGGTGACATCGAGTCGCTGCCGTTCCTGGAGGCCTGCCGGCAGGTCCGGCAGGATGTCGGCCGGGAGAACTGCTTTTTCGTGCACGTCTCGCTGGTGCCGTACCTGGCGCCGTCCGGCGAGCTCAAGACCAAGCCGACGCAGCACTCGGTCGCCGCGCTGCGCAACATCGGCATCCAGCCCGACGCCATCGTGTGCCGGGCCGACCGGGAGGTCCCGGACGCGCTGAAGCGCAAGATCGCGCTGATGTGCGATGTGGACGTCGAGGCCGTGGTGGCCGCGCCCGACGCGCCGTCCATCTACGACATTCCCAAGGTGCTGCACACCGAGGGCCTGGACGCGTATGTGGTTCGCCGGTTGGACCTGCCGTTCCGGGACGTGGACTGGACGGTGTGGGGCGATCTGCTGGCCCGTGTGCACAATCCTGGTGAGACGACGCGCATCGCGGTCGTCGGTAAGTACGTTGACCTGCCGGACGCCTACCTCTCGGTGACGGAGGCGTTGCGGGCCGGTGGTTTCGCGCACCGCGCTCGGGTGGAGGTCGTCTGGGTCGCCTCGGACACCTGCGAGACGCCCGCCGGCGCCGCCCGCATGCTGTCCGGTGTGGACGGTGTTTTGGTGCCCGGTGGTTTCGGGGTGCGTGGCATCGAGGGCAAGATCGGCGCGATCCGGCACGCCTACACGCACGGCATCCCGACCCTCGGGCTGTGTCTGGGCCTGCAGTGCATGGTGATCTTCTACGCGCGTGACGTGGCCGGGCTGGCCGAGGCCAACTCGGCCGAGTTCGACTCCGCCACGCCCGACCCGGTGATCAGCACGATGGCCGACCAGACCGACGTGATCGCGGGGGAGCGGGACATGGGCGGCACCATGCGGTTGGGTGCCTACCCGGCGATGCTGCGGCCCGGCACGATGATCGCCGGCATCTACGGCGACAACGAGGTGTCCGAGCGGCACCGGCACCGCTACGAGGTGAACAACGCCTACCGGGAGCGGTTGTCGGCGGCCGGTCTGGTCTTCTCCGGCACCTCGCCGGACGGCCGGCTGGTCGAGTTCGTCGAGCTGTCCGGCGAGCGACACCCGTTCTTCGTCGGCACCCAGGCGCATCCCGAGCTGAAGAGCCGCCCGACCCGGCCGCATCCGCTGTTCGCCGCGTTCGTGTCGGCCGCACTGGACTACCGCGCCGCCGAGCGGTTGCCCGTCGACCTGTCCGACTCCACGGCCACCGTGCCGGCGAAGGTGTGAGCGAACAATGACGCAGACCGTGGGCGAGAACAGCCGGCACACCTTCGAGGTTGTCTCCAGCACCGACATCTACCAGGGCCGGGTGATCGCGCTGCGCGCCGACGAGGTGCGCATGCCCGGCGGCGTGGTGGCCCGGCGGGAGGTCGTCGAGCACTACGGCGCCGTCGCCGTGGTCCCGCTGGACGACGGCCCGGGCGGGGCGAGGGTGCGGCTGATCCACCAGTACCGTCACCCGCTCGGCCACCGGCTGTGGGAGATCCCGGCCGGGCTGCTCGACATCGCCGGCGAGGCGCCGGTGGACACCGCGCGCCGTGAACTCGTTGAGGAGACCGGCCTGACCGCCCAGCGCTGGGAGGTGCTGGTCGACGTGGCCGCCTCGCCCGGGTTCAGCGACGAGGTGGTCCGGGTGTTCCTGGCCCGTGACCTGACCGATGTCGGCCGCGTGGTGCCCGACGGCGACGAGGAAACCGACCTGGTCGCCCAGTGGTTCCCGCTCGCCGAGGCGGCGCGGATGGTGCTGGCCGGCGAGATCGTGAACGCCGCGTCGGCCGCCGGCATCCTGGCCGCCCAGGCGGTGCTGTCCGGCCTGGGCGTGACCCGGCCGGCCGACGCGCCCTGGCGGGACCGGCCGG